>DASPFV010000082.1:0-18009 GCA_035620975.1 Vicinamibacterales bacterium
GTCAATGCAAGACCTGACCCCGGCTACCGGCTACCCGACCCGCCGGATCCGCACAAAGTTCGCGTCCGGGCGATCCAGCTCGGGGCTGACGCCGATGAACACCAGCACGGCGCCGGCGGCCACGAGGCCGTGGCGCACCAGCTCGGCCTCCAGCGCGACACCGCTGGCCTCCGACGTCACGAACGGCACCACCCCCCGCAGCACCGACAGCCGACCGGCCACGGCTTCCGTGAACGTGGCGGCGATGATGGGGGCCGCAGGCCGCAGCGACGACAGCAGGCGCGCCGTCTTGCCCTCGCGCGTCACCGCCACGATCGCATCCGCCCGGCCGGCCGTGGCCAGGGTCACGCCCGCCTCGCACAGAGCTCGCCCGTGCAGACTGCCCGTCGGATCGGCGGCCGGCCGCACCGCGTCGGACGAGGGCAGCAGCTCCGCGTCGCGAATGACCGCATCCAGCGTCCGGACGGCGCGGACGGGGAACGCGCCGACGGCAGTCTCGCCGGCGAGCATGATCGCGTCCGCGCCCTCGTCCACGGCGTTGGCCGCGTCGCTGACCTCGGCGCGCGTCGGCCGGGGCTCGCTCCGCATCGACTCCAGCACCTGCGTTGCCAGGATGGCCGGGCGGCCCATGATCCGGGCCCGCCGGATGATCGCCTTTTGCAGCCGGGGCACCTGCTCGAGCGGAACCTCCAGCCCGAGATCGCCGCGCGCGACCATGACGCCGGCGACGATCTCGAGGATGTCTCCGAGATTCTCGACCGCTGCCGGCCGTTCAATCTTCGCAATGAGCGGCACCTCGCGCCCCGCCGACCTCATGAGCGCCTGCGCCCCCGCGACGTCCTCGGCGGTCTGCACGAAGCTCACGGCGACGAGATCGACGCCGAGCTCCAGGCCGAACCGCAGGTCGAGCTCGTCCTTCGGGGTGATCGCCGACGCGGGAAGCGCCACGCCGGGCGCGTTGATGCCCTTCTTTCCACCCAGTGGTCCCCCGTTCACGATGGTCGTCACGAGCTCGCCGTTCTCGCGGGCCACCACGCGGAGCTCGATTCGGCCGTCGTCGAGCAGGAGGCGATCGCCGGGCCTCGCCGACTCCAGAAGCGGGGCATAGGCCGTGAAAATGCGGCCCGGCTCGCCGGGCCGATCCCCGAGCCCGATCCGGAGGTCCCGGCCTTCGACGAGGTCCATCGGGACGTCCCCCTGAAGAGGCCCCGTACGGATCTTCGGGCCGCTGAGATCCTGCAGGATGCCGATCCGGCGTTGCGCCCGACGCGCAGCGTCCCGTATGCGCGCGTAGACCGACGCGTGTGATTCGTGGGTGCCGTGCGAGAAGTTGAGGCGGAAGACGTCGACCCCGGCCTCGACGAGCTCCGCCAGGACGGCGTCGCTGTCGCTGGCAGGCCCGATTGTCGCAACGATCTTGGTGTTTCTCATACGTCCGGTCGGGGCCCAAGGCCCGTGACGCCGGGCCGCCAGCGACGGCAGGCTGAGCGCCTGCCATACCGCCTCAGCCGATCCACGGGTCGACGAGCGCCTTCGTGATCGCCATTCGCTCGGCATCGGCGAGCGCCTCGCCCACCGACGCCAGCCCGTACGTGCGCTCCCCCAGCGCCCGCCATGGCACCGATGCGGCGTGGCGCTCCAGCAGTGTCAAGGCTCGCAGAAAGTGGCCGGCATCGCTTCCCCAACACCCTCGAATCTCCAGGTGCTTGCGGTTGATCTGGCGGTGTACGTTCACCGTGCTGGGCCCCACGTCGGTGTAATGGCCCGCGATGACGTACCGTCCGCCGTCGCGCACCAGCGAGAGGCCTTCTTCGACGGCGAGCGGCGAGCCGGCAGCTTCGATCGCCACGTCCACCCCCTCACCGTGCGTCTGGGCCCGGACCTCTTCCAGGCGCTGGGCAGGGCTGGTCTCGGCGAGGTTCCAGACGTGGTCCGCGCCCATCGCCCTGGCCAGCGCCAGCCGGCGCGCGGGGCTGCCGATCGCCAGGATCGTCGAAGCCCCGCCCAAGCGCGCCAGGGCGATTGTGCTGAGACCGACGGCGCCAACGCCCTGCACGAGGACGCTGTCGGCAGGCCGCAGCGAAGCCCGCTCCAGGATGTGCACGGCCGTGAGCAGGCCGCAGCCGCCGCCGATGTAATCGTCGAAGCCCACTGCCTCCGGCAGCTTCGCCACCCCGACGCCCGGCTCGAGATACACGAACTGCGACCAGCCGCCGAACAATCCTTCGTCGGCGGAATCGGTGATGCCGTAGACACGCCGCGCCGTGCAGCGGGTGGGCGTCCGATGCACGGTGCACGCGCGGCACCGGCCGCACGTGCGGTGGACGTCGAAGAACACGGCCCGATCGCCCTCACGCAGGCGCGATCCGTCCAGCGGGGCCAGCGATCCGCGGATCGCGTCGAGGACGCCGGCCGACACGTGACCGGGAATGATCGGATATGGTACGCCCGTGAGCCGGCCATGCCAGAGATGCACGTCGGTGCCGCACACCTCCGACCGCACGCTCCGCAGGAGCGCCGACCCGGGCGGCAGCGCGGGCCTCGCGAACTCCCTGATCTCCACCGGGACGCGTGGCCCGGGCATGACGGCGGCGAGGATACGGTCGCTCACGTCGTACGCTACCCTTGATGGCGCCACCCTGCGTCGCGGCGGCCAGGCGGGACGCCACCAGCTTACCATCCGAATGCGTCGACTTCTTCCGGGTCTCGTCTGCCTGCAGCTCCTGAACCCGGCCGTGGCGTCCGGTCAGTCTCCGGCATCGATGCAGCCGCGGCGACAGTTCGTCACGATCAGCTACGATTGGCTGTACAACCAGTCACTGCGGTTCGACGAGCACCCGCTGGAGGATCTGCTGGGCACGGACGTCGCGGCGGCGCAGTTCGAGGAGTACGAATACCGCACGCGCGACGGCCGCACGCGCATCGACGTGCTCGAGTTCACGCGGCGCACGCAGGGCGCGGGCGTCACGCTGTACCCGCTCGGGCTGAGCGCGGGCGCGACGCTGGGGATCCGGGCCAGCGTCGAAAACCTGCCGACCATCCGCATCGCATTCGACGGTCCGGACGCGCTCGACTCCTACACGCTCACCGACGCCAGAGCCTACGATGTCGCGGCGGGCGTCCATGTCGCCGATCGATCCGCCGGCTGGGGCCTCGGGAGCGTCGCGTTCGCCGCGGCGGGCCTGGGGCGCATGCGCAGCAGCCTGGGCGACGGGCGCCGGTACTTCGCGGAGGCCGGCGGCGCCCTGCGGTCGGGGCCCGTTGGCGTGGAGCTGGCGGTGAAGTTCGCCTGGAACCACCTCGACGCCCCGGTGGATCATGGTTTCCTGACAGTTCCGATTACGATACGAGGGACAGTGAGTTTCTGATGCACCACCCACCTGCAATCGAGGCCTGGCTGCGCAGTGCATGTGCCGACGCCGAGCGCCGAGGGCTGCCTGCCCTCGCACCGCTCCTCGAATCGCTCGCCCGCTCGACGGCGGCCCTCCGGGAAGCCGACCTGCGCGTCCTCGGCCCTGGGTCGCGCCCTCCGCTGCAGCCGTGAATCACCCGGACCTCCGCAGCATCTCCGAGATCGCGCCGCTGATACGCGCAGGAGCGATCAGCGTGGTGGATCTCGTCTCGGCGTCCCTCGCACAGATCAGGACGCGGGCTTCACTCAACGCGATCATCACCGTGCTCGAGGACACCGCGCGCGAAGACGCCCGGCGGCTCGATACCGAGATCCGCTCCGGGCGCTGGCGAGGTCCCCTCCACGGAATCCCCATCGCGGTGAAGGACCTGGTGGACGTGGCGGGGACCCGGACGACGGCGGGATCCGCGATTCCAACGGCGGCGGCGGCCGTGGATGCTCCCGTCACGACGCGGCTGAGGGACGCCGGAGCGATCCTGGTCGCCAAGACGAACCTGCACGAGTTCGCGTTCGGCACCACGAGCGACGAATCCGCGTTCGGCCCCGTGCGCCACCCGCAGGACGAGTCGCGGTCGGCGGGCGGCTCGAGCGGGGGGTCGGCCGCGGCGCTGGCGACGGGCATGTGCTTCGGCGCGCTCGGCACCGACACGGGCGGCTCCATCCGGATCCCGTCAGCGGTCTGCGGGACGGTCGGACTCAAGCCGTCTCTCGGCGAGGTCTCCCTCGAGGGCGTCCTCCCTTTGAGCACCACACTCGATCACATCGGGCCGATGACCCGCTCCGTGCAGGATGCGGCGCTGATGTTCGAGGCGATGGCCGGACCCTCGAACGCGCCCGCCGCGCCGGCGGAGGGTTCACTGAGGTTCGGTGTGCTGCGCCCGTACTTTTGCGACAGGCTGGACAGCGGCGTCAGGGAAGCTCTCGACGAAGCCTGCACGCAGCTCGCGCGCGCGGGGCACGAGGTCCTCGAAGCGGCCGTCGAGCACGCGGACATCACGGCCGATGTCTACCTCCACATCGTGCTGCCGGAGGCGGCGTGGTACCACGGACCGCTGCTCGATCGCTCTGCCGGGCAGTACTCGCCCGGCGTCCGGATCCGCCTCGAGATGGGACGCTACGTGCTCGCGGAGGACTATGTGCGGGCCATGCACCTTCGCGACGAACTGCGGCGGCAGGTCGACCGCGCGCTGGAGGACGTCGACGCGCTGCTGCTGCCGTCGCTCGCGATTCCGGCACCGCTCCTGGGCGCGTCAACCGTCGCGGTCGGCGGGCATCAGGAGCCCGTCCGGGCACTCATGCTCCGGCTCACCCAGCTCTTCAACATCACGGGACACCCCGCGCTGGCACTGCCGGGAAAGCCCGGCGCGGATGGGCTGCCGCGAGGTCTCCAGCTCGTCGGCAAGGCGCGCCAGACGCGACGGCTGCTCTCGGTGGGCATGGCTGTCGAGCGTCAGATTTCCGGCGGCGCGGGGTCGGTTGGCGGCGGAACCGGATGAATATCGGGCACTTCCCCGACATCAGGATCGCCTGGCGGAATCGGCGTGTTCACCGGGGGCGGGTGCTTGATGGGATCGGGAGGATGCGGCACGTCGGGAACGGGAGGTTGTTCGAGCATGCAGGAACCAATGCAAGAACGGGCGCACCTGCGTCAGGGAACCTGGATGGCGGGAGCCCGGCCTGAAACGTCCGGGCGGCCTGGAGCGCGCCGCAGGCGGTGATCGCGCGCGTGTTCCACGGATGGGAGCGCCGTCTCGCCTCGTCCGCCGTCGGCCGTATGGTTCGCCCCTTCGAGCTGGGTCTCGAGTGGGTCGGGCTCGTTCGTGACGGGGACGCCGGTCACCTGGGGCGGCTCGCGTCCTGGGCCGATCGCATGGTGGCCGAGAGCGAGGCATTCTTCGCGGTGACGCCTGCGGACGACTACCGCCTCCACGGCGACTGCCTGACGTTTTCGAGCGCGGTCGTGACGCCGCACGCCGAGAACAACACCGTGCAGGCACGTTATTTCCCCGATGGCTCCGACGAGGGCCGGCGACGTGCGGTCCTGGTCCTGCCTCAGTGGAACGCCGACGCGGAAGGCCACGTCGGGCTCTGCCGGCTGCTGAACCGGTTCGGCCTCAGCGCGCTGAGACTGAGCCTGCCGTACCACGACGGCCGCATGCCTCCGGAGCTCCGCAGGGCCGATTACATCGTGAGCGCCAACCTGGGACGCACGGTCCAGGTGTGCCGACAGGCGGTCCTCGACGCGCGGCGCGCCATTGCCTGGCTCGCGCACCAGGGTTACGAGTCCGTCGGCATTCTCGGCACGAGCCTCGGTTCATGCCTCTCGATGCTGACCGCCGCGCACGAGCCGCTCGTTCGCGCCGCGGCGCTGAACCACATCTCGCCGTACTTCGCCGACGTCGTGTGGAGCGGCCTCTCGACGGCGCACGTGCGTCAGAGCCTCGACGGCCGTGTAGACCTGCACGAGCTGCGGCGCATCTGGATGCCGATCTCGCCGTTTCCCTATCTGGAGCGGATGCGCGACCGCCGTATCCTTCTCGTGTACGCGCGCTACGACCTGACGTTCCCCGTGGAGCTGTCGCGCCTCCTGGTCGGGGAGTTCCGCCGTCGGGGCATCGACCACGAGCTCACCATTCTGCCGTGCGGCCACTACAGCACGGGCGTCACCCCGTTCAAGTGGGTGGATGGGCTGGTCCTCTGCCGTTTTCTGGGCCGGAGCCTGTAAAACGCGGCGCCACACCTGGACCGGGCTCCGGCGGGTGGCGGTCGACGAGCGGCAGGCGGAGGCGGGGGGAGGAACCGCTCCGGAAGACCCACCGTCCAACTGACAGACTTGCTCGACCGGTTGTACACTGAGCGCAAAGCCATGAGTTTCGCGCGCGTCAGCCTCAGCCTCCTTGCCGTTGTCGGCCTGGTGGCCGTGGCGATGGCGGGCGCGACCATCTGGCTGCTCGTGACGCAGCCCGTGACGGTCGCGGATGCCGTCGCGCAAGGGGAGATCTCCCCGCTGGCCAGGGCACTCGGGGCTGCTCTGTTCGACGCGCTGCAGGGTCTCCTGAAATACCTCTGAAACGCGGCACACCAGCCCGCAGCCGGGCGTTCGAGGATCGCGTCTTCCGCATCGCGGAAGCGGCCGCACCCCGCGAGCGAGTCACACCTCCAGCACGATCTTCCCGAACTGCTCGCGCGCTTCCAGTCGCCGATGCGCGGCGGCCGCTTCCCGAAGCGGCAGCACGCTGTCGACCACCGGGCGCAGGCGGCCCGCAAAGTAGTGTGCCGCCGCGTCGACCAGCTCCTGCCTGGCGCCCATGTACGAGCCGAGCAGCGAGAGCTGGCGCGCGAAGAGGTGGCGCAGGTCCAGCGACGCACGATGGCCGGTCGTCGCGCCGCACGTCACCAGGCGGCCACCGTTGGCGAGCGAGCGGACGCTGCGATCCCACGTCGCTTCGCCGACGTGCTCGACCACGACGTCCACGCCACGGCCTCCGGTGAGCGCACGCGCCTGCCTGCCGAAGTCGTCCGCGTCGTGATCGAACACCTGCTCGGCCCCGAGCTCCGCCGTGCGCGCCATCTTTGCCGCTCCCGACGTCGCGAACACCCTGGCGCCGTGCAGCCGCGCGACCTGGATCGCGGCCTGGCCCACCCCGCTGCCGCCGGCGAGCACGAGCACGACCTCGGCGGCCCGCACCCGTGCGAGCGTCACCAGCATGTGCCACGCCGTCAGGAACGTAAGCGGGAAGGCCGCGGCCTCGACGAACGGAATGCCGGAGGGAATCGGCATGAGGTTCTCCGCAGGCACCGACACCAGCTCGGCATACCCGCCATCCGACATCAACCCCAGCACGTCGTAGGTTCGGCACAGATTGTCGCGCCCCTCGGCGCAGGCCTGGCACGTTCCGCAGCCGAGTCCGGGGTGAAGCATGACCCGCGTGCCCGCGGCCACACCGCCGCCGCCGGCGTCGACCACTTCGCCGGCGACATCGCTGCCGGAGATGTGCGGCAGCGGGATCTGCACCCGCTCTATCCCGCGGCGCTGCCAGAGATCCAGGTGGTTCAGCGCCGTCGCACGGACGCGGACGATCGCGCGGCCCGGAGCCGGCGGCGGATCCGGCGCGTCCTCGTAGCGCAGGACATCCGGGGGACCGTGTTGATGGAATCGGATGGATCTCATCTGGCTCTCGGCTCTCGGCTTTGGGCTCTCGGCTTTGGGCTCTCGGCTCTGGGCTCTCGGCTCTCGGCGTCAGTCGAACCCGAGCTGATCCAGCGACGGTCCAACCTTCTCACGGTCGCCGACGACCACGAGGGTCAGTCGTTCCGGGTTGACGTGCCGGGCCGCGACGCGCGTGATGTCATCGGCCGTCAGCTTCAGAACCGCCGGCACGAACGTCGTGAAGTAATCGTCGGGCAGATCGTAGAGCGCCAGCTGCGCGACGCCGCGCCCGATCTGGTCAGCGGTCTCGAACGTCCGCGGATACCCGCGCGTCAGCGCCGCCCGGCCGAGCTCCAGCTCCTCGGCCGTCACCGGCCGCGTCCCGCGAATGCCCTCGAGCTCGGAGAGCGATTCGCGAATCGCCTCGACGGTCGCGTCCGACTGCACGCTGGCCTGCAGCACGAACGGCCCCGCCCCCCGGCGGAACTCGAAGCCCGTGCGCGCGCCGTAGGTGTAGCCCTTGTTCTCGCGGAGGTTCAGGTTGATGCGGCTGACGAACTGGCCGCCGAGAATCATGTTCATCACCAGCAGCGCGTGGTAGTCGGGCGTCCGGCGCGGCACCGACACGTGCCCGATGCGAAGCTCGGACTGCGCCGCCCCGGGCCGGTGGATGACCACGAGCCTCCGGGCACCATCCGGGGGCGGCGGAGGCACGTTGACGACCGGGCTGTCACTTCCACCCGGGTTCCACGTGTCGAACACCCGCCTCAAGTGCGCGAACAGCTCGTCGTGCGTCGCATCGCCGATGGCGATCACCGTCGCATGCCTCGGGTCGTAGTGGCGGCTGTGGAAGGCCAGCACGTGATCGCGCGTGATCCCCTGCAGAGAGACCTCGCTGCCGATCGACAGATGCCCGTACGGGTGGCTCCCGTAGAGCGCCTCGGCGAACGCCCGCTCCGCGAGCGCGGGGGGGAGATCACGCATCTGGACGAGACGGTGCAGTCGCAGGTCCCGCACCCGCTCGAAGTCGGCGCGCTCCAGCCGCGGCCGCAGCGCCATGTCCGCGAGCAGCTCGAGCGCCCGGCCGGCGAAACGCTCGAGGCTCGTGATCGCGACGAGAGTCGCGTCGGGTCCGACTTCCGTCTCGAGCTGCGCGCCGATGCGCCCCAGGGCATCGTGCAGCCCGAGGGCGTCCAGCGCCCCACAGCCCTCGTCGAGCAGATCGCCGGTGAGCGCCGCGAGCCCCGCCCGATCGGACGGATCGGCCGAGGCACCCGCCGGAATGAGCAGGAGCGTGCTCACGAGCGGCACCTCGCGGTGCTCCACCGTCCAGACGCGCAGCCCGTTCTCGAGAGTACGGCGCCGGATTTCCGGGAAGGTGAACGAGGGCTCCGGCCCGAGCCCGGGCGGCCGCGAACGATCGACGCCGGCCATTACGACACCACTGCGGGAGTGGAGCCCGGCAGCGCCAGCTCGGGCCTGCCGCGAGGCACGACGCTCAGGACGACGCGGGCATCCGCCCGGAGCCATGCGGCGGCAGCCGCCTGCAGGGACGCGGCCGTCGCCGCCCGGTACCGCTGGAGGTCGCGGTCGAAAAACCCGGGGTCGCCGAGGAAGACGTTGTACGCATTCAGTTGATCCGACTTCCCACCGAACCCGCCGACCGTCTGCAGCCGATAGACGAAGTGGGCTTCGGCCTGACCCAGCGCACGCTCCATCTCCGCCGGCTCGGGCCCCTCGGCGCGCAGGCCGTCGAGCACGCGCCCGATCGCCGCCTCCAGCTCCGCGAGGGTGCGGCCGGGCGCGGCGGTCGCGACCACCTGGAAGAAGCCTCCGACCTCGCGTGAGTTCTGGGACGCAGACACCTCCGTCGCAATCCGCTGCTCGTAGACCAGGGTTCGATACAGCCGGGAGGTCTTCCCGCCAGCGAGCACGTCGGCCGCCAGGTCGAGCGCGGCGTCCCCATCGCCGAACAGGCGTGGCGAGTGCCACGCCAGGTAGATCCTCGGCAGCTCCACGCGATCCTCGAGCCGCAGGCGGACCTCACCGGTCAGGCTCGCCGCCGGCACCTGCACGGGCGGCGGCTCGGCGCCGGGCTCGAGGCCACCGAAGTAGTGTTCCGCCAGATCGAGGGCGCGGGCAGTCTCGACATCCCCGGCCAGGGCGAGCGACGCGTTCCGGGGGCGATAGTAGGTCTCGAAGAACGCGCGCACGTCGTCGAGCGTGGCCGCGCGCAGATCCTCGGGCGCGCCGATGGTGAGCCAGTGGTACGGGTGATCCGCGGGATAGAGTGCCTGGACGATGGCCATCCCGGCCAGGCCGTATGGCCGGTTCTCGTAATTCTGGCGACGCTCGTTCAGCACGACGTCGCGCTGATTCCGGAACTTGGCGTGAGTGAGCGCCGGCAGCAGGAATCCCATGCGGTCCGATTCCATCCAGAGCGCCAGGTCCAGCGCATTCGTCGGAACCACCTCCCAGTAGTTCGTCCGGTCGGCGTTGGTCGAGCCGTTCAGGGTGCCGCCCGCTTCCTGCAAGGGATGGAAGTAGCCGCGGTCGTAGTGCTGGGACCCCTCGAACATGAGGTGCTCGAACAGGTGCGCGAAACCGGTCCGCCCGGGGTGTTCGTTCTTCGACCCGACGTGGTACCAGACGTTGACCGCGACGATCGGACAGTTCCGATCCTCGTGGACGACGACGTCGAGCCCGTTGCCGAGGGTATGGTGGGTAAACGCGATGTCCATGATCCTGCCGCCGTGACCCCTGCATCGTACTCTTGATCCGCCGGTGGTCGATCCGGCCTCCCCCCGACAGCATCGTGGACGGCGCGAATACTCCCCTTTTTCGGGCGGTCGCCCAGTCGGTGAGACTGATCGCACTGACGGTAACCCGGCAGCTGCGCCGACGTAGGCCGTCGAACCGCCGGAAAATGGCCAGTTTTCGTCTCACGCCTCCTGGCATCCGGCCCGCATAGGGAGTTTCCGCTTGACCGACCAAATTGGTCGGATATAGGCTAGCCAGGAAATTGAGACTAATCGCACTTCCTGCCTGAGGTGGCACATATGTATCTGCTCGGCACTGCCCGCAGCGTCCTGCAGGTCGGGATCCTGATCTCTCTCCTCAGCTGTCTGCCAGGGTTGGCGGCTGCTCAGGGCGGGGCCGCCGTGGAGGGGGGGCTGGCCCTGCCGGCCGGCCTGCTGAGCGGGCGCGCTCTCGATCCGAGCGGCGCCGTCGTCCCTGGCGTCACCGTCGTCCTCCGCGCCGCCGATGGGCAGACGTGGACGACCGTGACCGACGCGGCGGGCCGGTTCGCGTTCGCTCGAGTCCCGCCGGGCGGCTTCACGCTGACGGCTGACGGGGCCGGGTTCACGCCCGTCCTGCGGGAGGTCCGGATTGCTCCCGGTCAGGAAACGCGGCTGGACGTGAGCCTCGAGATAAGCGGGCTGGCCGAGGTCGTCGTCGTCGCGCCGGACCGCATCATCGCCAGCGCGGATTTGACACGCCGGCTTCCCGGCAGCATGGACATTCTCGACCTGGCGCTGCTCGAGAACAACCGGATCCTGACGACGGGGGAGGCGCTGCGGAAGGCCTCGGGCGTCCACGTGCGGGAGGAGGAGGGGCTTGGGCTCAGGCCGAACATTGGCATCCGGGGACTGAACCCGACCCGGTCGTCCCGTGTGCTGCTGCTCGAGGACGGGATTCCGCTGGCGTACGCTCCGTACGGCGACAACGCGGCGTACTACCATCCGCCGATCGAGCGCTTCGAACGCGTCGAGCTACTCAAGGGAGCCGGGCAGATCGCCTACGGCCCGATGACGGTCGGCGGGGTGATCAACTACGTCACGCCGGCGCCGCCCGGACGGTCTCGCGGATCAGTGCTCGTGACCGGAGGGAACCGGGACTACCTGAACGCGCAGGGCGGGTGGGGCACGACGTTCGGGCGGACGGGCATCCAGCTGGACGGCCTGCGCAAGCAGGGCGACGGCGCCCGCGAGAACGTCTCATCGACGATGCACGATCTCACCGGGAAGGTGGTCACGCGGGCCGGGGACCGGCACATCCTGACGATCCGGGGCAGTTACTACGGGGAGGACTCCAACCTGACGTATTCCGGTCTGCGCGAAGATGAGTACCACGCGAACCCGCGGCAGAATCCGTTTCGGAACGACTTTTTCTACGTCGACCGCTATGGGTCGTCCCTCACGCACGCCTTTACCATCTCGCCGGCACTCGTAGCGACGACGAGCGTGTATACGTCCACGTTCCGGCGGCACTGGTGGCGGCAGTCGAGCAACTCCGCGCAACGGCCGAACGACGCGGCCGATCCCGCCTGTGGCGGCATGGCGAACCTGAACACCACGTGCGGCAACGAAGGCCGCCTCCGCCGGTACGTCGTGTGGGGCGTCGAGCCCAGGTTTCGCGCGAGCAACCGCTTTGCGGGGCTGATGAGCGATACGGACTTCGGGGTCCGCGTGCACGTCGAGGACCAGGAGCGGCGGCAGGAGAACGGCACCACGCCGACGGCTCGCTCCGGGACGCTCGTGGAAAACAACGAGCGACAGAACGTGGCGCTCTCAGGGTTCGTGCAGAACCGTTTCGCGCGCGGTCCGTGGAGCGTCACCCCCGGCCTGCGCCTGGAGCGCGTGGAGTACGAGCGCACGAACCGCCTGCTGAACGTTGCCGGACGTACGGATCTCATCGAGATCATCCCGGGTATCGGGACGGCGTACAGCCCCGACGCGCGCTACACGATGTTTGCAGGCGTGCACCGCGGGTTCACGCCCCCGCGGACCGAGGACATCATCAACAACACGACCGGAGGCGCCGTGGATCTGGATCCGGAACGGAGCTGGAATTACGAAGTGGGCGTCCGAAGCCGGCTCCTCACGGGTGTGCAGGTCGATGGCGCGTTCTTCCGGATGGACTACGAGAACCAGGTCATCCCCGCCACGCTTGCCGGCGGCATCGGCTCGACTCTGACGAACGCCGGCGCCACGACGCACCAGGGGGTCGAGCTCTCATCGAGGGTCGACAGCGCGATCTGGTCCGGCACCGGTTACAACGTCTACGCCCGAGTGGCCTACACCTGGCTGCCGGTGGCGGAGTTCGAGGGGACGCGCTTCAGCAGCGTTCCGGGGTTCGGCTCGACGCCGGTCGGGGGCAACCGGCTCCCGTATGCGCCTGAGCACCTGCTGACGGCGGGGGTCGGGTTCACCGCACGAACCGGGCTCGACCTCAACCTGGAGGCCGTGCTGACGGGTGAGCAATTCGCCGACGACCTCAATACGGTCGTCCCGTCACCCGACGGCCAGCGTGGTCTGCTGCCCGCGTACACGCTGTGGAACGCCGCCGTCAACTACCCTGCGTCGCGACGGCTGACCCTGTTCGCGGCAGTGAAGAACTTCTTCGACCGCACGGCCATCGTGGATCGGTCCCGGGGGATCCTGCCGACGGCGCCGCGCATGATCCAGGCCGGAGTGAAGCTGGCGTTCTGAATGCGGCCGGCGCGTTCGAGCCGCCAGCCAGCCGTACGCGCGTGATTACTTGGAGACAGCCCGGTCCTTGAACTCGCCGCATTCGAGCATCGAAGCGCCGTAGTACGGATTGCGGATCTTCGCGTCCTTCTGCAGCCATGACGCCTTGACCATCGGGCAGAAGGCCAGCCTGACGTCGCCGAGATCCTTCCACCCCTCCGCTCTGGCGGCGGCAATGACGGCGTCGCTCAGAGGACTGAACGCCTCGCGGGCGGCAGTGATATTTGGCGCCTGCTCGACCGCCCGCGCCGCCTTCGCGATCGCGGCTCCGCCCGCGCCCATGCCTTCCGCCCGGGCGGCAATCGCCTGTGCCGGCGCCTTGATGCCCTCGACCTTGTCGGCCGACAGCAGCGCGTGGATTTCGAGATACGACGTGACGATCCCCTTCAACGCCTCGGATGCGCCGGAACCGGCCCCGGACAACATCATCAGGACCGCAATCCAGCAGCCGGTACGTTTCGCTTTATTTCGCATGGCTTCTGCCTCTTGAACCCTTAACCCTGAACCTTGAACCTTGAACCCTGAACCTTGAACCTTGAACCCTGAACCCTGGAAGCTCAAGAAACAGGCGTGAGCGGAATCGGCCGCCTGTAGCTCGCAATCGAGAGCTGCGCAGCCAGGCGCTCGGCCGCCGCACGGAAGGCCCGCGATGCCGCCGACTTCGGCGCGCCGATCGCAATGGGCACGCCGGTGTCTCCGCCGATCCGGATCGGCTCGTCGATCGGAATCCTCCCGAGGAACGCGATCGACAGCTCGGCCGCCAGCGTCTCCCCTCCACCCTTGCCGAAGATGTCACTCTCGTGCTGACAGGACGGGCAGACGAAGTGGCTCATGTTCTCGACGAGACCGAGAATCGGTACGTTGAGCTTCTGGTACATCCGCACCGCGCGCCGCGTGTCGGCCAGCGAGACGGTCTGCGGCGTAGTCACCACGACGGCTCCCGAGACCGGCACCGTCTGACTGAGGCTCAGGGCCACGTCGCCGGTGCCCGGAGGCATGTCGACGATCAGGTAATCGACCGCATCCCAGCGCACTTCGCGGAAGAACTGCTGAATGACTCCGTGGAGCATGGGACCGCGCCAGATGACGGGCGCGTCGTCGCCGGTCAGGAATGCCATCGAGACGAGCTGGATCCCGTACTGAACGGCGGGCACGATCTTGGTGCCGTCGGTCGTCAACTGGGTCTGGATGCCGAGCATGATTGGCACGTTCGGGCCGTAGATGTCGCCGTCGAGCAGGGCGACGCGGCCGCCCGACTGGCTGAGCGCGATGGCGAGGTTCACCGCCACCGTGGTCTTCCCGACGCCTCCTTTCCCCGCGCCCACGGCAATGATGTTCTTGATGCCCGCCACTGGCGCCTTGCCGAGGTCGGCCCCAACCGTGGAACGGACCTGGGCGGTCATCTCGATGTCGACGGCGGCGACGCCCGGCAGCGCGCCGACAACGGCGCGGGCCTGCTCGCGCATCTGATCCTTCACCGGACAGGCGGGCGTCGTGAGCTCGATCGTGAAGGCGACGCGATCGCCGTCGATGCGCAGGTTCTTCACGAACTTCAGGGAGACGATGTCGCGGTTGAGGTCCGGATCCCTGATGGTCTGGAGCGCATCCAGAACGGCCGCTTCCGTGAGTCCTGAAGCCATACGGTGATGATATACGGCCTCGCCGTCAGATGCGCTGCTCGGCCATCTCGCCGGCGAACGGCACCTTGAACCGCTCGCCTTTGTAAGCCTTGAACATCAGGACCAGCCACAGCACCGCCGAAAGGGGGATCACGACGAACACGGCCAGGAGCATGCCCAGCAGTGGAATCGACTGGAGGAGCACGCACACGAGACTGAGCGTCGCGAATACGATCGTCGACTGCATCGCGTGGAACCGGACGAAGGAATCCGACCGCTCGGTCAGCAGGAAGGCAATCCCGGTGATCCAGCCGAGCGTATAGGCAAGGGCGGCGGCCACATTCGGGTCCAGTCCGGTCCGGCTCGGAGAGCGATCCGGCATCAGCCTCTTCTCCCGGGTTGCCAGCCGCTGGCCGGTCCGAGGGTCGTCCGGCCCGGCTTGCTGTAAGGACCTTCGTCCGGCGGCCGCCCCTCTCCGGTGGCGAGGAACTCCCGTCTGGTCTCGTCGTGGAGCAGCACCCACAGCGAATAGACGCCCAGCGCCGTCCCGAAAGGCAACACGAAGAGGTTGGGCACGGCAAGGCCGAGGGCCACGAGCCGCCCCAGCGGGCGGCGCCGTCTCAGCGCCCTGCCGGCCCAGGCGTTCGCTGCGCCACCGGCAAGGAGCACGAGTCCGCAGGCCGCAAACGCCATCGCGGTCGCGAGCGCCGACCAGCCCTTGGTCTGCGAGGCCGCCCCGATGGCGACGGCGGCTCCGGCCAGGAGCAGCGTCGACGCGCCGAGCAGGAGTCCGATCCCGCCCCAGACGAGATGCAGGATGTGCAGGAGGTGCAGGTGCTGGCGCACGGCGGTCAGCGGATGCTGACGCGAACTTCGATGAGCGTGTGCGGCGCGCCGGGAGGCGCAACCGAGAACCGGAAGCGCTCGCCTTCCCGGACGCCGGCGGGAACCCGGAGGCGCATCTCGTGCCGCGCGCTGACTTCTCCGGTCCCCCCGCACGTCGCGCACCACCCATCCCAGGTCTCGCCGCGACCACCGCAACGCGGACAAGTCAGGCGAAGCGGCACACCGAGCGGAACGGTGGTGCCCCAGAACGCTTCGTTCGGGCTGAGCACGATTTCCGCCGAGAGGCCGATCATCGGCGCCGCCCCGAAGAACGCATACCTCATGCGATCGAGCACGCTCGCCACTGAGGGAAAATCGATCGCAATCTCGTCGGACAGCCAGTCGCCGCGGGCCAGCCCCGTCGAGGAGTCACGATCCCGGAGCCGGGCGTCGTACGAGCGGCGGCGTTCGGGGTCGGTCAGGACCTCGTACGCGCGCGCGACTTCCAGGAACGCCGCGGCGCGGTCGTCTCCCGAGATGTCGGGGTGATACCGCCGCGCGAGCTGCCGGTACGCCCGCTTGATTTCGGCAGCGCCCGCGTCCGGCGAGACGCCGAGCACCTGGTAGTAGTCCCTCATGGCTCCGTGCCGCTCACGGGCGGCGCACCCTCGATTGGGTCGAACCTGTCAGGTACGATAGGGGTCGGCCATTGCGGTGTCAAGACGGACCGGCGCGGCGGGCGGTCCCCCACTGCACTACAATCCGGTCATGAAGGAGTGCCCGATGTGCGGGGAACTGATGCGCCTGAACGTCCGCGAGGTCACCGAGGCGATCCCGGGCACGGGCGAAGTGGCGAACCCGGTGCGACGCGAGTGGGTCTGCCCGGAATGCGACTATTTTGAGGAGGCCGAAACGGGCGAGGTTTAGCGGCGGGTCAGCGCGCTCCGAGGGTCAGGAGCAGCTCGTTGCGGACGTTTTCCTCGAAATCCGAGAAGTTCAGCTCCTTCTCGCACTCGTCGCACAGCACCTCGATGACGGCTGGTCGTCCCTCCTCGTTCGCCTCCACGCGGGCGTCGTCGCGGAGCTGCACGACGTGCATCTGCAGGGTCTTGACCAGGAAATTCCGGTCGTTCCCGCAGTTCGGACAGGTCAAGGCCATCTAGACAGCACTCCTCTCCCTTGCAAACCTTCGAATTGTACGGGAACGGCTTTCCTCGACGCAATCAAGATCTTCGCCATCCGCGACGGGTTTGCGCCCGTCCCGGGCTCCACCTCGGGTTGTCCTCAGGCCGGGAGCCCCCCCACCTTCGCCATCTCCTGCCGCTGGGAATCGGGTAGCATGCCCCTGATGAGCGAATCGACAGCGGCAGCCGCGCAGCCGCGGATCCGCAGCGAGGCCCGGGGTCCTCACTGGGTCGCGTGGGTGCCGGACTCGTCCGGTAAGCCCGAAGGTTCAGTGATCCTGGTTGGGGAGACGCGGGAGGAAGCCGAGGAACGTGCGAGGAAGTGGGCGAAGGGGACGACGGGTCGCTGAGCGCCGGCTATTCGTCGTCTCCCTCGTCATCGAACTCGGTCGGATCGCCAAGGCGCAGGATCTGGCCATTCGCATGGCCTGCGAGGATGCAGTGCGGCCCCTTGGCCTCGAGCGAGACCACCGCCACGTCCCACGGACGGGCGCGGTACGCCGCAGCCACACACCCGCACGGAAGACCTTCGAGCGCCTCCAGCTCGAATACCGTTGCCGCCGGTTTGACGTAATTCAGCGGTCCCGCAGGCACGTTCATAACAACCTCCCGCCGCCCTGCCCTGTTGCAATCCTGGCGCCAGGTACTGGATTAGACACACACGGGACGCACCTGGTTTCCCCCAATCGATAAATCGGCCGTCTGGAGCAGGTTAGAAGCCGCCTCGGCCCGGAGCGGGTTCCGGGTCCGGTGGACCCAATCGGCTACAACAGCCCGCGATAGGTGACTTTTCCAGCCTCCAGGCGCGCAAACCCGGTCAGGGCGTGAGGTTCGGGAAGCCACCCGGCCGGATGTGCCGCACCTGCACATCGCGTACAAGAAGGGCATCGCAGAGCAACTGACGGTGGCAGTCGGAGTAGCGCAGTTCTGCACACATTGCCGCGGTCCGCGCACGGCGCGCGTAATCGATCAGCTGGATCAGCGCCTCGTCAACTCGGGCGTCAGGCATGTGATCCGCGTATCCTCGGTAACTGGCGTTGCGCAGTCCGGCATTCACGGAGTTGTCCTGGGGTGCACGCAGAACGCCGAGCGCCGCGAAATGCCGGTAGTCCACGCCCGACTCGAGCAGACTGCACAGAGCCGGTGGCGGCCGAACTGCGGGTGCCTGGCGGGGCGGGCACGCGGCGCACGTCGGCGACCTGTCGAACGCCGTGCTGGCGCAGCAACTCCATGAAGGCGTCGATCGTGTGCGTCGAATGACCGACCGTGTAGATCATCGGGCAGCGTA
>DASPFV010000083.1:0-21730 GCA_035620975.1 Vicinamibacterales bacterium
GTACGGCCGCCCGCGTGCGCCCCGCGGCCGTACGTCAATGCAAGACCTGACCCCGCCGGAGGCGCCGCCGGAGGTGGGCGATGAAGCACCACGCGCTCCTCGAACGGTCCGACGTCAGAGCCCCGGCGCACAAGGGGGGCAGCGCGCATCGACGGCCGGTGGCGGATCCCGGCCAGCCGCGGCCCCGATCGTCCGTCCCGCGACTCTGGGCGATAGCCGTGGAGTACCTGCTGTTCCTGCCGGCGGGCGCCGCGATCGCACTCGTCTGGGCCAACGTCCACCCCGAGAGCTACTTCCGCGCCACGTACCCGCTGGCGTTCGTGGTGAACGAGATCGCGATGGCGTTCTTCTTCGGGCTCGTCACCAAGGAAATCGTCGAGGCCACGGCCGCCGGCGGCGTGCTGCATCCGCTCCGACGGGCGCTCCTGCCGATTGTGGCGTCCGCAGGCGTGGTCGTCGTGCCGGCGCTCGTGTACGTGGGTGCGGTTTACGTGCTCGACGAGCCCATGCTGAGCCGGGGCTGGCTGGTGCCATCCGCCATCGACGTGGCGCTGGCCTACTTCGTGGCCAGGCTGATTTTCGCCCAGGGCCATCACGCCGTGCCGTTCCTGCTGCTCCTGGCGATCAGCACGGACGGCATCGTTCTGACACTGCTGGGGGTGGTCTATCCGGCGCGTGCTGCGGATCTGCCCGCTGCAGCCATGTTGTTCACGACCGCGCTCGCGACCGCGACAGTGCTGCGCCGCGCACGCGTGAGGAGCTTCTGGCCCTACCTGGCGCTCTCGGGAAGCCTGTCCTGGCTCGCACTCTACATGGCTGGACTCCACCCGGTCCTGGCGCTCGTGCCCGTGCTGCCGTTCCTGCCCCACGCCGCGCGGGATCCCGGGTTCTTCGTGGACGCGCGCCCGGGCGCCCGGGATTCCCTGAGCCAGTTCGAGCGCTGGTGGCGGCACCCGGTCCAGGGCATTCTCTTCTTCTTCGGCCTGGTGAACGCGGGTGTGTTGCTCCGGAGCGTGGACGTCGGCATGTGGGCCGTGCCGATCGCCGTCCTGATTGGACGACCCCTCGGAATCCTGGCAGGCATCGGGGCGGGCAGGTTGGTCGGCCTGCACCTGCCGGCGCATCTGCATTGGCGTGAGCTGGTGATCCTCGGGCTCATCACGTCGGCTGGCTTCACCATCGCGCTGTACGTCGCCGGTGCCGCGCTCGGTCCGGGCCAGCTCCTGGCCGAGACGCGCATTGGCGTTCTGCTGGCGCTCGTAGGCATTCCGCTCGCGCTCGTGAGCGCGCGGCTGCTCGAGGTCGGGCGGTTTGCGGGAGAACGACGATGAAGCGCACATTCGGCTGCCTGATTGCAGCGGCACTGGTCCTCGGTCCGGCCGGTCTGAGAGCCGCGGCCCAGACCGCCGACGAGGACGCGGCGATCCTCCGGGATTTCTCCAGTCGTGTGGAGGCGTACGATGCCCTCCGCGCCGGGATTCGGGTTCGTGCCCCCTTTGCCGAGCCGTCGGCCGATCCGCAGCAGATCCAGCAGCGCGTCGACGCGCTCGGAGACGCGCTGCGTGCGGCCCGACGGGATGCCAGGCCCGGCGACATCTTCACCCCGGCCGTGACCACGGTGTTCCGCCGCCTGATCCGCAGCAGCTGCGACGGGCACTTCCAGGAGCTCCTCGAAGCGACGCAGGAGGACATGGAGTTCACGCAGCCACCCGTGGTCAACGGCCACTGGCCCGGCGAAGGGTTCACCTGCATGCCGCC
Source organism: Vicinamibacterales bacterium (assembly GCA_035620975.1). Taxonomy (GTDB): domain Bacteria; phylum Acidobacteriota; class Vicinamibacteria; order Vicinamibacterales; family 2-12-FULL-66-21; genus DASPFV01. Next base: position 1,759 of record DASPFV010000083.1, read on the forward strand.
GCTGCTGCTGTGCTCGCTGCCTCCTCTGCCCGACGGCCTCGAGTACCGCTTCGTCCAGCGCGATCTGGTCCTCTGGGACAGCCACGCCGACCTGATCGTGGACGTGATGACCGGCGCGATTCCTCCCTTGACCTGAGCCTGAGCGCCCGCACTTTCTATTGCCTCCTTCCCCGTCTGCTACTACGCTTCGGGAAGGAGACTGCGCATGGCCAGTCAGTCAGGTCAGCTGTCCCGGCGTGGCGCGCTCAGGCGGCTCGGCGTGGGGGCCGGAGCGCTGGCCGTCTGGCCCGTGCTGTCCGATGAGGGGCTCGCCGCGTTCGCGCGAATTCAGGAAGGCGCCGCATCCGCGCCGGTCTTCCTGTCGGCCGCCCAGTACGCTGCGACGGAGGCCGTTGCGGAAACCATCATTCCCGAAGACGGGCACTCGCCTGGCGCCAGAGCCGCTCGCGTGGCGGACTACATCGACCTGCTGCTGAGCGAGGTCGAGCCCGACGTGCAGCGTGCCTGGGTCTCCGGCCTCGTCGAGCTGGACCGCGTCGCCCGGAGCCGCGGAGGGCGTCCATTCGCCGAGCTGCCCGCCGAAGGGCAGCTCGCGCTGCTCACGGAGCTGAGTCGCCGTGAAGCGAACCCGACCACGCCGCTCGAGAAGTTTTTCAAGGACGCGAAGGACGCCACGATTCGCGGGTACTACACGTCCGAAGTCGGCATCCAGCGCGACTTGAAGTACCAGGGCAACACGTTCCTGCCGGAGTTCGTGGGGTGCACGCACCCCGAGCACGGATACGAGCCGTGAGGGAGGTGGGGTCAGGTCTTGCACTGACGTACGGGAGGTTGGGGTCAGGTCTTGCACTGACGTACGAGCGCGGCATGAATCGAGCGCTCGTACGTCAGTGCAAGACCTGACCCCAACCCGTACGTCAGTGCAAGACCTGACCCCACCCCGGCCCCGGAGCGACACCATGCAGTACGACGATCCCGACAAGGTGCAGGCGGAACAGGAGGAAGCCTCCCGCACGGCCGCCGCCTCGATCAAGCCAGGCCAGGTGGCCTACGACGTCATCGTCGTCGGCTCGGGGGCCGCCGGCGGCATGGCTGCCTACCAGCTGGCGACGGCCGGCGTCAAGGTGCTGTTGCTCGAAGCGGGCCGCACGATCGATCCGAGCCGTGAGTACCGCACGATGGAGTGGCCGTACGCGACGATGCGGCGAGGCCGGCTGCCGGTGGAGGAGGTTGCGCTCGGCGCGCCCGAGTACAACATGATCGACCGCCCGTACGGCACGGCGCCCCGCTTCGAGAAGTACCGCAAGGTCCTCTCCTACTCCGGCAATACGTTCACGCGCAACTGGCTGGTCAACGAGAAGGAGCACCCCACGACCGGGACGCGCTACGCCTGGGTCCGGGCGCGGGCGCTGGGCGGGAAGACCAACCTGTGGGGGCGCGTCTCGCTCCGGCTCTCCGACTACGACTTCAAGGCCGCCAGCCGTGACGGGTTCGGCGAGGACTGGCCGATCGGCTACGCCGACGTCGCGCCGTACTACGACAAGGTGGATCTCCTGCTCGGCATCTCCGGAACGAAGGAGAACCTGCCTCAGCTGCCCGACAGCATCTTCCAGCGCCCGCTGAAGCTCAATTGCGGCGAGCTGATCCTGAAGCGCGCGATCGCGAAGATGGGCCGTCACCTGATTCCCGGGCGTGCGGGCGTGACCACGGAAGGCGTGGCGAACAAGTACCGCGCGCGCTGCCTCGGTCGCGGCCGCTGCGGGCGCGGCTGCGATCTGCAGGCGCCCATGCACTCGCCGACGGCGCTCCTGTGGCCGGCGCGCGACACCGGGAACCTCACGATCCGGCCAAACTCGATCGCTGCGGAGGTGCTGGTCGATCCCCGATCGAACAAGGCCTCGGGCGTCCGCGTCATCGATCGTCTCACCCGCGAGTCGATGGACTTCCCGGCGCGGGCGGTCGTCCTGGCCGCGTCCACCCTCGAATCCACGCGCATCCTGCTGCGGTCCACCTCGCGCAACCACCCGAACGGCCTCGCCAACTCGTCCGGCACCGTCGGGCACTACTTCTGCGAGCACATCATGGGGCCGCGCGCGAGCGGCTTCCTGCCCGTCCTGCGCGGGCGAACGCCGACCAACGACGACGGCCGGCCGCAGTCGATCTACATCGCGCGGTTCCGTAACCTGGAGGAGAAGCACCCCGCGTTCATCCGCGGGTATGGCTTCCAGGGAGCCAGCGGCTCTCTCGAGTACCCCTCCCACGCCCACACCACGCCCGGGCTCGGCGCCTCCTTCAAGAAGACCGTGCGCGAGAACAACCCCGCGTTCATCACGCTCAGCGGCTTCGGCGAGGTCCTGGCCCGGCGCGAAAACCGCGTGTCGCTCGATCCCGAGGTCAAGGACGCGTGGGGCCTGCCGGTGCTGCGGTTCGACTATCGCTTCGGCGACAACGACCTGAAGATGGCGGCGGACATGGCCGAGACCGCCGAAGAGATGCTGAAGGCCGCGGGTGCCGAGGGGATTCAGGTCGTCCGGGAGCCGCTCACCGAGGGGTGGTCGATCCACGAGCTCGGCACGGCGCGCATGGGAATCAACTCCAAGACATCGGCGACCAACGCCTTCTGCCAGACCCACGACGTCCGGAACCTGTACGTCGTCGACGGAGGCGTGTTCGTCTCCGCCGGGTGCCAGAACCCGACGTGGACGATCCTCGCGCTCTGCTGGCGCGCGATGGACCATCTGAAAGAGGAGATGCAACGGGGCCACGTCTGAACCGCGGGCAGACGGGACGCCGTCCAGCTCGCGGAGTGCCGGCCCCGACCCGCGCGCCCGCTCGCTGAACCTTGAACCCGGACCCGGAACCTGGAACCCTGAACCTTGTGAACCTGGAACCCTGGAAGCCGAGACCTGCCATATAATTACGGGATACATGCATCCCACTGACGTCGGCAATCCGGACTATTACCATCAGGTCGTGGACTGCCAGTGGGCCTGCCCGGCCCACACGAACGTTCCCGAGTACATCCGGCTCATCGCGCAGGGACGGTTCACCGACGCATATCTGCTCAACAGGGAGTCGAACGTCTTTCCCGGCGTCCTCGGGCGCACCTGCGATCGACCGTGTGAGCCGGCGTGCCGCCGCACGCGGGTGGATGGCAAGCCGGTGGCCATCTGCCGGTTGAAGCGCGTGGCCGCCGATCACCGAGACGAAGTGCGGCACCTGCTGCCGAAAGCCGCCGTCGAGAAGAACGGGAAGAGCGTGGCGTGCATCGGCGCGGGTCCGGCGTCTCTCACCGTGGCAAACGACCTCATGCCGCTCGGCTACCAGGTGACGATCCTCGAAAAGCTCCCGCGGCCCGGCGGCCTGATGCGGATCAACATCCCTGCCTTCCGGCTGCCCGAGCAGGTGCTGGACGAGGAGATCGGCTACATCGTCGACATGGGCGTCGACGTCCGCTACAACTCTCCGGTCGAGAGCCTCGGGGCGCTGCTCGATCGGGGCGAGTTCGATGCCGTGTTCGTGGGCAGCGGTGCGCCGAAGGGGAAGGAGCTCGACGTCCCGGGCCGGCACGAGAGCGACCAGATTTTCATCGGCATCGAATGGCTCGAGTCCATCCATTTCGGCCACGTGGACTCGGTCGGGCAGCGCGTGCTCATCATCGGCGTCGGCAACACGGCCATGGACTGCTGCCGGTCGGCGAAGCGGCTCGGGGCCGCGGACGTCAAGGTCATCGCGCGCAAGACGCGCAAGTACTTCAAGGCGTCGCCGTGGGAGCTGGAGGACGCCGAGGAAGAGGGCGTCGAGATCGTGGAGAATCTCCAGCCGGTCCGGTTCATCGTCGAGAACGGCCGGCTGACCGGGATGGAATTCGACCGGTTCCGCTCGACCGAGACCGACAAGGGCCTGCAGCAGGAGATCATCGGGCGCGAGATCCTGCCTTGCGATACCGTCGTCCTGGCCATCGGGCAGGACAACGCGTTCCCCTGGATCGAGCGCAACATCGGGCTCGAGTTCGGCAAGTGGGACATGCCGGTGGTCGATCGCACGACGTTCATGTCGACCCGGCCCGGGGTGTTCTTCGGCGGCGACGCGGCGTTCGGCCCGGCGAACATCATCTGGGCGGTCGAGCACGGCCACCAGGCGGCGATCTCGATACACAACTACTGCCAGGGTCTGCCGCTGAGCGACCGGCCGAAGCACCGGATGGCGCTCACGAGTACGAAGATGGGGCTGCACGAATGGGCGTACAGCAACAACTTCAACCCGGCACCCCGGCAGAAGATGCAGCACGTGGACCTCGCGGTCCGCTTCAAGGCGATGACGACCGAGGTCGAGCAGGGCTTCACGCCGGAGCAGACGCGCGCCGAGGTCGAGCGCTGCCTGAACTGCGATGTGCAGACGCACTTCAGCGAGATCCTCTGCATCGAGTGCGACGCCTGCATCGATATCTGTCCGGTGGATTGCCTGGCGATTGCCCCGAACGGGGCCGAGCCGGAGCTGCGGACCAGCTTCCGCGCGCCGGCCGAGAACCTCGATCAGGGCCTCTACGTGTCGGGCGCGCTCAAGCAGACCGGGCGCGTGATGCTGAAGGACGAGAACATCTGCCTGCACTGCGGGCTGTGCGCCGAGCGCTGCCCCACGTACGCGTGGGACATGCGGAAGTTCGTCCTGCACATCCCGTACGCGGGCGCGAAGAACGTGATTCCGCTGGCTGCCGTGTAGGGGCGTTTCGTGAGGCGCCCGACAGGTAGTCGGGCCGGCTCGTGACCGCGACCGGCAGTCGTGAACCCGCGGTGCCGGAGCCGCCACCGACCGTTCGCATATGCCACAGACCAACGAGTTCGCCTTCAAGATCGCGACGGCCAACGGAACGGGATCGGCCTCGGCCAACAGCCTCATCATGCAGGCCATCTTCCGGATGGGCGTGCCGGTGACGGGCAAGAACGTGTTCCCGTCGAACATCCAGGGGTTGCCCACGTGGTACGAGATCCGCGTCAACCGTCACGGGTACACGGCGCGGACGCCGCACTTCGATCTGATGGTGGCGCTCAACCCCGCGACCTACCAGAAGGACCTCGGGGAGGTGCGGTCAGGGGGGTGGCTCCTGTACGACTCGACGTGGCCGCTCAATCACCTGCTGACCAGGCCCGACGTGACCTATCTCGGGGTGCCGCTCGCCGAGATGTGCAACGCGCACTTCTCGGGGATGCGCGAGCGGATCCTGATGAAGAACATCGCGTACGCCGGCGCGCTGGGGGCCCTTCTCGACATCGACCCGGAGATCATCCGGGCCCTGCTGAAGGAGAAGTTCTCGAAGAAGCCGGCGCTGATGGATTCGAACCAGAAGGCCGTGGACCTCGGCTTCGACTACGCAATGGCGCACTTCGCGTGCCCGCTGCCGATCCGGCTCGAGTCGATGGAGGGCACGGGGGACGCGATCCTGATCGACGGCAACACGGCCGCGGCGCTGGGCTGCCTGTACGCCGGCGCCACGGTGGGGGCGTGGTATCCGATCACGCCGGCCACGTCGCTGATGGAGGCGTTCAGGGGCTTCTGCCAGAAGTACCGGCGCGATCCGGACGGGGACCGCAACCGGTTCGCCATCCTCCAGGCCGAGGACGAGCTCGCGGCCATCGGCATGGTGATCGGCGCGTCGTGGGCGGGCGCGCGCGCGTTCACGCCGACGGCGGGGCCGGGCATCTCGCTGATGACCGAGTTCATCGGCCTGGCCTACTATTCCGAGGTACCCGCCGTCATCTTCGACGTCCAGCGGACCGGGCCGTCGACGGGCATGCCCACCCGGACGCAGCAGGGCGACCTGATGCTCTGCGCGTACGCGTCGCACGGCGACACCCGGCACATCTGCCTCTATCCGGCCGACCCGAGGGAAGCCTTCGACCTGGCCGTGCAGGCGTTCGACCTCGCGGAGCGCTTCCAGACGCCGGTGTTCGTGCTGAGCGATCTCGACATCGGCATGAACGACTGGATGGTCCCGAAGCTCACCTGGGACGACAGCTACCGGCCCGATCGGGGCAAGGTGCTCTCGCCGGCGGAGCTCGATCACGTCACGAGGTTCTACCGCTATCTCGACGCCGACGGCGACGGCATTCCGTCCCGCACGCTGCCGGGCACGGATCCCCGCGGCGCGTATTTCACGCGCGGCTCCGGCCACAACCGGTTCGGCGAGTACACGGAGGACGGCGACGAGTACGTGGACGTGCTCGACCGCATCGATCGGAAGATTCAGCGCGCGGCGCGCGCGGTGCCGCCGCCGGTGCTCCGCAGCACCCCCGGAGCCACGCTGGGTCTCGTCACGGTAGGCGGCTGTCACGCGGCGTGCGTCGAAGCCCTCGATCTGTTCGCGAAGGAGGGGATCGCGCTCGATTACCTGCGCGTACGCGGCTTCCCGTTCGGCGACGAGGTCCGGGCCTTCCTCGAGGCGCACGAGCTGAACTTCGTCGTGGAGCAGAACCGCGACGGCCAGCTTCGGAGCCTGCTGACGCTCGAGACCGGGGTGCCGATGGAGCGCCTGGCATCCGTGCGCTACTACGGCGGATTCCCGATGAGCGCCCACCACGTGGTGTCCGGCGTGCGGGCGAAGCTGGAGAAGGCGGCATGACCTACATTCCCAAGCCGAGGGTGCAGCATCCGGCCCTCCAGAAGAACAGCGTCGGCCTGACACGACGCGACTACGAGGGAGCGATCACGACGCTCTGCGCCGGCTGCGGGCACGACTCGATCACGGCGGCGATCGTCCAGGCCTTCTGGGAGCTGTCGATCCCCCCGCACCGCGTCGCCAAGCTGTCGGGCATCGGCTGTTCGTCGAAGACGCCGGCCTACTTCCTGCGCGAGGCGCACGGGTTCAACGGCGTGCACGGCCGGATGCCGGCGCTCGTCACCGGTGCCAACGCCGCCAACGGCGACATCATCTATATCGGCGTATCGGGCGACGGCGACTCGCTGTCGATCGGCCTGGGCCAGCTCTGCCACGCCATCCGGCGGAACGTGAACGTGCTCTACGTGCTCGAGAACAACGGGGTCTACGGCCTCACGAAGGGACAGTTCTCCGCGTCGGCAGATGCGGGCTCTCTCAGCAAGAAGGGGGAGGCGAACCCGATGGAGGCGATCGACGGCTGCGCGCTGGCGCTGACGCTCGGCGCCACGTTCGTGGCCCGGGGATTCTCGGGCGACAAGGGACAGCTCGTGCCCATCCTCAAGGCCGGCCTGGCGCACAAGGGGTTTGCCTTCGTGGACGTAATCTCCCCGTGCGTCACCTTCAACGATCACGAGGGGTCTACCAAGAGCTACGCGTACACGCGCGACAGGAACGTCGAGGTCGTGCAGGCCGACTTCGTTCCTCCGGCCGCGTCCATCACGGCCGCCTACGACGCCGGGAGCGTCCGGAACGTGATGCTCCACGACGGGAGCTGGGTGCGGCTCCGGAAAATCGCGGAGGACTACGATCCCACGGACCGCGATCGTTCCTACGCGTATCTGCGCGAGCGGCACGAGGCGGGGGAGGTCGTGACGGGCCTGCTGTACCTGTCGCCCGACTCGAAGGACGTGCACGAGCAGCTCGGCACCGTGCCGACGCCCCTCGTCCACCTGCCGTTCGAGGATCTGTGCCCGGGTGCCGACGAGCTGGAGAAGCTGCAGCGGCGATTTCGCTGAGACGGGTGTCGGGCACCAGCTTCCCGTGTCTGCACGTGCCGCGCGGCCCGCGAGCCGCGGGACGTTTCGCTATCCAGCACTGATCTGCATGAGCCGGTCGTTGGGGTAGATGTGGTCTACCGTCTCGGGGGTCACGAGCTGGTGCTTGACGAAAACGGCCGGCGGCACGGGACGCCGGTGGAGAATGTCGAGCGCCAGCGCCAGGATTTCCGCGCCGTACTTCTCCGGAAAGTAGGCCACCGATCCGATGAGCCGGGTGCTCGGCTCGCGCAGCTCGGCGCGGCCTTCGGGTGAGGCGTTCTGCCCCATGACGGCGCAGCCCTCGCTGCGTCCCGCCTCCTGGAACGCCCGCAGCGCCCCGAGCGCGCTCGGATCATTCGTGCCGCCGACGAGAATCCGCCGCGCGCGGCTGCCGCGCAGGTGCCGCCGGATGGCCTCGAAGCTCTCGCCCAGCTTCCCGTCGCCATCGAGGTAGGTCACGCGGCAGCTCTCGAGCTGCGGGCAGATCTCCTTCATGCCCACGAGCATCCCGGTCAGCCGCATTTTGGGCAGGCTGCCGGCGCGCTCGATCGCGATCATGATGATCTCGTCCACGTCGTTGTGCCAGTGCTGCCGCGCCCATCGTCCGAGATGGCGTCCCCCGATGAGGCCCGCTTCGTAGTTGTTCGCGCCGAAATAGGTCGCGCCCGGATGCGGCACCTCCAGCGCGATCAGCGGGATGTCAGCCTCGCGGTACTTGGCCGCCACGGTGGCCGCCACGTGCTCGTCCGTCTGGAACTCGATCACCAGGTCGACTTTCTCGCGCACCAGGACCTCGGCGTTGCGCTGCGCGATCTTCGGGTTGTAGCGGTTGTCAACGCAGATGAGCTCGACGCCGTGAGCCGCGGCGGCCCGCTGCAGGCCCGCCGACACCTCCTTCGAGAACTGATAGTCGGTCCCCTGGGCGGCGTACCCGAGCCGAAAAGGCTTCTGCTTGAAGGGGCGGATGTGCGATCGGTAGAGGTTTTCGCCGACCTTCTCGATCATCCCGCAGCGCTCCAGTGTATAGAGCAGCCGGAAGGCCATGCTCTTCGGCAGCCCGCTGCGCGCCGAGATCTCCCGCAGCGGCAGCGCCTCGCCAGACGTCCGGAAGGCCGAGAGCAGCTGCGACGAGTGGACGACGGACTTGACCAGATAGGGATCTCGGCCCGGTGTTTTGGAGCTCATGGTCGATACTCGCTGCAGAGCCGGAGAATAGGGCGGTCATTATGCCCCAACGTTTCGCAATGCGCAACCCGCTTCCTGGTTCCCGGTTCGGGGTTCCCAGCTCGAGGGTCCCGGGTCCGGGTCCCAGATCCGAGTGCCAGTCCGGGGTGCGAGGGACTTGGACGGGACCCCTGAACCCCGAACCCTGAACCCTGAACCTTGATCCTTGATCCTGCGATATCCTCCGACTTCTGCTCCAGGCCACCGCAATCACCAAGTCGTTTGCCGGTATCCGCGCTCTCCGGGGCGTGTCCTTCGACGTCCGCGCGGGCGAGGTTCATGCGCTCGTGGGGGAGAACGGGGCTGGGAAGTCGACGCTCATCAGGATCATGACGGGAGCCGAGCAGCCCGACAGCGGCACCTTGATCGTGGCGGGCCATCTCGTGCGCCACATGACGCCGGCGACGTCGCGGGCGCTCGGTATTGCCGCCATCTACCAGCAGCCGGCACTCTTTCCGGATTTGAGCGTCGCGGAGAACATCGCCTTCGCGCTCGAAGCGGGGCATGCGCTGCGGCCAATACGCTGGGACGGCCGCCGGCGCTTTGCGGCGGCGCTCCTCGAGCGCGTTGGCGTGTCCCTCGATCCCGACCGACCCGTGGGGACGCTCACGATGCCCGAGCAGCAGGTCGTGGAGATCGCCAGGGCGATCGGGGCCGACGCGCGCGTCGTCATCATGGACGAGCCCACCGCCTCGCTCACCGAGCGCGAGGTCGACAGCCTGTTCGCGGTGGTCCGCTCGCTCCGCGCCCAGGGGGTCGCCGTGATCTACATCTCCCACCGGCTGGACGAGGTGTTCGCGCTGGCCGACCGCATCACCGTGCTGCGGGATGGCGAGACCGTGGCGACGCGTGCTGCCTCCGACGTGACCCGCGCCGAGCTGATTGCCCTGATGATCGGGCGCGAGCTCGCGGCCGTCTTTCCCAAGCGCGACGTGCCGCGCGGAGAGGTGGCCCTGGAGCTGCGGGACGTCTCGAGCCGGCCGGCGGGCGTCAGACACGTGTCGCTGACAGTCCGGCGTGGCGAGATCGTCGGCCTGGCAGGCCTCGTGGGGTCCGGGCGGACCCAGCTGGCCGAGACGATCTTCGGCCTGACGCCGGCCGACTCGGGGACCATCCGGGTCGAGGGCCGCGACGTCCGGATCGACTCCCCGCGGGACGCGATTGACGCGGGGCTGGCGTACGTGCCCGAGGATCGCCGGCAGCACGGCGTCGTGCTCGAGATGTCGCTGGCTGCCAACGCGAGCCTCGCGAGCCTGTCGCGGTTCTCGCGGTTCGGGCTCGTGGACCTGGCGGCCGAGCGCACGGCCGCGCAGAGGCACGTTTCGCAGCTGCGCATCAGGACCGGCGGCATCCAGGAAGAGGTTGGAACGCTGTCGGGCGGCAATCAGCAGAAGGTCGCCCTCGCACGGTGGCTGTCGACAGGCCCGGCAGTCCTGATCCTCGACGAGCCGACACAGGGAGTGGACGTCGGATCCAAAGCGGAGATCCACGCGCTCATGCAGGATCTCGCGGAGCGGGGCCTCGCGATTCTCATGATTTCCTCCGAGCTGCCGGAGATTCTCGGCATGAGCGACCGCGTCGCGGTCATGCACGCCGGCACGCTGCGCGGTGTGCTGGAGCGAGCCGAGGCGACGCAGGGCCGGGTCATGGCGCTGGCGCTGGGCCAGGACGAGCCCGGCGCCGTTCCTCCCCGGCCGCCATGCTGATGCCCTCGGGCCGCGAACGATCGGTCGCGGCCGCAATCGTGGCCCTCGGCCTCGTGCTGGCGGCCGGCGCGCCGGGGTTCTTCTCGCGAGAGAACCTCCTCGACGTCTTCCTCGCGAACGTGCCGGTGCTGATCATCGCGCTCGGGATGACGCTCGTCATCCTCGCCGGTGAGATTGACATCTCCGTGGGCTCGACCTTCGCGATCTGCTCGGTCGTGTCGGGCCTGCTCGCCCGGTCCGGCCTCGCGCTCGCCGGCGTGATTCTCGGGACGTGCGCGGCAGGCGCGGGCCTTGGGGCGCTCAACGGCAGCCTGGTGGCCTACGCCCGCATCCCCTCGATCGTCGCGACGTTGGCGACGATGGTGGCGCTGCGGGATGGCCTGAGGTGGGCGACGGAAGGCGCGTGGATCCAGGATCTGCCCGCGTCGTTTCAGTGGCTGGGTTTCTCGCAGGTGTCGTACCCGTTCGTCGTTTGCGCAGTCGCGCTCGTCCTGCTGGCCGGACTGGGCTGGGGACTGGGTTATCTGCCCGCCGGCCGCGCCGTTTACGCGACGGGGTCGAACCGCGATGCGGCCCGTCTGGCGGGGCTGCGGACCGCGCTCGTCACCTTCGCGGTGTTCGCGCTGCTCGGCGCGCTGATTGGCGTGGCCGCCCTGCTCAACTCGGTCCGCTTCAACCAGATTCCGAGCAACGTCGGCCTCGGGCTCGAGATGAAGGTGATCGCGGCGGTCGTCGTGGGCGGGGCCGCGATCACGGGCGGCCGTGGCACGGTGGCCGGCACGCTGCTGGGCGTCGTGCTGCTGGCCATGATCGGTCCGGCGCTGACGTTCCTGGGCGTGACGGCCTGGTGGGAGCGGGCGATTCAGGGCGCGATCATCCTCACAGCCGTGGCGGCCGACGCCCTGCGGGCGACGCCCGCTCATGCGGTCATGGCGCCCGGCCCGCGGAGAACCCCCGCGTGAGCGTCGCGACGGCAGCGGGAGCGGCGGACCGGCGCGCCGCGCCTGGTGGCTGGCGGCGGTGGACGACCCGGAGCGAGAGCGTGCTCGCGCTGGCGCTCGCGGTCGAGATCCTCGCCTTCGCGGCGATCGCCCCGAACTTCGCAACGTCCGGCAACTTCCTCGAGATCACGCGGCTCAGCGTGGAGCTGGGGCTGCTGGCCATCGCCCTCACGCCCGTGCTCGTGACCGGCGGCATCGACTTGTCGGTCGGCTCGATGATGGGGTTGTCCGCCGTGATGTTCGGCGTCGCGTACCGGGACTGGCAGCTGCCCATCCCGGCGGCAATCCTCGTGTGCCTGGCGACGGGCAGCGCGGGCGGCGCGCTGAACGCGACGCTCGTGGCGCGGCTGCGCATCCCGCCGCTCATCGTGACGCTCGGCACGTTCTCGCTCTTCCGCGGCGTGGCGGAGGGAATCACGCGCGGCGCCGTCAACTACACCGGCTTCCCGTCGCCGTTCCTGGCGTTCGGGCAGGGCTATCTGGGGGGGGTGATTCCGGCGCAGTTGCCCCTGTTCCTCGCTGCGCTCGCCTTCTACGCCATTCTGCTGCACCGCTCGGTCGTCGGCCGCGGACTCTACGCGATCGGCTTCACGCAGGCCGGCGCGCGGTACGCGGGCATCCCGGTGGCGAGGCGGCTGGCGCTCGTCTACTGCCTGTCGGGTCTGATGGCCAGCGTCGCGGCCGTCGTGTACGTCGCGCATCTCGGGCAGGCGCGCTCGGACGCAGGGAGCGGGTACGAGCTCGACGCGATTACCGCCGTGGTCCTGGGCGGCACCAGCGTGTTCGGCGGACGGGGGACGCTCGCGGGAACGGTCCTCGGCCTGTTCGCGCTGTCGGTACTGCGCAACGGCTTGCGCCTCGCAGCGCTGCCGTCGGAGCTCGCCGGCGTGCTCACCGGCGTGCTGCTGCTCGTCACGATCGTCCTCGACCGCCTCCGGCTTCGCTCACACGCGGCGGTTGACGTATATTCCCCCGACGAGACGCTCGACGTGAAGAACAGCCAGGTCGCCGTCCTCTGCGCCGCCGTGATCGGCGGCTCGCTCATCGTGGCCGCGACGAACGTGTGGCTCGTGCGATCGCTGGGGCCGGCCGCCCGCACCGGGGCCGCCGCCGGCATGGCAGGCGCCCCGGCCGCGGCCCCGCGCCCGGTGATCGCGATGATGCCGAAGGCCAAGGGGGATCCGTACTTCGTCAGCTGCCGCGTCGGCGCGGAAGAGGCGGCGGGCGAGCTGGGCGTGGAGCTGATCTGGGACGGACCGACCGGACTCGATGCCGCGCGGCAGAACGAGGTCGTCGAGAACTGGATCACGCGGCAGGTCGACGTCATCGCGGTGGCGGTCGAGAACCGGGCCGGGATTTCGACCGTGCTGCGCAAGGCGCGGGAGCGCGGCATCCGGGTCCTGACCTGGGACGCGGACGCCGAGCCGGATGCGCGGGATTTCTTCATCAACCAGGCGACCTCCGAGGGCATCGCCAACACCCTCACGGACGAGGCGGCCCGGTTGCTCGGCGGCACGGGGGAGTTCGCGATCATCACCGGGGCGCTCAGCGCCGCGAACCAGAACGAGTGGATCGCCTACATCCGAAAGCGCCTCGCGAGCCACCCGGGACTCTCGCTCGCCACCATCCGGCCGAGCGACGACGACCGGGACAAGGCCTTCGCGGAAACTCAGACGATCCTGCGCGTCCATCCGGGCGTGAAGCTGATCATGGCCATCTCGGCGCCCGCGGTTCCGGGCGCGGCCGAGGCCATCCGCCAGGCGGGGCGCAGCGACGTGAACGTCATCGGCCTGTCGCTGCCCAACATCAACAAGCCCTACGTGCACGGCGGGGTCGTGCAGACCGTGGTGCTCTGGAACACGCGCGATCTCGGTTATCTGACGGTGCAGGCGGGGCTGCAGCTCGCGAAAGGGCAGCTCGCGGCGGGGGCGTCCTCGCTCGAGGCGGGCCGTCTGGGGCGGATCGAGATCCGCGGCAGCGAGATCATCCTCGGACCACCACTGAAGTTCACCAAGGCGAACATCGATCAGTTCGACTTCTGACGGCTGCGGGGCAGCTGGACAATCCTCCCGCCTCGCGCCTTGCGGGCGCCTCGCCGCCTCGGTGCGACGCCTCAGAACAGCAGGACGACGCGAAGGCGAATCCCGCAATCCGGCGAGAGGACCGCGCGCCACACGACGCCCCGTCAGGCCCCGCCCGACCCACAGGCCTTCGCCGACGTGCGTCACGATGTGCCGCCACGTCATCGACCCTTGGGGGAGCCGGGCAGTCTCCGGGCTCGCGGGCGCGCGGCCCCTCAGCAAACGCTTGGCTGGTGGAGTTCGACGCGCTGAAGCAACCGCCTCAGGCTTCGGCAGTCGGGCGACGGCGCCGGATCTTCGGCGCGACCATCGCCGCCGCCGCGGCCTGCAGCTCGCCTTCCGCCTGGAGCCAGTCGTCCAGTTCGTGGCCGGGCTGGTAGCCGCGCGCGCAGTACAGCTCGAAGGCGCGCCGTGCGATATCGGACGTGGACGGCCCGATCGGGGCCGTGAGAGATGTTGCGGTGGCAGTGGAGTTCTTGCGATCTGAACGGCGTTTCCCGGGCGTGGTGGTCATTTCAACTCCTTTCACGAGCAAGTCCTGATCCAAGTTCGACACCTCCTGAGGATGGTCGAAACGCCCGCCGGCGGCGGACTGCGCGACGGCGGGTGGTGGCCGATCGGACGTGGTTCGCGACACTTCTGTGCTGTTGCCGCGCGATTGAGACATTTCTGTCCTCAGGCGCGGCTACTCCGCAGCCCGTGTGGCCTTCCACGAGGTGGGAGCGCCGGCGCCTTTCGCGATTCCCTCTATTATCGCTCCATTCACGCGCCCTGCGTACTCGATTCCGCCCGCCGTGAACGTAATGTGCTCGCCGCGCAGCCGCCCGTTCTGGATGGCCATCTGCTGTCCGCTCGCTGCGAGCGTGCCCGAGACCATCTGGAATTCCTGCGTCAGCGTGAGCTCGCCCTGCGGGAGACGCCACGTGCCGCCGACCTTCGCGGGGACGATGTAGAGCATGGCCGTGCACCAGCTCGCGCAGTCGGTCTCGACCCGTTCGGTCGCGTCCGGAGTCCAGCCGGTGATGCCGAAGGTGTTCAGAACCAGGCGGCTGCCGGGCTTGAGGTCGAGGAACTTGGGCGCGAGCTTGTCGAGGTTCGTCGTGAGGAGGAACAGCGCCATCACGCTGGCCTGCGAGATGTCGGCCGTGTACATGTCGCCCTGGACGAACGTGGCCTTGTCCGCCACGCCCGCTTCGGCCGCCGCGCGCTGCGAGAGCGCGACCATCTCGGGGTTGTACTCCACGCCGATGGCTCTCGCGCCGCGTCTGGCCGCCGCGATGATCATGCGGCCGTCGCCCGAGCCGAGGTCCATGACGACGTCCTGCGGCGTCACCGCCGCCATGTCGAGCATCTTCTCGACCAGGGTTTCCGGGGTCGGGACCCAGACGACGTCCTTCCCGGCCTGGCCGACGGTGGGTGTAAAGGGCTCCTGCGTCTGTTGCGCGCCGGGAACGGCAGCGAACAGGATGGCGAGAACGAGAACGGTTCCCGAACGAGTGCGGCCTGTGCGAATCATAGGCGATCGATCTCCAACGAATGCCGAACACGGCCGTCCGGCCGTGCCCGGCGACACTTCCGGTGGACGGTCCACGAAGAACATGACTACTCTAAGCAGCCACGGAGCGTGTTTCAACCGACGAGAGACCGATGATGACGGCCGGCCGGACGGTGCATCGCGGTCCTGGCCATGCTCCGGGGCAGTGCGTCGGGCTCGAAGCTCAGCCGCTGGCTGCGCGAGGCAGGCGCACGGGTTCGCACTACGACACATGCCCGCGGCGTCCCCGTACGGGACGTCCAGGTGAAAGGCCCGTCGTGCTCGGCCACGGCTCAATCGCCCGGCCAGGCGGCCGGCCACGCGCGAGACTACGCATCATGAATCACTTCCTGCTCTGGTCCGCGGTCCTGATTGCCGCTCCCGTCCTGATGACGGCTCAGGAGACCAAGCTGCGCCCCAGCCAGCATGGCTCGGTCTCGCAGCGCGTGGCCGACACGACGATCGCCATCGAGTACAACCGGCCGGTCGCGAGAGGGCGTGAGCTGTTCGGCGCCCTCGTGCCGTGGGGCAGGCTCTGGTGTCCGTGTGCGGACGACGCGACGACGATCGACGTGTCCACGGCGATTACGGTGGACGGCCAGGAGCTGCCCGCTGGCAGGTACTCGCTCTGGACCGAGCCGAATCCCGACCGATGGACGGTGATTTTCAGTCGCCGCGCGGATGTCTGGCACACCCGGTATCCGAAGGGAGAGGACGCTCTGCGGCTGACAGTCGCGCCGCGGACCGGATTGCACATGGAGACGATGGCCTTCTATTTCCCCATGGTCGACGGCCGGCGGGCGGAGCTGGTACTGCATTGGGGCACCGTGGTGGTGCCGCTGACGATCGAGGTGCCCTGAGACAACTGCCGACCTCCGGTTCAAGCCCTATCTCTCAGCAGGACCCACGCCACCGAAGCATGTTGGTTCACGGCGCATAGGCGGACGCGCGGCAACCTGCAGCCCTGGGCGCGTGCCTGGAGCCCGCTCCGGCTCGAGTGCTCGGAGGCCAGGGCGCCGCTACTGCCCCGGGTCGAACCATGCCGGGGCGGGTCCGGCTGCCGCCTCGAGTTCCCGGACGAACGTCCGCTCCAGTTCGTCCACGATCGCCGCGACGTTCGCGACGATTCGCTCCCAGTTGGCGGTATCCCCGATCGGATACTGGCGTGCTTCGTCCCGTGCCGAGACCGGCGGCAGGAGCGTCGCGTTGAACCCGGGGCCGCGCACGTGGAACATGAAGGTCAGAGATCGGCTCCACGTTCCAACGTCGAGTTCGAGCTCGACCACATGGTTCGCCGCCGTACGGCGACGAAGCGTGAACGTGCCGCTGCCGCCACGGCAGTCGTACCCGCGCGACGCGAACGCCGAAACCAGCGCCGGTCTGAGCGGGCCGCGCGCACCCAGGCTCGTCAGGCGGGCTTCGGCCGCCGGTGGGAGATCGTGTGGCAGGCTGATGCGGGCGAGGAGCGCCGGCATCCCGGCCCGGTACTTCGCCACGATGGGGCCGATGACCGCGATTTCACGGGGGATGGACGGTCCCGGCGAGCCCTCGCCGCCCGCCGATGCGGTCGGCGGCACGAATTGCGCCGTTCTCTTCGCTTTCCCGAGGCCGGCCAGAATCGCGCCAATGGCGGCGGGCGGATCCGGCAGCTTCTTCGAGGCCGCGTCCCCCTCCACGACGTAGAACGCCGACAGGTCGCGGTTGCGCCCGTTCACCCACCAGCTGTCGCCGATGGTCACTCCGGGCGCTGGCGCCAGCCCAGGGGGAAAGCCCGATGCCGACCCGAACTCCGCGTGGCGGAAATGCACGCTCACGACATGGAACGGCAGGGATCGGGGCACCCCGTCGGCCAGCGCAAGGATGTCGATCATGGGCAGAGCGACGCGGGAGTCCGCATTCGTCAGCCTGCGGACGGCCGGAATGCCCGGCAGAGCGCCCGGAACGTCGTTGCGCTCGAACTGTGCCAGCTGGGGGTGCTTCCGGATCGCGCGCTCGACCGCTGATGTATTCCGGATTCCACCGGGACCATCGCTGAACGTGGCGACGACTTCGGGTTCCAGCCGACTCTGCTCGAATTGCCCTGCCACGCGACGGATCAGCGCTCCAAGCGGTTCCCTGCGTTCACCCCTGAACTCCACCACGACGCCGACGTACATCACCGCCATCCTTTCAGCCCTGTGTGATCGCCCGGCCTCGCCGGCCGGCGTCCGCCACGAAGAGTACCGCAAGCACAGTCGCACTGGCGGGACGCGCACGTCCGCCGTCCTCGGGTTCGAAGCGATTCGAATCCGTGTTCTTCCGTGTTCTTCCGTGGCCTGTTCTTCCGTGGCCTGCTCTTCGTGGCCCGTTCGTCCGTGGCCGTAGCTGGTCTGCCCGTGAGATCCGCGGCTCAGGCGAGGAACATCTCGTACGCCGCGTTGCGAAGCTCGCGCTGGTAGCGGTATCCCAGCCCCTCGAGAAACCCCTCGAATGCCCCGCATTCGTCGGGGGGCACCTCGAAGCCGGCGAGCACGCGTCCGAAGTCGGCTCCGTGGTTGCGGTAGTGGAAGAGGCTGATGTTCCAGCGGCCCCCGAGCTCGTCCAGAAAGTCCATCAGGGCGCCGGGGCGCTCGGGGAACTCGAAGCGGTACAACTGCTCGTGGCTGACGTCGCGGCTGCGGCCCCCCACCATGTGGCGGACGTGCAGCTTGGCCAGCTCGTTGTCGGTGAGGTCGATGGCCTGGTAGCCGCCGCGGGTGAGCGCGGCCGCCAGATCGACGGCGTCCTGGCGTGAATGCGTCGCGATGCCGACGAAGATGTGAGCCTCGCGGCGCCCGCTGAGGCGGTAGTTGAACTCGGTCACGACGCGCCGGCCGATGGTGGCGCAGAACTCGCGGAATGCCCCCGGGCGCTCTGGAATCGTGACACCGAACAGCGCTTCGCGCGCGTCGCCCAGCTCGGCGCGCTCGGCCACGAACCGCAGCCGGTCGAAGTTCATGTTGGCGCCGCTCAGGATGGCGGCGAGCCTGGCGTCCCGCGTGCCCGTGCGCTCGACCCAGGCGCGCAGCCCCGCCACCGCAAGCGCCCCGGCCGGTTCCATGATCGACCGCGTGTCGTCGAAGATGTCCTTGATCGCGGCGCAGATCTCGTCGTTGCTCACGCGGACGACCTCTTCGACGGTGGCCTGCACGATCGGGAACGTGAGCCGCCCCACTTCGCGCACGGCGACTCCGTCGGCGAAGATGCCGACGCGATCCAGCACGACCCGGCGACCGGCCGCGAGCGACTGGTACATGGCGTCCGCCTCGTAGGGCTCCACGCCGATCACCCGCACCGACGGCTTGAGCGCCTTGACGTAGCTGGCGATGCCGGCGATGAGACCGCCGCCGCCGACCGGGACGAAGATGGCCGAGACGTCGCCGTGCTCGTGCCGGAGGATCTCGTCGCCGACCGTGCCCTGGCCCGCGATGACCAGCGGGTCGTCGAACGGATGCACGAGCGTCAGGCCCGTGGACGCCGCCAGCTCGTCGCAGTGCGCCTTGGCCTCCGGGTAGTTGTCGCCGGCCAGCACCACCTCGGCGCCGAGGTCGCGCACGGCCTGGACCTTGATCTCCGGCGTGGTGCGGGGCATGACGATGAGTGCGCGGAGCCCGAGATGGCGCGCGGCGAACGCGACGCCCTGCGCGTGGTTGCCCGCGCTCGCGGCGATGACGCCCTGCGCGCGCTCCGTCTCGGACATGTGCGCCATCCGATTGTAGGCGCCGCGGATCTTGTAGCTGAAGACCGGCTGCAGGTCCTCGCGCTTGAGCAGCACCTGGTTGGCGAGCCGCCGCGAGAGCCGGGGTGCCGGGTCGAGCGGCGTCACCTCCGCCACGTCGTAGACGCGGCTCGTCAGGATGAGGCGCAGCATGGCGTCGAGCCCGGGCGCGCTGACGATCGAGGGCGAATCCTGTCCGAATCCCTGGATGCTCATCGTGCCGCCAGCGAGAAGATGTCGTTGAGGATGCCGGCCGCGGTCACCTCGGGCCCGGCGCCCGGGCCGCTCACCACCAGTGGCTCGGCGCGATACCGGCGCGTCGTGAACTGGATGAGATTCCGCGTGCCCTGCAGCGACCCGATGGGACTGTCCACGGGTACCGCGGTGAGCCGCGCCGAGACATGCCGCGGCGTGGCGGTGACGACGTAGCGAAGTACCCGCCCGCGCGCCGCTTCACGCTCCACGCGTGAGGCCCACTCGGCGTCGACCGAGGGCAGCCGCTTCAGGAAGGCCGCGCGCGGCAGCGTGCGGAGCGGGCGGGGGACCAGATCATCCGGCGTGGGCGCGGGGCCCCGATAGCCGAGCAGCCGGGCCAGGATGAGCGCCTTCCGGGCCGCGTCACGGCCGGAGAGATCGTCGCGCGGGTCCGGCTCGGCATAGCCGCGCTCGACCGCTTCGCGGACCGCGGCCGAGAACGGCCGGCCCGACGAGATCGCGGATGCCACGTACATCAGCGTGCCGCTCACGCAGCCGTCGATGCGCAGCACGCGGTCGCCCGTCTCCGCCAGCTTGTGATAGGTGTCGATGATGGGCAGCCCGGCCCCGACGGTCGCTTCGTAGCGGATTCGCCGGCCGCGCGCGGTCGACCCCTCCACCAGGGCCTGGTAGCTCTCCCACGATCCGGCAAGCGGCTTCTTGTTCGCGAGCACGAGATCGAAGCCATGGCTCAGGGCCAGCCTCAGCAGATCGCCTGTCTCCTCGCTCGTCACGTCGACGAT
>DASPFV010000084.1:0-58780 GCA_035620975.1 Vicinamibacterales bacterium
CAGGGATCCGGCCGCGAGGCAGTACGCATCCCGGGCCCGCGCGAGCGTCGCGTCCATCCCACCTGCGGCCTCGTCGCCGTGGGCGATCTCGTCAAGGCTGCGCCGCAGCTCGACGGCGCGCGCGAGCACGTCCGCCAGTGACGGACCGTGCTTCTTTTTCAGACGCTCGAGCGCGGCGAGCCGGTCTTCCACCTCCTGCAGTCGTTCCGGTGCGGCATCGATGCCGGCCGAGTAGGAACGCAGGATGTGCGCAAGATCCTCGAGCTGGGGCTTGATCGCGTCACGGGCTCTCAGATGCGGGGCGAAACGCTCGTCGATCGCCGCCAGGTCGGCCACCCTGCGCCAGACCTGGCCCAGGGCCCGGAGCGCCGCCTCGTCGCCGTCATACAGGGCATCGTAAGCCTCCGCACAGAGTCGCTGCAGCCTGTCGGCGTTCGCCAGCACCTGTCTGGTCGCGGCCACCTCCTCGTCCTCCCCCGGCTTCGGTGCGACCTTCTCGATCTCGGCAAGCTGAAAGGCGAGGTAGTCCGCTTTCGCCGCTGTCTCCCGCTGCCGCTCGGCCAGCCGAGCGCGCTCGACTCGTGCGCGCTCCCAGTCTGTGAACGTCGTCGCGACCTGCGACCGCGTCCCGTCGGCTCCAGCGAACCGATCGAGCAGATCGAGGTGCGAGGCGGGGTCGAGGAGCACCTGGTGCTCGTGCTGCCCGTGAAGGTCTACCAGCGCTCCCGACACCTCCCGGACTGCCGCGCTCGTCGCCAGTGATCCGTCGATGAAGGCACGGCTGCGGCCCTGGGCGGAGATCTCGCGCCTGAGGAGCACTTCCCTCCCGCCCTCGTCGAAGAGCCCCTCCACGGTGGCGCCGTCCGCCCCCGTACGGACGAGGTCCGCCGAGGCGCGGCCGCCGACCAGGAGCCCGACGGCGCCGACCACGATGGACTTGCCGGCTCCCGTTTCGCCCGTCAGGACGTTGAGTCCGGGCTCGAACTCCAGCTGGAGCCGTTCGATGACGGCCAGGTTCCGGATGGCCAGGAAACGAAGCATGCGAACAAGTACCATCCTATCAGATGTTTGACAGGAGAAAAGCGGCCGTGCTAGTCTTGCCCGGACTGCGCTGTCCCAGCGGCGCACCCATCTGGACCGGTTGGTGGTTCGGGTGCCTGGCGGGGCGCTGGATTACGAAATCAGCAGCCCGCGCCTGCCCGAGCGGCCGGATCCGCGTTCTTCGGAGGACTGTTTGCGCATGGCGTTCTCCGCCCTTGCGCTTTACGCGCAAGCGGCGCAGCCGGAAGCTGGGTCCGGCGCCTCGGGCTCTTCCACCGACATCGTCCGCCTGGTGCTGGAGGCCAGCTGGCTCTCGCAGAGCGTGCTGGCGCTGCTGCTCGTGTTCTCGGCGGTCTCCTGGGGCGTGATCCTTTACAAGATGTGGGTCTTCAGGCGCGCCGAAGCACAGAGCGCGACCTTCCTCCACGTCTTCCGGAAGAGCAGCAAGTTCTCGGAAGTGCAGGCCGTGTGCGCCAGCCTCACCGAGAGTCCACTGGTCGGACTGTTCCAGGCCGGGTACGCCGAGCTGAACACGCAGCTGCGGTCGGCGCCGGCCGACACGGCCAAGCCGGCAGCGCCCGCGCAGCGTCCTACACTGAAGAGCCTGGACGCGGTGGACCGCGCGCTCCTGCGCGCGAACACCGTCGAGTTGACCAAGCTGGAGCGCCGGGTTCCGTTCCTCGCCACCACCGCCAGCATCACGCCGTTCATCGGGCTGTTCGGCACCGTATGGGGAATCATCGATTCCTTCCAGTCGATCGGCGCCGCGGGGACGACGAGCCTGGATGTCGTGGCGCCGGGCATCGCCGAAGCGCTCATCGCGACGGCGGCGGGCCTTTTCGCGGCGATTCCGGCCGTGTACTTCTACAACCACTTCACGAACCGCGTGAAGCATTTCGCGGCCGACATGGATGATTTCTCGCTGGAGTTCCTCAACATCTCGGAGCGGAACTTCACGTGACACGGATGGATGAGCGACGAGGTGGTGCGGCCCAGGGGCCGCGGAACCGGGTGAATGCCGAAAGTACACGAGACGAACGGAGCTGACGGCGGGCGGCGGCGCGGGCGTGGCGCACGCGTAGGCACTTCCCTCTCCGAAATCAACGTGGTCCCGCTCGTGGACGTGATGCTCGTGCTGCTGATCATCTTCATGGTCACGGCGCCGATGATGCAGCGCGGGCTGCAGGTGAACCTGCCTCAGGCGGCGCGTTCGACGCCGGTGACGGCGCTGCCCATCTACGTCACGGTGCCGGCGGATTTCGGGCGGACGCGGGTCGTGCAGCTCGGCGACGACGAGATCCGGATCGACATCCTGCACGAGCGGGTGCGACAGCTGCTCGTCAACCGGGAGGACAAGTCGGTGTTCGTGCGGCCGGACGCCGCGGCGAGCGTGCAGGACTTCATCGACGTGACCGACAAGCTGCGGGAGGCCGGCGTGGACAAGGTGGGCATCATGTCGCAGCCCCCCGCGAGGCGGCGGTAAGGCATGCGCGAAGCGGTCAGCGACGTTCTCGATCTGCGGTCACGGGAGGCCGAGGGCCTCAACCGGATGGTCGCGATCTCGCTGGCCTGCCACGTCGTGCTCGCCGCCCTCATCGCGATCATGCCGGCCGAGTGGCGCACGCGCCCGCGGACGCCCGACTCCGCGCCGATGATGATCTCGCTCGGGGGCACGGTCGGCCCGGACGCCGGCGGAAAGACGATGATCTCGGGCAGGACGGTCCAGGAGCTCGCACCCGAGCCGCTCAAGGAGATGTTCACCCGCGCGCCGGCGTCGAAGCCTCCCGAGATGGTCGCGCCCGCCCCCGAAGCGAAGCCGGCGCCCAGGCCGCCGGTCAAGATCGAGAAGCCGGCGGAGCGTTCGAGCACGCGCAAGCCGGTGACCGGAGAGAAGGTGCAGACCGGATCCGCCCGGGTGGATACGGGAGCACAGGCCGTTCCCTTCGGGGGACTGTCGACGGCGGGGGGCGGCGGCACGGGAGGCGTGCGGCTGAACGTCGAGAACTTCTGCTGCCCGGAGTACGTCGAGACGATGATTCAATTGATTCGGCGGAACTGGAACCAGAATCAGGGCGTCACCGGCAGGAACGCCGTCCGCTTCACTATCCGCCGTGACGGCATGCTCACGAACGTGGAGGTTGAAAGGACCAGCGGCAACCCGCTGCTGGATCTGGAGTCGCGCCGCGCGGTGCTGACGACCCAGCGGCTGCCTCCGCTCCCGGCGCAGTTCACGCCGCCAACCCTGACCGTGTATCTCAACTTCGAGTATCAGCGCTGATGACCCACAATTTCCCGCTCGTTGCCGTGTGCCTCATGGGCGCGCTGACGGTGGTCGCGCAGCAGACTCCCGCTCCGCCGCCGCAGCCGCCTTCCGGTCAGCCCGATACGCTCGAGGTGAGCGTGATTGGCGATCCCGGGCAGCCGCCGCGGCTCGCCGTCCCGGCGTTCATCCCGCTCGGCAAGGAGCCCGACGTGGTGAAGGCGGCCCAGACGATCGGCGAAGTCCTCTTCGACGATCTCGCGTTCGAGAAAGAGTTCTACATGCTGCCGAAGGACATCCTGCGCACGGTCCCGCAGCCGTCGTCGGCTGACGACGTGTCCATTCCGCGCTGGAAGGAGCTCGGGGCCGACGGCGTGATCGTGGGCACGGTCCGCCGGAGCGGCGACGGACTGTTGGTGGAAGCCCGTCTGCTGAAGGTGTCCACCGGCCAGATGGTCCTGGGGAAGCAGTACAGCGGATCGGTGAAATCCGTTGGCGACGGCGGGCGAATCTACGCGCATACTTTTGCCGATGAAGTGCACCTGCAGCAGCGCGCGCTCAAGGGCGTCGCCCGTACGAAGCTCGCCTTCTCGTCGGATCGGGACGGTGCCCGCATGAAGGGACCGATCGGCGAACGCGACATCTCGAACATTTATCAGGCGGACTACGACGGTGCGAACCAGATGCGCATCACGGCGACGCGCTCGCTCGACATCGCGCCGGTCTGGGCGCCCGATCGCAGCGCCATCGCCTACACGTCGTATCGCAGCGGCTACCCCGACATCATCGTGCAGTCGCTGCGCGAAGTGCGCGTGCCGGCGAGGCCCGCGGCCGGCACCGACCGCATCCACAATTTCCTGCCGGCCTGGTCGACCGATGGATCGCGGATTGCCTTCACGACCAACCGCGACGGCAACTCCGAGATCTACGTCATGAACCGCGACGGCAGCGGCCTGCGGCGGATCACCAACCACCCGAGCATCGACGTCACGCCCACGTGGTCGCCCACGGGCACCCAGCTGGCCTTCACGTCCGAACGGACCGGCAGCCCTCAGATTTACGTAGTCAACGCCGACGGCACCGATCCGCGACGCATCAGCACGGAGTCGTACTGCGACCGGCCGACCTGGTCCCCGGCGCCGTTCAACGAGATCGCGTACACGTGCCGCGGGGGCGGCGGGTATCAGATCATGGTGTTCGACTTCGTCGAGAGGAGGTCCAGGGCGATCACCGACGGTATCGGCAGCAACGAGAGCCCGGCGTTCGCGCCGAACGGGCGCCACCTGGCATTCGTGTCGGACCGAACGGGGCGGCCGCAGGTCTACACCATCGCGCGAGACGGTACTAACCTGCGTCAGATTACACGCGACGGGTCGAACCGGTATCCCAGCTGGTCGCAGTAACCGGGAATCGGCGAGGGTCTGGCGGGCCGGGGCCCCGGCGTTCTCCCTTCCGCCGACATCAGGCGAAGGCACGGCCCGGCGTGCGGACGGCACGCATCACAGAAAGGCGAGAAGAAAGAGCATGGACATTCGACGAGCATCAGCGGCGCTCATCCTGTGCATTCTGGTGGCCACGGCAGCCGCGTGTGGGAAGAAGCAGCCGCCGGTGGCGCGTCCGGTGGCGCCCCCGCCGGGGACCGAGGGGACCACGGCAGGGTCGCCGCCTGCGCCGCCCGAGCCCATCGTCGAGCCCACGGCAGTGCCGCCGGAGCCGACGATCACCGACGACCCGCTCAAGACGAGCGACATCGACGCCATCAACAAGAACTCGCCGTTCCAGCCGGTGTTCTTCGCCTTCGACAGCTCCGAGATCGACGCGGCAGGCCAGCAGGCGCTCAACTCGAACGTCGCGATCCTCAAGAAGTATCCCGACTGGGTCATCACGATCGAGGGGCACGCGGACGAGCGCGGCACGGCGGAGTACAACCTCGCGCTCGGCGAGCGCCGCGCGATGGCTGCGCGGACCTATCTGGTCTCGCTCGGTGTGCCGGGCGACCGCCTGAAGACGGTGAGCTACGGCAAGGAGTTCCCGTTCGATCCGGCGCACAACGAGGCAGCCTGGGCCAAGAACCGCCGGGCGCACTTCGTGGTCACGAGCCGCTGAGGAGCCTGGCGTCCGTCCGACGCGCCGGCTTCGGCGGGGCCGTCGAGGTTGCTGCGGCCCTCCCCGGCAGGATCCGCCCTTCCAGCGTCCTGCCAGTGGTACTCTGTACGGAACAGACGATGTCCGACTGCTTTGCCGGGAGCCAGCTATGAGGAAGACAGGCGCGGGTGCTGCGGCTCTTATCGTGTCGTTCGCTCTGGCGGCGCCGGGCCCGGCCCGCGCGGCCAACAAGGAGCACCAGCAGATCATGGCCGAGCTTCGCATGCTGCAGGAGCAGCAGATGCAGCTCCAGCAGCTGCTGGGAGGGCTGAGCGACACCTTGAAGGTGATCACCAGCCGGCTCGACGATCAGTCGGGCACGACGCGGAAGGCCTTCGCCGACCAGAAGCTGCTCATCGACGGCGTCGCCGAGACCGCGAGAATCCTGCGCGAGAAGGCCGACGACACCGGCGTGCGGCTGTCGTCGATGACGCAGGAGCTGCAGGCGCTGCGACAGACGATCGCCGCGATGCCCGTGCCCGCGCCGACCGTTCCGGGCGCCCAGGCGCCCTTTCCCGAGGGGGCTCCCGCAGACCCGGGCGCGCAACCACCTGCGGCGGTTCCGACCGCGCCGGCCCAGCCACCGCCGAACATCTCGCCGACCCAGATGTGGGATCGCGTCTACGCCGACTACACGGGCGGCCACTACGATCTGGCGGTGACCGGGTTCGAGGCCTTCATCCGTACCTTCCCGAACTCGCCGAACGCCGACGACGCGCAGCTGTACATCGGCTACTCGCTGCACGCGGCGGGCAAATTCGAGGAAGCGGCGGCGGCGCTGCAGAAGGTGATCAATGACTACCCCGGCGCCGACACCGTGCCGCAGGCGTACTACAAGCTCGGTCTCACCTACGAGGCGATGAAGCAGGTGGATCTGGCGCGGCGGGCATACGAAACCGTGCTCAAGAACCACCCGAACACGATCGAGCGGAGCCTGGCCGCACAGGCCCTCGAACGGCTGAAGCCGCGAGGCGAGTGAACGGCCGGGGCGGGTCGGTGCTGGGGCACCGATCGCGCCGGGCGGCCGAACGGGGCCGGGCCGGTCGCTGCCCTGCCAGGCGAGGGAAGGCTGTCGCGGCCATCAGAACGGGATGTCGTCGTCGGTGAGTTCCGACGCCGGTTCTCCCATCGGTTCCTCCGGAGCTGCGGCGCCTCGTGACGGCTGCGTCCGGCCGCCGCCTCCCCCGCCCCCCAGGAGCACCACGCGGTCGCCGCGAATCTCGGTCGTGTACCGCTTGTTGCCGTCCTTGTCGTCCCACTGGCGCGTCTGCAGCCGACCCTCGATGTAGATCTGCTTGCCCTTGACCAGGTACTCGTTGAGCGACTCGGCCTGTTTGCCCCAGAGCACGACGCGGTGCCATTCGGTCTTCTCCTGCCGCTGGCCCTGCTTGTCGTTCCAGATCTCGGTGGTCGCCAGGTTCAGCGTGGCCACCGGGGACCCGCCGGGGGTGTAGCGCAACTCGGCGTCGCGCCCCAGGTTGCCGACCAGAATCACCTTGTTCACACTGCCCATGCGACGAATCCTTTCAAGAGTGCAGCCAGCGGACGGCAGGCGGAATTGCCCGACAATCCTGCGGCGTCAAGCCGTGCCGCGCAACCGCTGCGTACCCGAAGCCGGTCTGCAGGTGCAGACCGCGCCACATCGCAGGCGGCAGCGAACCCTGAACCCTGAACCCTGAACCTTGAACTTCGAGTCAGCGCGGCATCGTCAACAGCTCCGTCAGGCTCTGCTCGACCTGCGCCGTCGTCGTCGCGCGCAGGGCGCGACCGGCCGCCTGGCGCGCCTCGGCGACGCGCAGCGCGCGCAGCACGCGTTTGGCCAGCGGGATGGCCGTCGGGGCCATGCTGAACTCGCGCAGCCCGAGCCCGACGAGCAGCGTCAGCAGCACCGGATCCGACGCCATTTCCCCGCAGACCGACACGGGGATGCCGGCGCGCCCGCCGGCCCGTGCCACGAGGCGAATCGTCCGCAGGATGGCCGGGTGCAGTGGTTCGTACAGTTTCGACACCCGGTCGTCGGTGCGATCGACGGCGAGGCAGTACTGAATCAGATCGTTCGTCCCGATGCTGAAGAAGTCGGCCTCCGCGGCCAGCAGGTCGGCTGTCAGCGCCGCCGATGGCACTTCGATCATCACGCCGATTGGCACCGGTGGCACCGGCACGCCGCGGGCGGTCAGCGTGGCGGTCGCCTCAGCGACCGCCTTCCGCGCCGCCCTCAGCTCCTCCACGCCCGAGACGAACGGGAACATCACGCGCAGGGAGCCGTGCGAGGCTGCGCGCAGCAGCGCCCGGAGCTGGGCCTGGAAGATCTCCTCGATGGCGAGGCTGAGACGGATTCCCCGCAGCCCGAGCGGGGCTCTCGTGCCCTCGACGGCGGCGTGCTCGATCCGCAGCTGAGCCTCGCTGACATCGAACGTGCGCACGGTCACGCGCCCTGGCGCGGCGCTCTCCAGCAGCCGGCTGTAGGCCCGGTACTGCGCGTCCTCCGTGAGCGCCGCCTGTCCGCCGCCGGCCAGCAGGAACTCGGATCGGAAGAGGCCGATGCCTTCGGCGCCCCGTTCGCGGGCCCGGTCCGCGTCGGCAGGCGTCTCGATATTCGCCTCGAGACGCAGTTCCACGCCGTCCTCGGTCACGGCGGGCAGCATCCGGTACTCGTCGAGCGCCTCCTCGTACGCGCGGCGGCGCTCCTGACGCGCGTGAACCTGGGCCAGGGTCTCGGAATCCGGGTCGACGATCACCTCGCCCGACGTGCCATCCACCGCCACGATCGCGCCGGGCGGGACGAGGGTGCTGGCATCGTGCAGCCCCGCGACCGCGGGGACGCGAATGGACCTGGCGAGGATGGCGGTGTGATAGGTCCAGCTGCCGGCGTCCGTGACCAGCGCCGCCAGCCGCTGCCAGTCGAGCTGCGCGATGACGGAGGGAGTGATTTCGTCGGCGATGAGCACGAGCGGACCCTCGAGATCGCGGAAGAGCTCGTTCGGGTCGCCT
The DNA here is from genome assembly GCA_035620975.1 of Vicinamibacterales bacterium. GTDB lineage: Bacteria > Acidobacteriota > Vicinamibacteria > Vicinamibacterales > 2-12-FULL-66-21 > DASPFV01. Next base: position 8,438 of record DASPFV010000084.1, read on the forward strand.
GCGGCGCGGAGGTTCATGCACAGGCGTCCCACCACGTCGGCGACGTCTCCCTTCCGCTCGCGCAGGTAGGCATCCTGCGCCTGATCGAAGAGGGCCGAGATCTGCTCGAGGGCGCGCTGCAGGGCCGACTCCGCGTTCAGCCGGTCACGGCGGATCGTCTCGACGGCGCGGTCGATCAGCATCGCGTCGTCCAGCATGAGGAGCTGCGCGTCGAACAGATAGGCGTGCTCGGCTCCCGCGGTGCGCGAGATCCGCTCCTTGATCTGCTGAATCTGCTCGCGGGAGCGCGCGCGGGCGTCGTCCAGGCGCTCCAGCTCGCGGCCGACGAGGGACGCCGGCACGCGGAACCGGAGGTCGCGCGTCCCGCGCTTCAGGACGAGCGCCTTGCCGATGCCCACGCCGGGCGAGACGCCCAGGCCCGTCACGCGCACGGCGCCTCCTGGAAGCCGCTCTCGACGAGGGCGCAGAGCGCGGCCACGGCTTCCGCCTCGTCGGCGCCTGCCGCGCTGATGGTGATGCGCGTGCCCTGGGCGGCCGCCAGCAGCAGAAGGCCCATGATGCTCTTGCCGTCCATCTGACGTTCTCCGCGCGCGACCCGGATCTGCGCCTGGTAGGCGCTCGCGGTATGCACGAACCGGGCGGCCGCGCGCGCGTGCAGGCCGAGCGCGTTCGTGATGGTCACCGTCCGGGCGATCACGCCTTCTCCCCCCGGAGGAGGTCGGAGGCCACCCAGATGGCGTTCCGGCCGTCCTCGCGCATCTCGCGGGCCAGCGTCAGCAGATCGCCGTCCCGTTGCGGCCGCGCGAGCTTGATCAGCATCGGCAGGTTCACGCCTGTAATCACCTCGACCTGGGGGCTCACGAAGGTCACGGCCAGGTTGGCCGGCGTGCCGCCGAACATGTCGGTCAGGACGAGCACGCCTGCCGGTTCCTCGGGGGTGCTGCCCGCCGAGGCCTGCACCCGCGTAATCGCCCTCGCGATGGCCTCGCGCGCCTGATCCACATCGTCGTGCCAGCCGATCGACACGGCGGCGAACGCCGGCAGATCGCCCACGATCATCTCGGTCGAGTTCACCAGTTCGGTCGCGAGCTGCCCGTGCGTCACCACGACAACGCCCAGCTTCATCGGTCGGGATCCTCGATCATCGATGAAATCGCTTCCTGCAATCAACCCTCCCGACCGCTGCACGCCGCGCGATCATTCGTTGGCGATGTCCCGGTGGACGACACGGAGCCGGACACCGGGAATGCCTGCCAGCCCCTTCTTGAGCGCCTCGGCGATGGCCACCGAGCGGTGCCGCCCGCCGGTGCAGCCGATTCCGATGGTCAGGTACGACTTCCCCTCCCCCACGTACTGAGGAATCAGGAACTTCAGGAGGTTGAGCGTATGGCGCAGGAAGTCGTGCGTGGCCTCGGATCGATCCAGGTAGCGGACCACTTCGCGATCGCGGCCCGTGTGCGGACGGAGCCCCGGCACGAAGTGGGGGTTCGGCAGGAACCGGACGTCGAAGAGGAGGTCCGAATCGACCGGAATGCCGTGCTTGAATCCGAAGCTGAGGATCGTGACGACCAGCTGCTGCGACCCGGGTGCGCGTCCGCTGGCCACGCCCGTGAACACGTGACGCAGCTCGTGCACGGTCATGCTCGACGTGTCCACGACGTGGTCGGCCATCCGGCGGATGGCCCGCATCGCCTTCCGCTCCTCCCGGATGCCCTCGATCGCCGAACGATCGGGCGCGAGCGGGTGCGGACGGCGCGTCTCGCTGAACCGCCGCACGAGCGTGGGCTCGCCCGCCTCGAGGAAGATCAGCACCGGGTGCAGGTTCCGCATCGCCCGCAGCCGGCGGTAGATCGCGGGGAAGTCCTGCAGCAGCCGGCCTTCGCGGACGTCGACGACGACGGCCGCGCGCGAGATCTCGCTGCCCGCGCGCAGTGTCAGCTCGGCGAGCATGGGCAGGAGCGTGACCGGGAGGTTGTCCACACAGAAGTAGCCGAGGTCCTCCAGCGCCCGGATCGCCTGCGACTTGCCCGACCCGGACAGGCCGGTGAGGACGACGAAGCGCGACTGCACGGCCGTTCTCGCCGCGCGGCGCGCGGCGTGCCGCTTCTCCCGCATCTAGTGTCCTGACCGCGTGGTTCGTGACATGACTCCCGGGCGGGGCATCCCGCCTGGCTGCGTTGCTCGTCGCTTACACATTCCCGAGAATCGCCCGCCTTCCGGCCACACACGCGGGGTGCGGACCGCGGTCAAAGGTCAATTATCCTCTCCGTGCTCGAGCTCCGAACCGGCCGTCGCCGCGGAATCGAGCTGGGCGCCGAGGCGATCCACCAGCCGGCGCGCGGCATGGTGGCCGTGCGTCCTCAGCAGCTGGTTGCGCGCCGCGACTTCGACGAGGATCGCGACGTTGCGGCCTGGCGCGACCGGCATGCGGACGAGCGGGATGCGGATGCCGAGCAGATCGTAGTAGCTGTCGTCGATGCCCAGCCGGTCGTATTCGCGTCCGGGTTCCCATCGCTCCAGCTGCACGATCAGCTCGACCCGCTTCGAGGTCCGCGTCGACGCCACGCCGAACAGGTCCTGCACATTGATCAGACCGAGCCCGCGGATCTCCATGTGGTGGCGGGTCAGGTCGGGGCAGCTGCCCAGCACGAACGACTCCGCCCGGCACCGCAGCTCCACGGCGTCGTCGGCCACCAGCCGATGGCCGCGGACGACGAGATCGAGCGCGCACTCGCTCTTGCCGATGCCGCTTTCGCCGATCACCAGCACGCCCAGGCCGAGGATGTCCATCAGCACGCCATGGATGACCCCGCGCCTGGCAAGATAGGTGTCGAGCGCCGCCGAGAGCCGGGCCATCGCCTCCGGCGTGACGGCCCGCGTGCGCAGCAGCGGCACGCGGGCGCGGTCCGACTCGGTCGCGAGCCCGGGCGGCGGGGTGAAGCCGTCGGTGATGAGCACGCAGGGGAGGTCACGGCGCAGGACGCGCTGGAGGACCGCGGATCGATCGACGTCGGGCAACGATTCGAGATAGCGGATCTCGCTCTCGCCGAAGACGAGCACGCGCCCGCCGCGCAGGTAGGCGTCGAACCCGGAGAGAGCCAGCCCTGTTTTCTGCGGGTGCGGGATCGTGATGCGCCGGCCGAGGCCGCTGGCGCCGGCGAGCAGCTCGAGATCGAGCGCCCGCGAGCCGGCGAGATCCCGCAGGACCGTCTCGACGGTCACGCCTGGCGGGGTGGTGATGTCCGTCATGCCACTGGCCGCGGCGGTGCCTGTGCTAGCGGAGTTTCCGCTCGAGCGGGAACGGCAGTCGCTCCCGGACCATGACCGCCAGAACGCGTTCCGACATGCCGGTGCCTCGCGGTACGGGTGCCACTGCGGACACAAGCCTAGTCGGGCTCGATCAGCCCCAGATTACCGTCCTTCCGGCGGTACAGGATGCTGACCGTGTCGGTCTCCGCGTTGCGGAAGACGACGAAGTTCTCAGGCCCTGTTTCGACCTGCAGGGCGGCGTCGTCGATCGACATGGGCTTGACCGGGTAGCGGCGGGCGCGCAGCACGCGCGGCGGCCCGGCGGCGGGCTCGGCCTGCGTGGGACGCACGACGCGCGAGCCCGAGCCGCGTCGCTTCCGTTCCCCCCACTTGCCCTTCAGCTTCTGGGCCTGCTGCTCGATCTTCTCCGTCGCCTGGCGAATCGAGAGCGGCCAGGCGTTCCCCTCGCCGCGGCCGCGCATCATGTGGTCGCCGCGCGCGTGGATCACGATTTCGGCGCGATGTCGGTACTTCTCCAGGGTGAGGATGACCTGCGTCGAGATGGCGTTGTCGTTCAGGAGCCGCTTGAGCCTGGCCAGGCGGCGGTCGATGAGCTGACGCAGCGGCGGAGTGATCTCCACGTGCCGGCCGGTGATGTCAACACGCATAGACGGGATGCATAGCTGAGGGACCGGGCAGCCGTCAGCTAGAACAAGACCTTCCTCTGATTGGATGTCGGGATCTTGAGCTCTTCCCGGTACTTCGCGATGGTGCGCCGCGCCAGCATCAGACCCTCCTTCTGGAGGATACTCACGATCTTCGAGTCGCTGAGCGGCTTGCGCGGATCCTCGTTCTCGATGATCTTCCGGATGCGCTGCTTGATCGTCACCGACGAGACGCTCTCGCCGAACGAGCTGCTGATCCCGCTGTGGAAGAAGTACTTCATCTCGAACACGCCCTGGGGCGTGTGCATGTACTTGTTGTTGACCACGCGGCTCACCGTCGATTCGTGCATGCCGATGTCGTTGGCGACGTCGCGGAGCACGAGCGGCCGCAGGCACTCGATGCCGTGGTCCAGGAACTCCCGCTGGAAGTTGATGATGCTGGTCGCGACCTTGTGAATGGTCTTCTGGCGCTGATCGACCGACTTGATCAGCCAGAGCGCCGACCGGAACTTGTCCTTCACGTAGGCCCGCGTCTCGTCGCTGGACTCGCCGCCGCTCTTGTCGAGCAGGCGCCGGTAGACGGGGCTGATGCGCAGCTGGGGCAGGCCTTCCTCGTTCAGGGCCGCGACGTACTGGTCCTCCACCTTGACCACGTACACGTCGGGAATGACGTATTGGGACTGCGTCGGGTTGTACCGGCTGCCCGGCTTGGGATCCAGATTGCGGATGATCTCGATGTGCTCGCGGAGATCCTCGATCGACATCCCGAGCTTGCGTGCGATCTCCGGCACCTGGTGGTTCTGCAGCAGCCGCAGGTGCTCGGTGACGATCTTCTCCGCGGGCGTGCCTTCGAGGCCCAGATGGCGGATCTGCAGCCAGAGGCACTCCTGCAGGTCGCGCGCCGCCACCCCGATGGGATCGAACGTCTGGAGGTGCTGCAGGGCGCGCTCGACGTCGGCGACGGGCCACTCGCCCATCGCGGCGATCTCCTCGACCGAGGCCACGAGGTACCCGTCGTCGTCGAGGTTCCCGATGATCGCCGTGCCGATCTCGCGCAGGCGCTCGTCGTTGGTCTGGATCGAGAGCTGCCAGAGCAGGTGATCGGCGAGCGAGCCGGTCGTCGAGAGCGTGTTCTCGATCGGCGGCAGCTCCTTCACCTCCGACGGCGTCCGCGAGCGGTAGCCGTCGTCGAGATAGTCGCCGAAGAAGTACTCGTAGTCGGCGTCGTCCCACGCGTCGGTCTTCTCGGCTGGTTTCTCCGCCTCCGGTTTCTCCGCCTGCTGCTGCTCGGCCGGCTGCAACTCCTCGGTGGGCACCTCCTCCAGCAGCGGATTCTCGACCATCTCCTGATTCAGCAGGTCTGCCAGCTCGAGTGTGGACATCGGCAGCAGCTTGATCGCCTGCTGCAGCGACGGCGTCAGAATCAGCTTCTGTACGAGCTTGGTGTGCAGTTTCTGCTGGATTGCCATGGTCTCGACGGAACGATCCTACTATTTTAGTCCAATCGGAAGTCGGCGCCGAGGTAAATCCGCTTGACCTCCTCGTCGGCCGCCAGGCCGTCCGGGGTGCCGCTCCGGAAAATCACGCCATCGTGCACGATATACGCGCGGTCCGTGATCCGCAGGGTTTCCCGCACGTTGTGATCGGTAATGAGCACGCCGATTCCCCTTGACTTCAGGTGGAAGATGATCTTCTGGATGTCGGTCACGGCGATCGGGTCGATGCCGGCGAACGGTTCGTCGAGCAGCATGAACTGGGGCGACACCACCAGCGCCCGCGTGATCTCCACACGGCGGCGCTCGCCCCCCGAGAGCGTGTAGGCCGGCGACCTGGCCAGCGGCGTGAGGCCCAGTTCCGCCAGCAGCTCCCGCAGCCGCGCCCGTCGCGTCCCGCTGTCGACGTCGAGGGTCTCCAGGATCGCCAGGATGTTCTGCTCGACCGTCAGCCCCCGGAAGATCGACGGTTCCTGCGGCAGGTAGCCGATCCCCTTGCGCGCCCGTACGTACATGGGATCGTCGGTGACGTCCGTCCCGTCGAGGAGGACGCGTCCCGAGTCCGGGGCCGTGAGGCCCACCACCATCGAGAAGGTCGTCGTCTTGCCCGCCCCGTTCGGTCCCAGGAGTCCGACCACCTCGCCGGACGCAATCTCGAGGCTGACGCCCCTGACGACCGTCCGGCCTCCGAACGACTTCGTGAGATCCTTCGTGTGCAGCGTCGCCATTCAGCCGCGCAGCTCCGCCGGACACGGGATCGACTTCCCGTCGACCAGCTGCAGGCCGTCGTTCTCCATCCGCACGCTCTCGTTCGAGCGGTTGAACGTGAGCTTCGCGCCGACCGTCTGCTTGCAGCCGCTGGCTTCCTTCTCGATGATCTCCACGGGCTTGCCGGTCATCACGTAGGTATCGGTCGCGGCCGTGTAGACGAGATGACCGCCCCTGGACGTCCGCTCACCCTCCTTGACGACGACACTGCCGTCCGAGACGGCGCGCTCGAGCTCCTTCCCTCCTTCCCGCAGGTACAGCTCCGTTCTGTCGGCAGTGAGGTCTCCCTGCGCGCCGACGATGTGGGCCCGGCCGGTCGGCCCGGACGTGTACGTAGCGAGCCGCTTCGCCTCGTCGTAGACGAGGACGTCGGCCGTCGCGTTCGTCTCGCGGGCCGATCGCTGCTTCGTCTTCGGATCCACGTCGTCGAGCAGCATGGTGGTGCGGGTATTGCCGCGGGCCGTCAGGTTGCCGGTGCGATCGTCGATCACGATCGAATCGGCGTAGATCTTCGATTTGTCCTGCCAGAGCCGCGCGTTGCCGTCGTACTTCGCCACGGACTCGCCGTCGTAGTCGAGCCGGCTCGCCGTCACCGTGACCGGCTCACCGGCGGTCAGCATGGATGGCAGGCGCGCCTCGCGCCCGCCCGGCGTGTCCTCCGTGCGGCGCGCCCGAATCGTGCTGCGGACGTCGGTGTCGGCCAGGAGCCTGCGGCTCTCGGGCGACAGCCGGATGTGTCGCGCCTCCACGAGCACCTGGCCGTCGTTCACGAACGGCGCGGGCCCCGGTTCGTCCTTCAAGGGCGACAGCTCGATTTGGCCGGTGTCGAGGTGATGGACCGCGCGCGGCGCCCCTGCAGTGAGATCGGTGCCGTCCCTGATGTGGACGTTGCCGCGGAAGTCGGCCCGCTCGAGGCTGCCGAGGCCAGGCTGCGTAGCCACGATGAGCCGCCGGGCACGGGCGGTACGGTCCACGGCGGCGACGCCGCGAGCGGCGGCCCGGGTCTCACGGAACACGACCGGGCCATCGAAGGTCAGCTGCTCGACTCCCCGCTCTGGCGGGCCGGTCGCCGCGAGCGCCGTGGATTCGATTCGGCGGCCCGCCCCCGGATCGCCCGGCAGCTCCGTCACCACATTGCCCGACGCCGTGAGGCTCGTCACCGTCGTGCCGTCGGGGGCCAGCGCGAAATCGATCGTCTGACCGCCGATGCGCCGTGACCCTGCGTTCCCGGACCCGGGCAGATCCAGGACAGCCTGCTCCATGAGCCGTGCGCCCTGCAGCGTACGGCCGTCCTCTGCGAAACGCAGGTCGATGTCGCGCGCCGACATGTTCTGCGCACCGGCGCCGGTGTCCACGATCCGGCTGTTGCCGCGCAGCTGCAGCCCGCTGATGGTCTCGCCGTCGCTCTGCAGCAGAACGGTCATCTCGTCGCTGTCGAACGTGCGGCCGTCGGACACGACGTGCGCCGGGCGCGTCAGCTTCAGATAGTTCTCGGAGCGGGCGAGCCCGGCGGCGCCGGCCGTCGCCTCTGCAGCGCCTGCCCCGCTCTCGTCGGGGCTCACGTCGATTCGAGCCTGGTCCAGGATCCACAGCACGTCCTTCGGCCGATCGTAGGTGGCGCCGACCCCCTTGCCGCGCAGGCGGCCCTTCGAGAAGGCGACCGCCCCCGGGATCGTCAGCACGCCCGACGCCTCGTCGTGGCTGAGCTCCTCCGATTCGACCGTGATGCCGTCGCTGGTGACGAGCCGCACGCTCCCCGTGACCTTCGCGCGAGCGACTTCGTTCTGCTGCCCCTCCGCCATGAAGACCTCGCCGCGCCTGCCGGTGATCGTCAGCGTGCGTCCGTTTCGATCGGGGAGCTTGAGGGTGAGATCGACCAGCTCCTGCCGGCCGTCCGGGTACGCCTTGTGGTCCCGGCCTTCGAGCGAGTAGTCCAGGCGGCCGGCCACGAAGCGATCGAACTTCACCGGGCCGCGTGTTTCCGACACGGTATCGGGATCGGTTCGGGGCGACTCGGCGGGTGCCGGCGGCACGCCGGCGTTCCGGCGCATGGCCAGGAAGACCACCGCCGCGAACACGATGACGAACGCGGCTATCGCGAAACGGGCCTTCTTCTGCCAGTGCATGTCCGGAAGCTGTGGGGCCGCCGCCGGTCGACGTGCCAACCGGGATCGAGCCACGAGCCCATGGTGCGAAGCGCGGCGAGCCCGGCAACTTCGGGCCGCGGTGTCCGACCCGCAGCTGCGAGCTTCCGGGCCGCGACCTCCACCCGTGTGGCGGCGGGCGGGCGGCGGCCAGATCCGCCCTATTGTACGTCTTCGAGCGGTTTGATATCGGCCACGCTCAACTGCAGGTACGTCTCCCCCTGATACTCATTGCGGTCGAGGGAGAAGGCCAGGTTCACGCCGTGGCGGTGGCGCTCGAGGAAGTCGGCCCGCTCCGCCGCGCGCCAGGCGATGGCGCGGAACTTCCGGCCCTCCTGGCTGAAGGTCATGCGGAGGTGGCGTTCCTTGAGGGCGGTCGGGCCTTCGACGATCTCGACGGGGTGGGCGTGGAACACCGGACGGGGGTTGGCGAGGCCGAACGGGCCCAGTGCGTCCAGGCCCCGGACGAGATCGGGCGTGATCCCCCTCAGGGTCAGGGGGGCGTCGATCCGGAGTCGCGGCCGAAGCTGATCGGGTTCGAGGACGCTGTCGGCGTGCGCGTTGATCCGCGCGCGGAACTCCGGCACGCGCGCGGCTTCCATCGTGAGACCGGCCGCCTGCCGATGGCCGCCGAACCGGGCGAGCAGGTCGGCGCACTGCTCGAGCGCTCCCAGCATGTCGAAATCCGGGATGCTCCGGCACGAGCCGTGGGCGATGTCCCCGTCAACCGACAGCACGATCGCAGGCTTGTGATACGCGTCCACCAGCTTGGACGCGGCGATGCCGATGACGCCGCGGTGCCAGCTCTCGCCGCCCACGACGAGCACGTTGTGGGCTCCGACCGCCGGATCCGTCTCGATGCTCCTGCGCGCCTGCGCCACGAGCTCGGCCTCCTCGGCCTGCCGCCGCAGGTTCTCGTCGTTCAGCAGCAGGGCCAGCGCGCGTGCCTCGTCGGCCATGGCCTCGTCGGTCGCGAGCAGCAGGCGCGTGGCGATGTCGGGCGTGCTCATGCGGCCAGCGGCGTTCACGCGCGGCGCCAGCATGAACGCGACCTGGTAGCTGTCGATCGTCCGGCCGGTCAGACCGGACGCGTCGAGCAGGGCGCGCAGGCCAACGGTGTGCGGGCCGCGGCTGAGCGAGGCGAGGCCGAGCCTCGCGATGACGCGGTTCTCCCCCACCAGCGGCACGACGTCGGCCAGCGTCCCGAGCGCGGCGACCTTGACGAAAGCCGGCAGCCATCTGCTCCTGCCCGCGCGGTGGCAGAGCGCCTGGACCAGCTTCAGCGCCACACCGACGCCGGCCAGGTGCTTGTCGGGATAACTGCAGTCGAGCCGCTTGGGATTGATGACGGCGAGCGCCGGCGGAAGGCAGCCGTCCGGCTCGTGATGGTCCGTGATGATCAAGTCGAGCCCGAGCTCGCGGGCGCGGCGGGCCGCTTCCATCCCGCGAATGCCGCAGTCCACCGAGACGATCACGTGCACGCCGTCCGCGTGGAGCCGCTCGATCGCGGCCGGCTGCAGCCCGTAGCCGTCGCGAATCCGTTCGGGGATGAAGTGGCCGACCGTGCCGCCGAGCATCTCGAGCGCGCGGCGCAGGATGACCGTGGAGGTGATGCCGTCCACGTCGTAGTCGCCGTGGATGGCGATGCGCTCGCCCCGCGCAATCGCCTGCTCGAGCCGCTCGACCGCCCGGCCCATGTCCGTGAGCCTGAGCGGATCGTGGAGATGCTCGAGCGACGGATTCAGGAACTGTGCGGCCAGCTCGGGCGTGTCGAGGCCGCGCAGGCACAGGAGGCGCGACACCACGGGATGCAGATCGAGCGCCGCGCCCAGTGCCGCGGCAGCCTCGTCGTTGCACGGCAGGTGTTGCCAGACGAGCGATTTCATCTCGCAGGCGTCGGCCCCGGCGAGGCCGCATCCCGGACGCCAGTGTCCACGAAAGCCTGTCCTTCGCTGCCCATCCGGCGGAACTTCTCGTAGCGCGTCGACAGGCGTTCCTCGACGGTCATTCCCGACATCTCGGCGAGCGCCTGGCCCAGCGCCTGATCCACGAGCGCGCTCGCGGCGTCGTGGTCGTTGTGGGCTCCGCCAGCTGGTTCCGGGACGATCCCGTCCACGATCTCCAGGCCGAGCAGGTCGGGCGCCGTGATCTTGAGAGCCTCGGCCGCCTCGACCTTGCGGTTGGCATCGCGCCACAGGATCGCCGCGCACCCCTCAGGGGGGATGACGCTGTAGACGGCGAACTCCTGCATGAGCACACGGTCGCCGATCGCGATGCCCAGCGCCCCCCCGCTGCCCCCCTCGCCGCAGACGATCACGACAATCGGCACCTCGAGCATGATCATCTCGCGGAGGTTGAGCGCAATCGCCTCGGCGACGCCCCGCTCCTCGGACTCGACACCCGGGTAGGCGGCGGGCGTGTCGATGAAGACGACGATCGATCGTCCGAACTTCTCGGCGAGGCGCATGACCCGGAGCGCCTTGCGGTAACCCTCCGGCCTGGCATAGCCGAAGTTCCGGAAGATCTTCTGTTTCGTGTCGCGGCCCTTCTGGTGTCCCACGATGGCGACGCGCTCGCCCCGGTAGTCCGCGAACCCGCAGACGATCGCGTGATCGTCCGCGAACCGGCGATCGCCGTGCAGCTCGTCGAACCCCGTGAAGAGCCGCTCCACGTAATCGAGCGTGCCGGGCCGGTTCGGGTGGCGGGCCACGAGCACCCGCTGCCAGGGCGTGAGCCTGGCGTACAGCTCCGCCCGAATCTCGTCCGCACGCCGGCGCAGGGTCTCGATGGACCGCTCCCGTTCCGGCGTTCGAGGCATGAGGCTGAGCGCCTCAATCTCTTTCAGCAGGACGCCAACCGGCTCTTCGAACTCGAGCAAATCAGGCATTCAACGTCACACTTCAGTCAACGCACCCACGGGCACCTCACACCTTCGCACCCAGCGCACCTTCGCACCCAGCGCACCTGTGGCACTCCCCGCAGCCAGGCACCCAGGACCCCTGTCGCGCCTACCTCAACTCCACCGACCCCGCTCCGCAGAGCTGCTCCACCTCGGCGACGAGCTTTTCGGACGGCCGCACGCGCTGCGCGACGTCGGCCCGCACACGCAGTGCGCGCGGCTGGCGGTGCAGGTCCAGCTCGAGGTAGACGCGCCGATCGCCCCGATGGCGCGACAGGAGCTCGGCGAGGGCTTCGAAGGTCGGGCGGCCGTGGGGCGGAACGACGAGGTGGATGGCCACCTCGCGCGTCGTCCGCTCCTTGAGGGCGCCGATCGGCAGCAGCTCCGTCGCGAGGAGTCTGGCCGATTCGTCGTCCTTCTCGAGCTTGCCCCGTACCAGCACCATCGCATCCGCTTCGATCAGGGCTCCATGCTTCGTGAACGCCTCGGGGAACACGACCACTTCGATCGACCCGTCGATGTCGTCGAGCATGAAGGCGGCCATGCGCTCGCCCTTCCGCGTCTTCAGCGGCCGGAGGCCCGAGACGATGCCTCCCACCCAGACGTCGGCTTCGGGGGAGGCGAGCTCGCTCACGCGCCGCGCGCCGAAGGCCTTCAGGTCGCCTGCGTAGCGCTCGAGCGGATGGCCGGTCATGTAGAGTCCTAGAGCTTCCTTTTCGAACGCGAGCTGCTGCGCCTCGGTCCACGGCGGCGCGTCGGGCAGGGGGAACGCGTCGGCGGGCCCTTCGTCGGACGTCTCCGACCCGAAGAGCTGGTGCTGTCCCTGGTCGCGGTCGCGCTGACGGCGGCCGCCGTGCTCGATGGCCCGATCGACGGCGGCGAACAGGCGGGCCCGGCGGGTTGCCGGCGGACCGTCGGCGACGAGGGAATCGAGGGCGCCCGCCTTGACGAGGCTCTCCAGCACGCGCTTGTTGACGAGCCGCAGGTCCGCGTGTTCGCAGAGCGAGAAGAGCGAGTCGATCCGGCCCAGCGACCGGCGGACCTCCAGGATCGACAGCACCGCCCCCTCGCCGACGTTCTTCACGGCGCAGAGGCCGAACCGGACCCCCTCGGGGACGACCGTGAACCGCAGCTCGCTGGCGTTGACGTCTGGCGCGAGGATCGGCACCCCCAGCTCGCGGCACTCCCCCAGGTACATCGCCAGCTTCTCGGTGTTGGCGGCCTCGATGGTCAGCAGGGCGGCGAAGAAGTGGCGCGGGTAGTTGGCCTTCAGGTAGCCGGTCTGATACGCGAGCAGGGCGTAAGTCGTGGAGTGCGACTTGTTGAACCCGTACCCGGCGAAGTACTCCATCAGGTCGAAGATCTTGGCGGCCTTCTTCCCGTTGACCCCCTGCGCGCGGGCTCCCTCCATGAAGGCCTCGCGCTGCTTCGCCATGACCTTGGGGTCCTTCTTCCCCATGGCCTTGCGCAGCACATCCGACTGCCCCATCGAGAAGCCAGCCAGGACCGCCGCGATCCGCATCACCTGTTCCTGGTAGGCGATGACGCCGTACGTATCCGAGAGGATCGGCGCCAGCTGCGGCAGCTCGTACTTGACCTCCGTCCTGCCCTGCTTGCGGGCGATGAAATCGTCCACCATCCCGCTCTTGAGCGGGCCCGGGCGGTAGAGCGCGTTCAGCGCGATCAGGTCGTCGAGGCGCTCGGGCCTTGCTTTCCGGAGGAGCTCGCGCATGCCGGAGCTCTCGAACTGGAACACGCCGTAGGTCTGGCCGTCGGCAAACAGGCGGTAGGTCCTCGCGTCGTCGAGCGGCACGGCGTCGATGTCGAGATCGATGCCTTCCGTCCTCCGGATTTCCCTCAGCGCGTCGTCGATGAGGGTCAGGGTGCTCAGCCCGAGGAAGTCCATCTTGAGCAGCCCGACGCGCTCGACTTCCTTCATGGCCCACTGCGTGACGATTTCGTCCTTCTGGCTCTTGTAGAGCGGCACGAACTCGGTGAGCGGCCTCGGTGCGATGACCACGCCGGCGGCGTGGACGGAGGCGTGGCGTGTCATCCCTTCCAGGCGCTGGGCGACTGCCAGGAGCTCGCGGACGCGCTCGTCCTTCTGCTGCATCTCCTTGAGCGTCGGGCTCTCCTCGAGCGCCTTGGCGAGGGTCATGTCGAGCGCCGGCGGCACCGCCTTGGCGACGCGGTCGGCGTCGGCGTACGGGATGTCCATGACCCGGGCCACGTCGCGCACGACCGCGCGCGCCTTCATGGTGCCGAACGTGATGATCTGCGCGACGTTCTCGCGGCCGTACTTGCGGGTGACGTAGTCGATGACCTCGCCGCGGCGCCGCTCGCAGAAATCGATGTCGATGTCGGGCAGCGAGACGCGCTCGGGATTCAGGAACCGTTCGAAGATGAGGTCGTACTCGATCGGGTCGACGTCCGTGATGCGGAGGCAGTAGGCGACGAAGCTGCCCGCGGCCGATCCGCGTCCGGGGCCGACAGGGATCCCGTGCTCGCGGGCGTAGCGGATGAAGTCCCAGACAATCAGGAAGTAGCCGGGATACTTCATCTGCTTGATCATCTCGACTTCGTACGTCAGCCGCCGCTCGTACTCGTCGATGGTGTGTGTGAGCACGCCCCGGGCCGCCAGATCCCTCAGCCGGGGGAGGCGCTGCCCGAATCCCTCGCGGACCACGTGCTCGAAGTACTCGTCGAGCGTGTAGCCGGCCGGCACGTCGAAGTTCGGCAGGTGGTTGATCGTGCCGGAGAGATCGACCTGGCAGCGCTCGGCGATCCGCACCGTGCTGGCCAGCGCCTCCGGCACCTCCCCGAAGAGGGCCGCCATCTCCTCGGGGGTTTTGAGATAGAACTGGTCGCCGTGGTACCGCAGCCGCTCCGTGTCGTTCACACCCTTTCCGGTCCCGATGCACAGCAGGATGTCGTGCGGCCGGTGATCGGAGTTCTGCAGGTAGTGCACGTCGTTCGTGCACACCAGGGGCAGCCCCAGATCGCGCGCGATGGGGCCCAGCCCGGCGTTGACGATCTTCTGCTCGTCGATCCCCTGGTACTGCATCTCGAGAAAGAAATTGCCGGGTCCCAGGATGTCGCGATAGGTCGCCGCCGCCTGCAGGGCCTTCGCGTGCTGCTCGGTGCGGATGGCGGTGGCGACTTCCCCCTTCAGGCAGCTGCTGAGACCGATCAGGCCGCCCGCGTGCCGTGCGAGCAGGTCCTTGTCGATCCGCGGCTTGTAATAGAACCCTTCCGTGTACCCCGCCGACACCAGCTTGATCAGGTTGTGGTAACCCTCGGGCGTCTCGGCCAGCAGGACGAGGTGATTGGCGGTCTCTCCCGGCGTCCCGCTCTTCGTCCGTCGGTCGCCCGGCGCGACGTACACCTCGCACCCCAGGATGGGGTTGATGCCGCGCCTGCGCGCCTGGTCGTGGAACAGGATCGACGAGAACATGTTCCCGTGCTCGGTGATGGCGAGGGCCGGCATGTTCAGCTGTACCGCGCGGTCGAGGAGCTCCTCGATCCGGCACGCGCCGTCGAGCAACGAGTATTCGGAGTGCAGGTGCAGGTGAACGAAGCTCATCATTCCCATTCAATCGTCGAGGGCGGTTTCGAGCTGATGTCGTAGACGACCCGGTTGATGCCCTTGACCTCGTTCACGATGCGGGACGAGATCGTGGCGAGCAGTTCGTGGGGAAGCCGCGCCCAGTCCGCGGTCATGCCGTCGCGGCTCTCCACGGCCCGGATCGCAATCGTGTACTCGTAGGTTCGCGCGTCCCCCATCACGCCGACGCTCTGGACCGGGAGCAGCACGGCGAACGACTGCCACAGCCGACGATACCACCCGGCGCGCTTCACCTCCTCGGCCACGATGTGATCCGCCCGTCGCAGGAGCGCCAGGCGCTCGGCGGTCACCTCGCCGAGGATTCGCACTGCCAGTCCGGGCCCGGGGAAGGGCTGCCGCCAGACGAACTCGTCTTCGAGCCCCAGCTCCGTGCCGAGCACCCGCACCTCGTCCTTGAACAGCAGCCGCAGCGGCTCGACCAGACGGAAGCGCATCCGCTCGGGCAGCCCGCCCACGTTGTGGTGGCTCTTGATCACGTGCGACGGCCCGATCACCGAGACGCTCTCGATGACGTCCGGATAGAGCGTCCCCTGCGCGAGGAAGTCGAAGGATCCCAGTTTCCGGGCCTCCTCCTCGAAGACTTCGATGAACGTGGCGCCGATGATCTTGCGCTTCTGCTCCGGATCGGTCACCCCTGCCAGCCGATCGAGGAACAGACGCGAGGCGTCCACGGGCACGAGCGGCAGGTGCAGGCGCTCGAAGCGGCGCCGAATCTGGTCGGCCTCGTCGAGCCGCAGGACGCCGTTGTCGACGAAGATGCACGTCAGGCGCTCACCGACGGCGCGGTGGACGAGCAGGGCGGCGACCGTCGAATCCACGCCGCCGCTGAGGCCGCAGACCACGCGGCCGTCGCCGACCTGCTCCCTGATCCGGGCGGTCGCCTCCTCGACGAAGGACGCCATCGTCCAGTCGCCGGTGCATCCGCAGACCTCGTACGCGAAGCTGCGGAGGATCTCGATGCCGCGATCCGTGTGCGCCACCTCCGGATGGAACAGCAGCGCATACAAACCCCGCGCCGGGGCGGCCATCGCCGCCACCGGGGCGTTGACGCTCGTCGCCGTCACCGCGAAGCCCGCGGGCGCGGACCGGACGAAGTCGCCGTGGCTGGCCCACACGCGGAGCTCCGGCGGCAGACCCTGCAGCAGCGGCGCGTCCCGCTCGATCCGGATCGTCGCCAGCCCGTATTCACGGTGGGGCGCCGGCGCGACGTTGCCACCGAGGAAGTGCGTCATCAGCTGCATCCCGTAGCAGATGCCGAGCACGGGCACGCCGCTGGACAGCACGGCCGGATCGCAATGCGGCGCGCCTGGATCGGTGACGCTCGTCGGACCGCCCGAGAGGATCACACCAACCGGTCGGCGGCGTTGAATCTCCGGCAGGGGCGTATCGAACGGGAGGATCTCCGAGTACACCGAGAGCTCGCGCAGCCGGCGCGCGATCAGCTGCGTGAACTGCGAGCCGAAATCGAGAACGACGATGGTCTGGTGGGTCACGAAAAGATTGGATGAAGAAGAGCGCCCAGCTGACAGCCGCTATTATAGGGTGTGCCTTCGGCGCGCACCACCATATCTTGTAGGTTCATCGCCCCATTGATCGCGATTCTGTTCGGTACGGGCATCACGGGTTTGCCGGTCGGAGCGCAGGAACCGGCCCCGGCGATGTCGCTCTTTCCGTCCGAGGTCACGTGGGCTGCAGATCTGGGCGCACCCCCGTTGGCGCCGCCCGTCGTCGTCGGGGTACGCGCCTTCGTGGCGCTCGAGCCGGGCGTCGTCTCGGCCCGGAGCGTCACCGATGGCCGCGAGCTCTGGAGCACCCCGCTGGCCGTCGAGGGAACGCCAGTGGCGTCGGCCACGCTCCTGGTGGTTCCTGCGCGAGGCGCGCTGCATGCGATCCTGGCGGACAGTGGCCAGACGGCCTGGGTGGCCCCTGTCGATCCGCTCACCGCTCCTCCGCTCATGGTCGGGGGCTGGCTCTTTGCGGCCACGCCAGGTCGGCTGACGGCGTTCCGGGTGACCGATGGCGTGGCGATCTGGCAGCGGGAGTTCGCGGAGGTGCGGGAACGCCCCGCCGCCGAGGGTACCACGTTGTACGTGCCTACTGCGGACGGGCGTCTGACGGCGCTCGACGTCGCCTCAGGCCGGACGCTGTGGGAGGCCCGGGTAGGAACCAGTGCTGGCGAGCCGCTCGCGCTCTCGGATCGCGTGTACCTCGGCGCGGGTCGGGACTTCGTCTGCCTGAAGGCCGACCGCGGCCGCGAGGACTGGCGCTTCGCGATCGGTGCGCCGATCCGGGGCGCGCCGGCGTTCGACGACAGCCACGTCTACATCGTGGCGATGGACAACCTGCTCCGCGCGCACGACCGGACCAACGGCGCCAACCGGTGGAAGGCCGATCTGAAATACCGGCCGCTCGCCGGTCCCGTGGTACTGGGGAATGCCGTGGTCGTGGCCGGGATGACCACCGAGTTGCGCGCATTTGCCGCGGCAACGGGCGCGCCCGCGGGAAAGCTCGTGCTGCCGAATGCCGCGCCGATGCAGCCCGCATTCATCGCGTCGGGCGGAGGCGGCGGGCTGATTCTGACGGTGACCGGGAGCCCCGAAGGGCGGTGGACCCTCACGGCCGCGGCCCCGCCGCTCCCCACGATTTCGGCGGCGCCGCTCACCGTCCTGCCGGGGACGGACGTGCCGCTGCCTGCGGCCTGGCCTCCAGCTCGGAGCGGATAGTCGTGGCCAGCCGCGCCACGCCCTCTTCGATCCGCTCGGGCGTGGGCGCCGAGAACGACAGCCGGATCAGGTTGGCGCCGGCGCCGTTCACGAAGAACGCCTCGCCCGCGACGTAAATGACCCCGTGCTGCAGGGCACGGGGGATCATCGCGTCGGCGTCGATTCCCTCCGGCAGCGTCGCCCAGAGGAAGAACCCGCCGCGTGGTTCCGGCCAGCTCGCGCGGCCGCCGAGCTCCCGCGCGAGCGCCGTGACCATGACGTCGCGTTTCTGCTGGTAGTGGCGCCGGAGCAGCGGGAGCTGCCGGTCGAGAACGCCGCGGCGGCAGGCCTCGTGGATGATCCGCTGGTCGAGCCCGCCCGTGCACAGATCCTCGGCCTGCTTGGCCATCTCGAGCTTTGCCGCGATCGGCGAGGGTGCATCGATCCAGGCCACGCGGTAGCCCGGTGCCAGTGTCTTCGAGAAGCTGCTCAGATAAATCACCCGCCCCTGCGCATCGTCCGCCTTCAAGGGCCGCACGTCCATTTCGGTGGCCGAGTCGTCGAAGTAGAGATCGCGATAGGGATCGTCCTCGACGATCAGGACGTCGCGCGAGGCCGCCCAGTCCAGCAGTGCCCGGCGCTTGGGCCTGCCGATCAGGAGGCCGGTCGGATTCTGGAAGTTCGGGACGACGTAGAGCAGGCGGACGGTGTGGCCGTCGCGTCGAACGCGAGCGCAGGTCTCGTCGAGGGCCGCCAGATCCAGCCCGTCGGCCTCCTGGGCGACGCCGACCATCCGGCCCTGGACGTTGCGGAACGCCGTGATCGCGCCCGTATAGGTCGGGAGCTCGACGAGGACCACATCGCCGGGATCCAGCAGGACGCGGGCGACGAGATCGAGCCCCTGCTGCGAGCCGGTGGTGATCAGGAGCCTGTCGAGCGACGTCGTGACCTGCCGCGCGTGCATGATCGCGGCGATGGCTTCGAGCAGCGGACGAAAGCCGCGCGTGGGCCCGTACTGCAGGACCGAGCCGTCGTGGCCCGCCAGCAGCTCGCGGGCGATCTCCTGGAACTCGCCCCACGCGAACGTCTCGGGCGCGGGGTACCCCGGTGCAAAGGAGACGATGTCGCGGGCGTCCGCGAGCACGGAGCCCATCTTGCGAATGGCCGACTCCTTCATCTGATCGGCGGCACGGGAGAAGAACGCGTCGTAGTTGATCATGCGAGACGGTGTCCTCGGTCCGCCCCCATGGGCGCGTCGTGGAGGTGGAGGCGGTACTGCGTGAGGTAGGCGCCGAGCGCGGTGAGCGCCAGGTACTGGAACACGAAGCCGCGCAGCAGCCAGGCGGCAACCTGCAGCGGCAGCGCCAGGAGCGCCGCCACCGGTACGAACGAGATCAGCCCGAGGCCGGCCGTGCCGAGGATCGAGGCGATCGTCGCGAGAATCACGAGCACGAAAACGACCCCGAAGACGCCGGCCACTTCGGGCAGGCTGCTGCGGAGAAAGCGCACCACGCGGACGACGGCGGTGCGCACGCCCACGTCGTCGACGGCCATCACCATCTGCGTGAGCAGGTAGAAGAAGTTCACGAGCGTGATCCACACCAGCAGGACGCTCGACGCGCCGGCGGCCGCCAGCGTCCACCCCAGGAGCACGCCGATGTTGTCGGCGGCGGCATATCCCTGAATCAGGAGGCCGAGGTAGACGGCGGCCGTCGCGCCGTAGACGACGAGCAGGCAGGCGCCCAGCTTGAGATAGCGGCTCCAGAGCCGGCGGCAGCCCTCGAGGAAGGGCTCGATGCCGGCCCGGTTCGCGCGCCGCAGCGCCTGGAGCCTGAGTGGCGGCCGTTCGATGGCGCCCGCGGCGGCTTCGGCGTCGACCAGCACCGCCACGGTGCCCGCCTTGACCGCGAAGGTGAGCGCCGATCCGCCGAGAAGGACAATCAAGAACGCGCCCAGGAAGAACGTCAACGCGGCGGGGTTCTCCCGGAGCGCAGCGAGGATTGTGCCGACGACATCACGGATGTCGCCGGCGAGGAGCAGTTCGACGTCCGCATCGAGGAGGAGCGCGACAAGGAAGATTCCGCCGAGTACCGGCACGGCGAGCAGCACCTTGAGGGTCGAATCGGCGATGAACTGCACCGCCACGAGCGGCCAGTTCGCCCCGGCGACGAGCGCCCCGCGCTTGAGCGCGATCTTCAGTCCTGGTGCCTCCGGCATGACCTGCAGTTCAGTTTACCTTTGGTATCCTGCTTCGGGAGTGCCTCTTTCCCGGAGTACGCCGCGCCCGGTGAGCTGGCGGCGGCTGGTTGCGGCCGGTTTCGCCGCGGCAGCGCTGACCGGCCTGGCCGGCGGTGTGCTCGAGTACTGGTGGTTCGGCTTCACCAGCGCGGCGGCCGTGGCCCGTGTCGAGGCCGAAGTCCGGCGAGACTTCGACACGATCGCGGCGCGCCTCGCGGCCGTCGCAGCGCGCGTGTCCTCCGATCCGGAAACCGCGCAGGCGCTCGAGGCGGGCCCCGACGCCGCCCGCACGCTGTTCGACATCGTAGGGGCGGCCGGCAACACGGGCGACAGCGAGGTCCCGGCCACCATCTACGACAGCCCCGGCAGCGTGGCGCGGGCCTGGGTCGGCCGCCCCTCCGATATCCCCCCCGATCGCATTGCGGGCGCGTCCGCATTCTTCGTGATCCCCACGCCGCTTGGCCTCCGCCTGGTGCACGTGCAGCCCATCGCTGGCGGCGGGCGGCGGGTGGGATCGATTGCCGTGGAGCACGCACTGTCGCCGGCGGCGCCGGCCGCAGCCATGATGGCGCCGGAATACACGTTGCCCACCCGCATCGCGCCCGTCGCGCTGCGCACGCGCGTCGAAGGGGCGGGAGACCGGCCGCGTCCCGGCAGCTTCGTTCTCCGCTCCCCCGCCGGCGATCCCATCCTGGAAGCGTCGATCTCCGAGCACGAGCTTGCGGCGGCGCGGGACCGATGGCACCGCCGCGTGGGGGCGGCAGTCGTCATCGTTGGGGGACTGACGCTGCTGCTTCTGACGGGACCGCTGCTGGATCGACGCGCCCGGGCGCGGGCAGGCCGGAGCTTCGCCCGGGCGACGTCGATGGCGGCGGCGCTGCTGCTGCTGGGCGCCACGACGGTGTGGCTCGGCTTTGCGCTCCTGTCGGCCGGTCTGCCCCAGACCCCGCTGAACCTCGTCGTCGCCGGCGCGACCGGCGCCGCGCTCGCGGCGATCGCCGCGGGTGCCGTCGCGCGGCTGCGCTTGCGGTACTTCGGCCGACGGAGGACCCCCGCCGCTGCCCCGATGGCGTTCGGCGCCACGCAGCTCCTGGCCGGGCTCGTCGTGGCAGTCCTCCTGGCCGGGTTCGCCCTCGTCCTCGCCACGATCGTCGATCCGCTGGCCGTGAATCTGCGCCACTTCTCGGTGTTCCCGCTGGACGACTGGGAACGGCTGACCTGGCTGGCCGCCATCCTCGCCTTCCACGTCGCGGTGCTGTGGACGGCCACGCTGGTCCTCGCCGCGGCCCCTGCGGCCTGGCGCCTCCCGCGGCGGGCCGGCCGCGGCCGCATCGTGCTGCTCACGTTGTGGCTGCTGCCCGCGGGAATTGCCGCCGCCGCCCTGGCCGCCGGCGGCTGGCCGCTCTCGGCGCCCGGGCTGCTGGCCTCGACGGCCGTGTGCGGCGTGACGGGCCTGGTCGGCCACCGCGTGGTCGCGTGGTACCGCCATGCGACCGTCGCCGCGCGCATCCTGACCCTCTTTCTGGCTTTCCTGCTTCCGGCGCTGCTGCTGGATCCGGTGATTGACTATCTGGCGGGCCGCGCGATCGAGCGCCTCGTGGAGACGCGGTTCGCACCCCGGACCCAGAGCCACCCGCAGGCGGTGCAGGACCGCCTCACCGAGGCGAGGCACGAAATCGACGCGCTGTCGTTCCTGCCCGATCTGGTTACGGGCGCGGCAGGGCTGCCGGGCTCCGAGCCGCGGACGCAGAGCGCGTTCCTCGTCTGGAACGCCACGGCGCTGGCGCGCGAGCGGCTCACGTCGGCCGTCGAGATCTACGACGCAGAGGGGGGGCTGGTCAGCCGCTTTGCCCTCAACCTGCCCGAATACACCGGCACCATTCGCAAGCCTCAGATGCCGGCGGGGTGCGAGTGGGACATCTTCGGCGAAGCGGGACCCCTCGGGTCGGAAGAGCGGCCGATGCTGCACGCGGGCCGGAACATCTGTGTCTCCACCAGCAGCGGCACCCAATCGGTGGGCATGATCATCGTGCACGTGGTCCTGTTCGACTACCGGACGCTGCCGTTCATCACGTCCAAGAGCCCGTACTACGAGGTGCTTCGGCCGGCCGGAGCGTCGGGTGAAGATGTGGCGGGGCAGAACGTGGAAGTGGTCGTCTATGGGTGGAGCCTTGCCCCGGTGTACACGTCCGGCCGCTCGGCCTGGCCGATCACCGGGGCGCTGTTCGATCGCCTGTACGAGTCGCGCGAGCCGTTCTGGACCACCCTGACGCGGGATGCCGAGACCTACCGGGTGTACTTCGCGAACGATCGCGCGGGCATCTACGCCCTGGGCTACCCCGTCCCCACCCGGTTCGATCGGTTCGTGCATCTCGCGGAGCTGACGACGCTGGCCGGGGCCGCCTTCGCCCTGGTGCTGGTCGGCACGGCCGTGTTCACGCGCCTGAGCCGCGAGCACCCGCGCGTCGGGCGCGCGCTGCTGCGGGAGATCCGCGCCAGCTTCTATCGCAAGCTGTTCCTGGCCTTCGTGCTCGCCTCGATCATTCCCGTGCTCACGCTCGCGCTCGTCATCCGCACCTACTTCGCCGATCTGCTGCGGGACGCGATCCGCGAAGAGGCAGGACGCACGGCGGCCGTGGCGCAGCGCGTCATCCAGGAATCGGATGCGCTCTGGCGGCGCGGCGCCGACGCCCCCGCGCCGATCAACGACGACGTGATGATCCTGATCAGCCAGTTCATCGATCAGGACGTGAACATCTTCGAGGGCGCTCGACTCGTGGCCACCAGCGAGCGCGACCTGTTCGCGTCCGGGCTCCTGCCGACGCGGACGCCCGACGACGTCTACCGCGCGATTGCCCTGCAGCGGCTGCCCGGGTTCGTGGATCAGGACGTGATCGGCACCTTTCCCTACATGATTGCCGCCGCACCCGTCCGCACTGGCGACCGCGACGCCATCCTCACGATCCCCCTCGCGTCGAGGCAGCGCGAGACCGACCGCGAGATCGAGGAGATCGATCGCGGTGTGCACCTGGCCGCGCTCCTGTTCATTCTCCTGGGCGCGGGGATCGGGCTCTCGCTCGCCGAGCGGATCGCCGACCCGGTCCGCCGGCTGACCCGGGCCACGCGCCGGATTGCGCGGGGCGACTTCGACGCGCGGATTGCCGTCAAGACGGCCGACGAGCTCAGGCGGCTCGTGGACGCCTTCAACAGCATGGCCGACGAGC
Organism: Vicinamibacterales bacterium; assembly: GCA_035620975.1. Classification (GTDB taxonomy): domain Bacteria; phylum Acidobacteriota; class Vicinamibacteria; order Vicinamibacterales; family 2-12-FULL-66-21; genus DASPFV01. Next base: position 31,445 of record DASPFV010000084.1, read on the forward strand.
TGAAGGCGCAGCGCGCGCAGCTCGAGCGCACCCACCGCCTGGAGGCCTGGGCGGAGATGGCGCGGCAGGTGGCGCACGAGATCAAGAACCCGCTCACGCCGATTCAGCTGTCGGCGGAGCACCTGCAGCGCGTCCACGTCGACCGCGGCGAGCCACTCGGCACCGTGCTCGACAGCTGCGTGGCCTCGATCCTCGGGCAGGTCCGGCTGCTCCGCCAGATCTCGGCGGAGTTCTCGAGCTTCGCCTCGTCTCCCACCGCACGCCCGGCTCCGGTGGACGTGCCCGAGCTCGTCGCCGACGTCGTGGATCCCTACCGGACCGGGCTGGCGGGGCGGATCGAGATCCACATCCGGACCGCGCCCCCCCTTCCGAAGGTGCTCGTCGATCGCACGCTCGTGGCGCGCGCGCTGGTGAACATCATCGAGAACGCGCTCCACGCGATGCCCGGCCGCGGGCGTCTCGAGATCGATGCGTCGGCCGATCGCACGCACGTGACGATCACCGTGCGGGACACGGGCGTCGGAATGGATCCCGAAGCCCTCGCGCGAGTCTTCGAACCGTATTTCTCCACCAAGACGACAGGAACGGGGCTCGGATTGCCCATCGCGCGGCGCAACATCGAGATCAGCGGCGGGAACGTGGACGTGGAGAGCGCGAGAGGCAGCGGCACTGTGGTTCGCGTTCAGCTGCCGATTGCGCCGGCGGAGAGTGACGCGCGGACGCCACACGGCTGAGATTTCCGCCCGCGTCGTCGCGACCGCGCCTCGCTGCCCGGAGCTGGAGCGGGAAGCTGGCCCCTATCAGCCGGAGGCCCCGCTCGCGTTCCGCGCGCTGCTCGGGGGCTGCCCCTGGTGGTGCGGCCTGCGCAGGCGCGTGTACGCGAGGCCGATGAACGCCGAGGCGATGTAGGTGTAGGACAGCACGACGAGCGCAATGCGGGGGTGCGCCGCGATGAGCGCCAGACCGACGGCAGCGAGGAACAGCCCGAGATAGGATCGGCGCCATCCGAGGTCGATCGCCTTGATGCTCCGGAAGCGCACGGTGCTCACCATCAGGAGGGCAGGCACGAGCACCATGGCGAGCGCCGGCAGGGCTGACCGGGGATCGTGCAGGCCATACGGATAGAGGTAGACCGTCGACGCGATGACGCCAGCCGCCGGGGGGCTCGGCATCCCGACGAAATAGCGCTTGTCGCTGGCCGCGGCTGTCTGGATGTTGAAGCGCGCCAGGCGGAGCGCCGCCGCCGCGACGTAGACGAAGCCCGCTGCCCACCCGTAACGCTTGAGGGGCCACAGCCCCCAGGTGAAAGCCAGAATCGCCGGCGCGAGCCCGAACGACACGACGTCGGCCAGCGAGTCGAGCTCGACGCCGAACGCCGTGTGCGAGTCGGTCAGCCGGGCGAAGAAGCCGTCCAGCGTATCGAGAATCATGGCCGCGCCGATGAAGAGCGCGGCGGTCTCGAAGTCGCTGCGCGTCGAGTAGACCACGCAGGCGTAACCGCAGAACAGGTTCGCCACGGTCAGCAGCGACGGCAGCAGGTACACCCCCCGCTTGAATCGCTGCGGACGATCGCCTCGCCGTCGCTTCAGGGGAAGGCTATTCAGCACGGGATCGTTCCAGAGTGGCGATGACCGTCTCGCCCGCCGTGACGCGCTGACCGGCCGTGACGCGCAGCTCGGCGTCCGGCGGCACGAACACGTCCATGCGGGAACCGAATTTCATGAGGCCTATCCGTTCTCCCCGCGCCACGTCGTCCCCCTCCCGCACGCGGCAGACGATCCGCCGCGCGAGGATGCCGACGACCTGGCGCACCACGATCGTACGGCCGTCGCTTTCCAGCCAGATCTCGTTCAGCTCGTTGTCGTTCGAGCCGGCATCGTAGGCGGGCAGGAAGCGTCCGGGCCGGTATTCGATCCGCCTCACCCGCCCCTCGACTGGCGACCGGTTGATGTGCACGTCGAGCGGCGAGAGAAAGACGGTGACCTGGTTCCATCGCCCCGGGGGCGCCCACCGTGCGTCCGCGGGTCCCGAAATCATGACACGACCGTCGGCCGGCGAGACGACCAGGTCCGGTCCCTCGGGGACCCGGCGATCCGGGTCGCGGAAGAAGAATGCGAAGAACCCGGCGGCCGCCGCGAAGCCGGCCGCCCAGCCCGGCCGACGGGCCAGGGCCAGTCCAGCCGCCGGTACCAGCGCCCCGGCGATGAATGGGACACCGGCCTTGTCGATCCTCATGGATGTATCGGAAACGGGAATGGCAAAGCGGTCAAGGGGAATCGGCGGGGGAGCGCAGGCTCGGCAAACGCTGCAGGGCCAGGAATCGGCGCAGATCGCACCGATCGCTGGCCCTGGAGGCCTGCAGTCGCGAACGGGGGCGTGGCGCTGGGGATCAGCGCTGCGCCGCGTGCGCGGGACCGCGGCTCACGACATGGCGCCGGAGGATCGACTCCATCTGATCCTTCAGCTGCAGCTTGCGCTTCTTGAGCGTCGTGGCTTCGAACTGTTCTGGTTCTGAGAGGTAATGGCGGGCAGCGAGGCTATGTATCTTTTCGTCGAGGGCGTGATGCTGGCTGGCCAGTTGGCGGAACTCCTCGTCGGTCTGCAACAGTTGGCGCTTCAGCTCTTCGAAGTCTGTTGGCATATCCGCCTCCTTTGAGAGGGTCAGACGCTTACCGGCTGGCATTCATATGCGTTGACGGTACCACAAGAGACACCGGCCTTCAAGGATTCGGATCAGGTTCCAGCTTTCCGGACCGACGCCGGTCCAGTGTGCACCACAGGACCAGGCCGTCCTCCTCGGGCTGCGAATAGTAGTTCTTCCGCACGGCGACTTCCCTGAAGCCCAGGCGCTCGTACAGCCGACGCGCGGCCTCGTTTGAACGCCGGACCTCGAGCGTGGTTCGGCTGGCCCCCTCGGCCGCGGCCTCGGCCATGATGTGCCGCATCAGCCTGGTGGCGAGGCCGCGCCGGCGGTAGACCGATGCCACAGCAACGGTGTTGATGTGCAGCTCGTCGAGCACCAGCCAGCAGGTGCAGAACGCGGCCACCGGGTCACCGGGCAGCCGGGCCACGTACACCCGTGCCACGGCTGAGTCCCGGAGCTCGCGCTCGAGCATGTCTCTGGTCCACGGGTTCGTGAACGTGGCCGCTTCCAGCTCGGCCACCGCGTCCAGGTCCGCCTCCCCGCTCGTCCGCTCGATGACGAGCGCGCCGTCCTTGTCGCTCGCGATCACCGTGCTCCCGTGCGCCGATCCCGGGCGAGCTCGGCATCGGGCCGCCGGATGTAGACCGGCACGATGGCGTGCGGCAGCACGGCCCGGGCAGGTGCGGCCGCGGCGAGGAGCCCAATCACGCCCGCCAGCGGGGGGGCGGGATCGATGATCGTGGCTGCCGGCACCGCCGGCAGGAGTCGCGAGGCGTGGCGGACCGCCCCGTCACCGATGAACCGGACCGGCCCGGCTCCGAGACGGTCCCGCCAGCGCTCGATCGTGTCCTCAGGGGAGAGGGCCGTCCCGTCTACCAGCATGTGCAGTCCGCGGGCGTCTTCGTCGTACAACGCGGCGAAGACCTCACCCCGCTGGGCGTCCATCCAGACGCCTACCGGGCCTTCCCCGCTGCCGGCGGCGTGGGCGAGCGCTTCGAGCGTGGGAATCGGAACGACGCGGCGGTCGAGCGCCATGGCGAGCCCCTGCATCGCGGCAATACCGACGCGCAGGCCCGTGAACGAACCCGGGCCTGCTGCCAGCGCGAGCAGATCCACCTGCTGAGGAGTCGCCCCTCCTCGGCCCAGGACCTGCATCAGGTCCCCCGGCAGACGCTGGCCGTGGGTCAGGGCCGGATCGCCGCTGTGCTGCACTCGGACGACGCCGTCCACGATCAGCGCCGCACTGCCAGCGCGGCTCGTCGTGTCGAGCGAGAGTACCATCACCTTGCTCTCTCCTCGGGGCTTCCTCTGCGAACGCGATGCCCACACGCACTGGCGCCGCAAGGTCAACAGGGTGAATGTTATACTCGCGGGATTCCAGCTCACAGCGCTCGCCGCTCGGGTGTCAGTCGGCCTCGTTCTGCCGAGCTGCCCGACACCCTGGAAGCCCGGAGCTGTGTGAACGAACCCCGGAGCTCTCAGTCACACGGCTCGACAGCTCGAGCAGGCAGGCCGGGCGCCGAGAGCTGACGTGCCCGCGCGAATCATGTCCTCCCCCGCCTTCTCCGAGCCGGCCGGCGCGACACCCGCGATGCGGCAGTACTTCGACGCCAAGCGCCAGCACCGCGACGCCATCCTGTTCTTCCGGATGGGGGACTTCTACGAGATGTTCTACGAGGACGCGCTCACGGCTTCGCGTGCCCTCGAGCTGACCCTGACCTCCCGGTCGCGCGACGCCAGCGGCGCCGCCATTCCGATGTGCGGAGTCCCTCACCACGCGGCCGATGGCTATATCGCGCGGCTCGTTCGGAAGGGCTTCCGGGTGGCCGTTTGCGAGCAGGTCGAGGATCCCCGGAAGGCAAAGGGCGTCGTCCGCCGCGAGGTCGTGAGAGTCGTGTCGCCCGGCACGCTGACCGACAGCGGCTATCTCGAGGCCCGGGAACCCGCGTTCCTGATGGCGCTGGCGGCCGCCGGAGATGGCGGGTATGGCGCGGCGCTGCTGGATCTCTCGACCGGGGAATTCCAGGCGGCGGAATATCCCGGCGCGTCGGGCCGCCAGGCGCTCGCCGACGATCTGCTGGTGCTCCGCCCGCGCGAGATCCTCGCGCCTGCGGGTACGGATCCGCTCGCCACGCTCCCCGCCGGCCTGCGTCTCGACGTACGGATCACGGGGGTGGAGGCCTGGACCTTCGAGAGCGAAACGGCGCGGCGCACCCTGCTCGATCAGCTGCAGGCGCGCAGCCTTCAGGGGTTCGGGCTGGAGCACCATCCCGCAGCGATCCAGGCGGCGGGCGCCCTCGTGCAGTACCTCCGCGACACGCAGAAGGCCGAGCTGTCGCACGTCCGCGACGTGACGTTCCGCACCGGCACCGACTGCATGCTGATCGATCCGACGACGCTGCGCAACCTCGAGGTGGTGGAGGCGTCGGACGGCGCGCGCGGCGGCTCGCTGCTCCACGAGCTGGATCGCACGATCACGCCGATGGGGGGGCGCATGCTCCGTGTGTGGCTGCTGCGCCCGCTCCTCGCGCTCGAGCGGATCCAGGATCGACTCGATGCCGTCGAGGAGCTGGCGTTCCGCAGCACGGAGCGGGCCCGGCTGCGCGACGCGCTTCGCGCGGTGCACGACATCGAGCGTCTGGTGGGGCGCGCGGCGCTCGGCACGGCGGGTCCCCGGGATCTGGTGTCGCTGCGGCAGTCGCTCACAGCGATTCCCCGCGTCCGGCTCGTGCTCGCCGAGCTCCAGGCTCCGCTCATTCAAAGCCTGTTGTCGGAGATCGACGACCTCGCCGACGTCCGCGACGACCTCGCGCGGACACTGGCCGACGAGCCGCCGGCGATGGCGCGCGACGGCGGCGCGATCCGCGAGGGAGTGGATGGCGATCTCGACGAGCTCCGGTCCATCAGCCGATCGGGCAGGCAGCACATCGCGGCCCTGGAAGAGGCCGAACGCGCGCGCACCGGCATCGCGTCGCTGAAAGTCCGCTACAACCGCGTGTTCGGCTACTACATCGAGGTGTCCAGGTCCAATCTCGGCTCCGTTCCCCCCGACTATCACCGGAAGCAGACGATTGCCGGGGGCGAGCGCTTCATCACGCCGGACCTGAAGGCGTACGAGGAGAAGGTGCTCGGGGCGGACGAGCGGATCCTGGAGCGCGAACTCGAGCTCTTCGAAGGGATCCGGGGGCGCGTCGCGTCCGAAGCGCCGCGCATCCAGGACACCGCGCGAGGGATCGCCGCGCTCGACTCGCTGGCCGCGCTCGCAGAGGCCGCGGCGGTCCTCAACTACACCAAGCCGCTGATGCACGCCGGCGACGAGATGGTGGCGGTCGACGCCCGCCATCCGGTCGTGGAGCGCCACGTCAGCGAGGCGTTCGTCCCGAACGATGTCGCTCTCGACGGCGACCGGCACCAGGTGATCATCCTGACCGGCCCCAACATGGGGGGCAAGTCCACCTACCTGCGGCAGACGGCGCTGCTGGCGGTGATGGCCCAGGCGGGCTCGTTCGTGCCGGCCCGCAGCGCGAAGCTGCCCGTCATCGACCGCGTGTTCGCCCGGGTCGGCGCCTCGGACAACATCGCCCGCGGCCAGTCCACGTTCATGGTCGAGATGCAGGAGACCGCCAACATCCTGCATGCGGCGACGTCGCGCAGCCTCGTGATTCTCGACGAGATCGGGCGCGGCACGGCGACCTTCGACGGCCTGAGCCTGGCCTGGGCGGTCGCGGAGCAGCTGGCCTCGAACCCCCGCGCGCGCCCGAAGACGATGTTCGCCACGCATTATCACGAGCTGACCGACCTCGCCGATGCGCTGCCGGGTGTGGCGAACTTCCACGTCGTGGTGCGCGAGTGGGAGGACGACATCGTGTTCCTGCGAAAGGTCGTGCCCGGACGATCGGATCGCAGCTACGGGATTCAGGTGGCACGCCTCGCCGGCCTGCCGCCCGCGGTCGTCGCGCGGGCGCGCGAAATTCTGAACGGGCTGGAGCGGGACGAGCTGTCGCGCGGCGGCAGACCATCGCTCAGTGCGGAGGCAGCCCCCGGCACGCAACAGCTGGGCCTCTTCCAGACGGCGCCGGTCGAGGATCCGATTCGCGCGCGTCTCAGCGCGCTCGACGTCGATCACGTCACGCCGATGCAGGCGCTCGCCATCCTGGCGGAGCTGAAGAAGGAGGCCACGGAGTGAGGAGGCGGTCGCTGCTCGCCGCGTGTGTCCTGCTCGCCGCGACGCTGGACACCGGCTGCACGCGCGGACGGCCGGAGGGCGATGCCATCGTGGTCGGGATCGCGAACTCTCCGGTCAACCTCGATCCCCGCGTCGGGACCGACGAGGCGTCGCAGAAAGCGCACCAGCTCCTCTATGGCAGCCTGGTTCGCATCGACGACAACCTCGACATCGTCCCGGATCTCGCCCAGTCGCTCGAGGCGGTGGATGAGGTCACGTATGTCGCGCGGCTCAAGCCGGGCGTCCTCTTCCACGACGGCCGCGAGCTGACCTCTGCCGACGTGGTGTACACCTTCCGCAGCTTTCTCGATCCGTCGTTCCGGGGGCGCTCGGGCGCGTACCGCAACGTCGCGTCGGTGGATGCGCTCGACGCCTACACGATCAGGTTCCGGTTGAAGGAGCCGTTCGGATCGTTCCCGGTCAACCTGGTCATGGGCATCGTGCAGGAGGGGTCCGGTGCGGCGAATGCGCGCCAGCCGGTCGGCACCGGTCCCTACCGGCTCGGCCGCTTCGTGCAGGACGATCGGCTCGTGCTCGAGCCCTTCCCGCAGTACTACGGGGGTGCCCCGAAGAACGGCGGCGTGGTCATCAAGGTCGTGCCCGACGACACGATGCGCGGGCTGGAACTGCGGAAGGGCACCGTCGATCTGGTCGTCAACGATCTCTCGCCGGACGTGATCTTCCAGCTGCAGGCCGAAGGCCGGCTCGGCGTGGAGACGGCGCCCGGCAGCGACTACGCGTACGTCGGCCTGAATCTCCGGGATCCGATCCTGTCGAATGCCGGCGTACGACGGGCCATCGGCCTTGCGATCGACCGCGAGGCGATCGTCCGGCACCTCCGCCGCGGCTTCGCCACCATTGCCGTCGGGATCATCCCCCCGATGTCGTGGGCGTTCGAGCCCGAGGTGTTCGAGCTCCGGCACGATCCGACCGAGGCGCGCCGCCTGCTGGATCGCGCCGGGTATCCAGACCCGGACGGCGACGGACCGCAGCCGAGGCTCAGGCTCTCGCTCAAGACGTCCACGTCGGAGATCTACCGCGTGCAGGCGGCCGTGATCCAGCACGACCTGGCTCGCGTGGGCATTGCCGTGGACGTGCGGTCGAGCGAGTTCCAGACGCTGCTCGCCGACGTGGTGCGCGGCAATTTCCAGCTCTATACGCTGCAGTGGGTCGGCGTGACGGACCCTGATATGCTCCGGCGCGTGTATCACTCGCAACAGGTTCCGCCCGCGGGCCTGAACCGCGTCGCGTACAGCAACCCTGAGGTCGATGCGCTCATCGAGGCGGCGGCCGTGGCCGGGGATCCGGCCGCGCGCCGCCGCGCCTACGCCCGCGCCCAGCAGCTGATTGCCGCGGACGTGCCGTACGTCAGCCTGTGGTACAAGACCAACGTGGCCGTGTTCCAGCCGGACCTGCGGGGCGTCCGGCTCTCGCCGATCGCGGACTTCACGTTCCTCCGGGGCGTCCATCGCGTCGCGAGGACAGCCGGCTGATGCTCGGTCGCCTGGCGGCCGTGTTCGTGCTCGCCACCATGGCGGGCACGGCCGGTCTGGAGGGTTCCACAAGGTACGATCCGCGCCTGCGCTTCCGGACGATCAGCACGTCCCGTTTCCACATCCACTACCATCAGGGGGAAGAGGCCGAGGCGCGGCGGCTCGCGGTGATTGCCGAGCGCGTGGCGGCGCGGCTCGACACGACGCTGGGCCCGCCATCCGGACGTGTGCACGTCGTGCTCGTGGACCAGACCGATCTCTCGAACGGGTGGGCGACTCCCGTTCCGCTCAACCTCATCGAGATCACTGCGGCGGCGCCCGATCCGGCGAGCTCCATCGGCAACACCGACGACTGGCTCGAGATGGTGTTCGCCCACGAGTACACGCACGTGGTGCACCTGAGCCGATCGGCCGGCTGGATCGGGGGCCTGCGCAAGGCGTTCGGCAGGATGCCACTGCTCTTCCCCAACCTGTACCTGCCGTTGTGGCAGATCGAAGGGCTGGCGACTTTCCAGGAGAGCGCGGTCACGCGGCAGGGCCGGGTGCCGGCGGGCGATTTTCGCGCAATCCTCGACACTGCCGCCGCGCGATCGCGAGTGGATCCGATCGATCGCGCGAATGGCGGGCTCGTCGACTGGCCATCGGGCAACGCAGCGTATCTCTACGGCGCGTATTTCCATGAGTACCTCGCCGGGCGGTTCGGCGCCGAGAGCCTGTCGCGGCTGACGGACGAGACCGCCCGGCGCCTGCCGTACCTCGGTGCACCGGCGTTCAAGCGCGTGTTCGGCGAGTCGCTTGGGAATCTCTGGGACGGGTTCGCGGCACATGCTGCCCGGGAGGCCGACGTGCCGGAGAGTGCGCCGATTCGATTGACCCGCCACGGGTTCATCGTCACGGCGCCGCGCTTCGGGCCGGACGGCCGGCTGTTCTATTCGGTCGTCAATCCCCACGGCTTTCCCGCGCTGCTCGCGCAGCATCCGGGAGCCGGGGAGCCCGTGCGGATCGCCAACCGCTATCTCGGCGACGGAATCGGATTCGCCGGGCGCCACGTCATCTTCGATCAGGCCGAGATCGTCAATCAGGTCGGGCTGCAGTCGGACCTCTATGCCGTGGATGCCGACGGCGGACCCATCCGCCGGCTCACGCGGGAGGCGCGAGCAGCCGATCCCGACGTCTCGCCGGATGGCGTCACCATCGTCTGCACGCTTCAGAGGCACGACCGGCGTGATCTCGCAACCTTCCGATGGATGCCCGAGGGCGGAGCCGCCGTGCCGGATACGCTCGTCTCGGAGGCAGGGACGCATTTTTCGTCTCCCCGCTGGTCACCGGACGGACGGTGGATCGCGGCGGAGCGCAGCCGCGCCGGTGCCCCGAGCGAGATCGTCCTGGTGGATCCCGTTACGGCGCGGGTCGTTCGGACTCTGCCTGCTCCCGGGCGCGGACGGAGCGTGACGCCGGCGTGGACGCCGGACGGCGCGCTGCTCTTTGCGGCGGACCCCGATGGACGCGGGTTCCGGATCTTTTCGAGCGACGTGGAGGGACTCGAGATCAGGCGGCTCGCCGGTACCGGTCCGAACGCCCAGTTCCCCACCACGTCCCGCGACGGCGGCACCCTCGCCTTCGTCGGCTACACGACCGAAGGCCACGATCTCTTTTCACTCGAGCTGAACACCGCCCGCTGGGACCGGGTGTCGGGGCTGGCGACGGCCGCCCCCGCGCCTCGGGAGGAACCGGTGCCGGATCAGGAGGCAGACCGCGATCGGGCGTACGCGGCCTGGCGCTGGCTCGCGCCCAGGTTCTGGAGCCCCACGCTCGAATCCGACGTGGACGAGCTCGTCATCGGCGCGGCGACTGGGGCAGCCGACGTGCTCGGCCGACACTACTACGCGGCGGAGGCAGGGTGGACGGCAGAACGCGCGCGCCCGGACTGGCAGGTGGCCTACGCCTACGATCGCTGGTGGCCTGCGCTGTTCGGCAGCATCGCGGACGACACGGATCCGCACCGCGGGGGCCTGGTGCGCACGGTCGAGATCAACGCCGGCGCGCTCCTGCCGGTGCGGCGCGTCCGTTGGTCACAGTCGCTGCTCGCCGCCTTTCACGGATCGACGGACACCGTCGAATGCGCCACCTGCGCGCCCCCGCTCGACGCACGAATCGACCGGCGCGCCCTTCGCGCAGGCTGGTCCCTGCACGCGGCGCGCGGGTTCGGCTACTCGATCAGCCTCGAGGAGGGTTGGCGCGCGACTGTCAGCACGGAGCTGGTCCGAGAGGCGCTCGGAAGCGACGCGGATTCGGGGTCCGCCGTGGCCGACTTCCGCGGCTACCTGCCCGCCTGGCCCCGGCACGGCGTGATTGCCGGCCGGATCGCCGCGGCGACGTCGTGGGGCGACGACCGGACCCGCCGCGAGTTCTCGGCTGCGGGTAACGGGCCTCAGCCCGGTGGCTACCGCTTCGGTTTCGATGCGGTCGGCCTGCTGCGCGGCGTGGACGAGGACGACGTGACGGGGTCGCACGCGGCCGTCCTCAATCTCGATTACAGGCTCCCGCTCGCGCGGATCGATCGCGGCGCCGGCACCTGGCCGATCTTCGTGCGGGCCCTGCACGGGGCTCTCTTCGCAGATGTGGGACACGCGTGGAGCGGGCGCTTCGTGCTAGACGACGTGCGGTTCTCCACCGGCGCCGAGCTGTCGGTCGACGCGGTGGTCGGATTCGTGCTCCCGCTGACGCTGACGACGGGCGTCGCCTGGCGCGAGACGACGGCCGGCGACCGCGGGCTCGCCGCCTTCGGCCGCATCGGCCGCGCCTTCTGACGCGCGATTCGCTTGTGTCGAGCCATCGGCGCGGGTGCCGCGGCGGTCCGGCCCCCGCCGCAGGCCCCATGGTGGAGACTCGCGTGAGGACGCCTGCCGGCATCGCACGCGCCCATCCGGAACTACAGGATAGAATACGAGCCCGCATGCCCAACAAGTCCCGCTTTCTGCGCGTGCCCGTCGAACCCTTCGTGGTGGAGCCGACGATGAGCGTCGACGCGGCGCTCGCGCGCATGGAGCGCGTGTCGTTCCAGGGCCGCAACCTGGCGACGGCGCGCAGAATCTGGGAGAAGATGCTGGAGGCCGACTGCACCATCTTTCTCGGCATCGCCGGCGCACTGAGCGCCGGCGGCATGCGGCTGCTCATCGCGCATCTCATCGCTCACCGGTACGTGGACTGCCTCGTTTCCACCGGCGCGAACCTCTACCACGACCTCCACGAGACGCGCGGGCGCCATCACTATGTCGGATCGCCGCTCGAGGACGATGCGGTCCTGCAGGCGCAGCATATCGACCGGGTGTACGACACCTACGCGAGCGAGACGGAGTTCGTCGACAACGACGAGTGGATCGCGGCGTTCGCCCTGACGCTCGATCGGCGGCCGTACTCCTCCCGCGAGTTCCTGTTCCGCCTGGGCGAGCACCTCTGGCGCGAGACCGGCCGCGACGGGATTCTCACAGCGGCCTACCGGGCATCCGTGCCGATCTTCTGCCCCGCGATCGCCGACTCGTCCATCGGCATGGGCCTGTCGCAGGCCCGTCACCGCGACGACGGAGCCGGGCGCGTCGATGTCGTCGCCGACATCATCGAGTCGACCAATCTGGTCATCCGGCACCCGAGGACGGCGTCGGTGGTGCTGGGTGGCGGCACGCCGAAGAACTTCATCAACCAGGCGGCCGTGCAGGCGGAGTTCTATGACGACCGCGTGGGCGGGCACCGCTATGCCCTGCAGGTCATCACGGATGTGCCGCATTTCGGCGGCGCATCGGGATCGAGCCTCGAGGAGGCGCGGAGCTGGGGCAAGCTCGCGACCGACGCCGAACAGGTGACGGTCCATGCCGACGCGACCATCGCCCTGCCGTTCCTGGTGACCGCCCTCGAGACGAGCGCGCGCGAGACGCTGCAGGGCCGCAAGACGCTCCGCTTCGACGTCTCCGGTCCGCTGATGGCGGTGAACGGACAGCCGCTCGAGCCGGGGTTCGAGGCGCGCAGGTGAGCTTCCCGTTCCGGTACGATCACGGTGCCCCGCTCGCCTTCGGCGGGGCGCTCCCCCACGTCCGGAGCTTCGAGGAGTCGGCGGCCGTCATCCTGCCGGTGCCGGTGGATCGCACCACGTCGTACGTGCCGGGCACGCGCAACGGCCCGCGCGAGATCCTCCAGGCGTCGTCGCACATGGAGCTCTGGGACGAGGAAATCGGCTGCGACATCCACGGCGTCGGGATCTTCACGCTTCCGGAGATGGAGCTGCCCTTCGGCGAGATGGAGCCGCTGACGCAGGAAATCCGGCGCGTTGCCGCCGAGATCCTCTCCCGGGACAAGTTCCTCGTCGCTCTCGGCGGCGAGCACTCGATCACGCCGCCGCTCGTGGCCGCGGCCGCGGCCCGCTTCCCCGGTCTGTCGGTCCTGCAGATCGACGCGCATGCCGACCTGCGCGACAGCTACATGGGCACGCCCCACAATCACGCCTGCGCGATGCGCCGTTGCCTCGAGCATGCACCGGTGACCCAGGTCGGCATCCGGAGCCTGTCGAGCGAGGAAGCCGACGCGCTGCCCTCGCTGCGGACCTCCATCTTCTACGATCACGCGATGCGGCGCGATCCCGCCTGGATCGACCGTGTAGTCGACAGCCTGAATCCGCTGGTCTATCTCACGATCGACGTCGACGGCCTCGACCCCGCCATCATGCCGGCCACGGGCACGCCCGAGCCCGGGGGGTTGTCGTGGTACGAGACGCTGGCCCTGCTCAGAGCGACGCTGGAACGCCGGACCGTGGTCGCCTGCGACGTCGTGGAGCTGAGCCCGATTCCCGGCTTGATGGCGCCCAACTTCCTCTGCGCCAGGCTGGTTTACAAGATCCTGGGGTATCGCTTCGGCCCCAATCGCCGGTGAGCGCGGGTCCGCGCCCTGCCCTGCCGTTTCCCATTTCCCATCAGGCCGGAGTTCTTCGGCAGCCGCCGGGTGTATACGAGCTATACTTCCGGCGGTGCCGAGCGCCGATCCCTATACGCAAGCTGTTCAGGCGTTGGAGCAGGGCCGGGGCGCGGAAGCCGCCAACCTGCTGCTGCGTGCCCTGAAGCGGTCTGGCCTGTCGCGGGACGACCAGGCGCAGATTCGGTGCGCCCTGGCGGAAGCCTGGCTGCTCCAGGATGACGTGCGTCAGGCGGCCGAGGCGCTGGGACGCCCACCCGAGAACCGCGAGCGTCTCGACCCCGCCAGGCTGTCCCATTGCTGGCGGATGCACGGCCGGCTGGCCAAGGCCCGGGGGGAGCCGTCCCGCGGCATCGCTCTGCTCACCAAGGCCCTGGCAGCCGCGGAGCGCGCCCACGACTCGCGCGCCATCGGCCTCGCTCACTACGAGCTGGGGCTGTGCTACCGCGTGGTCGGCGATACGGCCATCGTTCGCGAGCACATCACGCAGGCCGCCTCGGCCCTGCACGCGGCCGGCGACCGCCGCCACCTCGCGATGGTTCACTCGCTGTCAGGGGTCGCGCTGGCGGAGGAAGGCCGCCTCGACGAGGCCATGGCCGCACTCCGCCAGGCCGAGCGGCTGGCCGTGCTCGTCGAGGCCGGCGACGTGCTCGCGACCGTCTGTGGCAACCAGGCCAACGTGGCGCTCATGCAGCACCGGCACGAGCAGGCGCTCGAGCTGGCCGAGCGCAGCGTGCAGCTCCAGGAGGAGTCGGGCACGCCCCACGGCCTGGGGATGGCGCTTGCGTCGCTCGGGCAGATCTGCGTGCGTCTGGGGAATCTGAACCGGGCCGAGGAGGCGCTGAACCGCGCGCTGGACGTCCGGAGCCCGCTCCTGTTCATGCGCGAGACGACCGGGGCGGTGTTCGATACGCTCGCCCAGATCAGTCTGACCCGCGGGAATCACGAGGCCGCGAGCCGATTCCTGGTCAAGGCGCGCGAGGCGTACGGCGATGAGGGAGGCCAGACGAACCGCTGGTATCTCTGGTCGATTCGCGTGCTGGAGGGGAGGCTGGCGCTCCGCCGTGGCGAGCCCGCCACGGCACTCGGCGTCGCGACCGCGATGTCACGCGGGACCGAGGTCCCCTCCGGCTACGCCCTCCAGGCAGAGCTGATCGTCGTCGAAGCGCTCCTCGCTTCGGGCCGGACCGAGGAGGCCCAGCAGCACCTGGACTCGATTGCCGGGCGCATCAACCCGAACATGATGAGCAGCACCTGGGGCGAGTACCTGCGCCTCCGCGGCCGGCTGCTCGCCGCCGCCGGCCGTTCCACGGAGGCGTACCACGCGCTGGGGCAGAGCGTGAGCGTGTTCGACCTGCTCGGCGAGCGCCATCAGGCCGGGTTGAGCTATCTCGAGCTGGGACGGCTGGCCGCCGCCGCGGGCGCGCGATCCCGCGCGACACGCTATCTGCAGGACGCGGTGGCGGTGTTCGAGTCGCTCGGCGCACAGCCCGACCTCCTCGAGGCCAGGCACGCGCTCGCCTCGGTTCCCGTGGCCGGTACCGGCGAGTACCTGGGCGTCCAGATGGACGGCGACGACGCCCTGGTGCGGCGGATCGTGGATGCGGCGGTGATGCCGGCGCTGCTCGCGCGCGAGGGCGTCACGGCGCTCCTGGAGGCGTGCGATGCGCAGGCCGTCGTGCTGTTCGTCCAGCCGTCGCCGGGGCAGCTGCGCGTGCTCGCGGCGGCCGGCTGCGACGGCCCGGCCGCGCGGGCGCTCGCGCTTGCGGCCACGCGCTCGGCGGTGGCGGCCGCGGGCGCCACCCTGCTCCCCGTGGAGCCCCTGGGGCGCGACGCGGCCGGCGCGCGGTTCGTGGTGATGTCGAGCCAGCGCCCGCTGTCTTCCCCGGTGGTGCAGCGGTTCCGGACGCTGTGCGCCGTCCTCCGGCAGGGGTTCGACCTCTGTTCCGCGCGCGACCGTCCCATCGAGGTGGCCCCTGGCGCGCTGGAGCGGCCGTTGGAGCCGCTGCTCCCCGGCTTCGTGTGCGCCAGCGCCGCGATGCAGAGAGTGGCCGACCAGATCCAGCGGCTGCAGGGGAACGACCTGACCGTCCTGATTACCGGCGAGAGCGGGACCGGGAAGGACTTGGTGGCACGCGCGATCCACGCCGGGTCGCCCCGGCGCACCAGCATGTTCCTGCCTTACAACTGCACCAGCGCGACCCGCGAGCTCGCCGACAGCCAGCTGTTCGGCCACCGGCGCGGCAGCTTCACCGGCGCGGTCGCCGATCAGCCAGGCGTGCTGCGGACGGCCGTGGGCGGGACGCTCTTCCTCGACGAGGTGGGCGATCTCCCGCAGGACGTCCAGCCCAAGCTGCTCCGGTTCCTCGAGCAGGGGGAAGTACTGCCCGTCGGCGACACGCGTCCGCAGCGCGTGGACGTCCGTGTGGTCGCCGCCACCAACGCCGATCTCGAGCAGCGGGTCGCCGAGGGGAAGTTCCGCGAGGATCTCTTCTACAGGCTGAGCGTGATCCGCATCCACGTGCCGCCGCTGCGCGAGCGCCGCGAAGAGATCCCGCATCTGTCGACGTTCTTCCTCCGCGACGCGTCCGAGCGTCTCGGCAAGCCCGGGGTGCAGCTCCATCAGGAAACACTGGACCTGTTCGACGCGTTCAGCTGGCCGGGCAACGTCCGCCAGCTCCGAAACGAGGTACAGCGCGCCGTGGCAATGGCCACGCCGGGCGGTATCGTCACCCCGGACCTGCTGTCGCCGGTCTTCGCTGCGGCCAGAGGTACGGGCGAGCCGTCTCCACGCACCCGCGGCCGCCGGACCACCCTCGCCTCGGCCATCGAGGAGCTCGAGCGCGAGCTCATCTCGAACGCCCTGGAGCGTTCCGCCGGGAACATCTCGAAAACGGCTCGCAGTCTCGGCCTCACGCGGCGTGGGCTCTATCTCAAGATGCAGCGCCTGGGCGTCACTTCCGGCCGGGTCCACGCGTGAGAGAGCCGCGCCGACCGGCACTTGCATCTTCGCCGTGGGCCCACGTGCCTGAGCGGTCTGGGACGACCGGGCAGGTGGAAAAAACTGCACATCCCGGACGCGATCCCCGGACCGCGGGGCGCGAAGCGATTAGCAGGTATACGACGCGGCCGGAACTGGTTACACAGTATCCAGGCTCGCGCGCAGGCCGTGGAGATCTCTCGTCGGGTTAAACCACACGACAAGAGTGGCTTGCGTGGATACAGGTCATCCGGCGGGTCGGACGTGCCCGGCCGGCGCGACACTTGATATCGTTCCTGGCGAAATCCAACCGAGGGGTGCCGCGACCATGGAACAGCGACTTCGACTCGTGCAGGGTGGCCAGGCTCGAAACGAGAAGCGCATCGGCGAGCGCCGCCGGCTCACGGTGCCGGGCCAGATCGTGTGGAAGGACGCCCGGGGGACTACGCGAATGGCTCCGGTCGTCACCCGCGATGTGAGCGAGTACGGCGTGAGCGTCGAGTGCATGGGTGGCATTCCCATCCCGCTCTATCGGCTCGTCTACTTCCAGATCGACCGTGAAGCCCGGACCCGGCCGGAGCTGCCTGCTTCGCTTCGCAAGACCAGCATCCTGTCGGCCGTCTTCCGGGTGGGTCCCTGCCAGCAGTCGACCGGCGCGCCGAGCGACTATGCGCTCCGCCTGATGGTCGAGCCGGCTCGGGGGTCCGCGCGCGACGACATCGAGACGGTCACGGCGGCGTCGCGGACGGCCTGACGCAAACGGTCTCGTGGACGGGGCCGCCGTTCCGGCCCCGTCGTTCCGCCTCGTCCCCTCCCCCACCTTCTGGCGCCTTTCCGCTCGTCCTGCAGAGGCGACCTGCTGTACGCTGTTCCTGCTTCCGCCCGCTCTCCTCACGAGGCAGCCACATGATCGATCGTCGAGGGTTCGTCCAATCCATGCTGGTCCTGGGTGCCGCGGCCGGCGTCCGGCCGTCGACCGTGCTGTTCGGCCTGCCGCCGGCTGCGGAGCTGCGCGATCTCGCTGACGCCGCGCTCGCATCGGCGAAGAAGGCGGGGGCCGGCTACGCGGACGTGCGGATCAACCGGTACCGCAACCAGTTCATCTTCACGCGCGACCGGCGCATCCAGAACATCGTCAATACGGAGAGCTACGGCTTCGGCGTGCGGGTGATTGTGGACGGGACCTGGGGATTCGCGAGCAGCAGCGTGGTCACGGCTGACGAGATTGCGCGCGTCGCGGGGCAGGCCGCGGCCATCGCCAGGGCCAACCGTCGTCTGAACACCGAGCCGGTGCGGCTCGCGCCGGTCGACGTTTACGGGGCGGCCACGTGGAACACGCCCGTGCAGAAGAACCCATTCGATCTGCCCCTTCAGCCGAAGGTCGATCTCCTGATGCAGATCAACGACGAGGCGCTGAAGGTGCCGGGGGCGAGCTTCGTGTCGGCATCGATGCAGTTCGTGAACGAGCAGAAGTACTTCGCCTCGTCCGAAGGGTCGCACATCCAGCAGTCCCTGATCCGCTCGTACCCGTCCTTCAGCGTGACCGCCGTCGACAAGGCGACCGGCAAGTTCTACTCGCGCCGAGCGCTCACCGCCCCCATGGGGATGGGCTACGAGTACGTGGAGAGCTATCCCCTGCTGGAGGAAGCCCGGATCGCGGCCGAGGAGGCCGTCGCCATGCACAAGGCGAAGCCTGCACCGGCCGGCCAGAAGACGCTGATCCTCCACCCGACGAATCTCTGGCTCACCATTCACGAATCGGTGGGCCACTCGACGGAGCTGGACCGCGCCCTCGGCTACGAGGCCAATTTCGCGGGTACGAGTTTCCTGACGCCCGACAAGCTGGGCAAGTTCGAGTTCGGGTCGAAGCTCGTGAACATCTTCGGGGACAAGACGCAGGAGCAGGCGATCGCCACCTGCGGCTACGACGATGACGGCGTGAAGACGACGCGCTGGCCGATCATCAGCGGCGGCATCTTCGTGGACTACCAGACCACGCGCGATCAGGCGCACCTGATCGGGCAGAAGGCATCCCACGGCTGCAGTTATGCCGACAACTGGGGCTCGATTCCCTTCCAGCGCATGCCGAATGTGTCGCTGGAGCCCGGCGAGAAGGACCTGACAGAGCAGGACATCATCGCCGCGACCGACGACGGTGTCTACGTCAAGGGGGACGCCAGCTACAGCATCGACCAGCAGCGCTACAACTTCCAGTTCAGCGGGCAGACCTTCTGGGAAGTGAAGAAGGGCAGGATTACCACCCAGTTGCGCGATCTCGCCTACCAGGCCAGCACGCCCGAGTTCTGGAAGGCGTGTGACATGGTGGGCGGTCGGTCCACGTACCTCCTGGGCGGCGCGTTCAGCGACGGGAAGGGGCAGCCGACGCAGATCAACTCGGTGAGCCACGGCTGCCCGATCACCCGGTTCGGCCGCGTCAACATCCTGAACACCGGGCGATAGCACAAACGGCTGCCATCCCCGATTCTGCATCTCCGGCACAGCGAGGATCGGCATGATCTGGACACGCGAAGAGGCCAAGGCGCTGACCGATCGGGCGCTCGGGTTCAGCAAGGCGGACGAGACCGAGGTCAGCCTCGACGGCGGCGATCGCGCCAATCTCCGGTTCGCCCGGAACACCGCCACGACCTCCGGCGCGTCGTCCGGCTACACGCTGGCGATCAGCGCGCGCATCGGCAGGCGGTCGGGGACGGTCACGACCTCGGAGTTCGACGACGCGAGTCTCCAGCGGGCGGTACGCAGCGCCGAGGAGATCGCCCGCCTCTCGCCCGAGAACCCCGAGTTGATGCCGGCGCTGCCGCCTCAGACCTACTCGCTCGCGCAGGCCTACTTCGACGATGTCGTAGGTGCCACCCCCGAGTGGCGGGCGTCCTCGGTCGAAACCGCGATCGAGACCAGCCGCAAACGCGACGTGGTGTCGGCCGGCTTCGTCGAGACGCAGGCCGCCGTGCAGGCAGTGGCCAATTCGAAGGGCCTCTTCGCGTTCGATCGCTTCACGGCGGCCGACTACAATCTGACGGCGCGAACGCCAGACGGCTCTGGGTCGGGATGGGCGTCGAAGTCGTTCAACGAGCTGCGGCGCCTCGAGCCCGCGGCGCTCGCGACGGCGGCCATCGACAAGGCGGCGCGCTCGAAGGAGCCGGCCGCGATCGAGCCGGGCAAGTACACCGTCGTGCTCGAGCCCGCAGCTCTGGCCGACCTGCTCGTCTTCATGATCTTTTCGGCCAACGCCAGGCAGGCCGACGAGGGCCGGAGCGTCTTCTCCAAGAAGGGCGGCGGCAATCGGATCGGCGAGCAGATCCTCGGCGAGAACATCCGGATCCATTCCGACCCGTCACACCCGCTCGCGCCCGGCGTGGCGTTCGACGGCGAAGGGCAGCCGATCGGGCGGAACGTCTGGGTCGAGAACGGCGTCCTGAAGGACCTTTTCTACTCGCGCTTCTGGGCCGACAAGATGGACAAGGCGCCGACCGCCGGACCCGCGAACCTGATCATGGAAGGCGGCCGCGCCTCGATGGACGACCTGATCGCCGGCACGGAGCGGGGGCTGCTGGTCACGCGGTTCTGGTACATCCGGTCGGTGGATCCGCAGACGCTGCTCCTCACCGGTCTCACGCGCGATGGCCTGTTCCTCATCGAGAAGGGCAAGGTGACGCGCGCGGTCAGGAACCTGCGGTGGAACGAGAGCCCGATCGTCGCCTTCAACAATGTGGACGCGATGACGGCACCCGAGCGCGCAGTGAGCGGCGAGGGGTTCGGCGCGGGCGGGCTGGCGATCGTCTGCCCCGCTGCCCGCGTGCGGGAGTTCACGTTTTCGAGCGGATCGGACGCGGTCTGAATCCGCGGACGGTCAGCCCTGCCCGCGAGGCCCCGTGGGGAAGGCGGCCTGCCGGTCGCGGGCGACGGGTGAATCACCGATTCAGGATTTTCGCGCTTCCTCGAGCTCGCGGCGTGCGTCGGTGAGATAGACCGACTGCGGGTACTCCTTGACGATACGGTCGAAGGCGCGCACCGCCTCTTCCGTCCGCCCCGCCTGCGCGCAGGCGCGCCCCAGCTGCATCAGCACGCTGTCGACCGGCAGCTGCGACGCGGTGTCGCGCGACAGCTCCGTGTAGATGGTGATGGCGCTGTCGTACTTCCCCTGCGCAACCTGCGAGTCGGCCATCCCGAGCCGCGCGGTCCGCGCGTAGATGCGATCGCCGGCGCGGCTGACGACTTCCTGGTACCGTTGCTCCGCCTCGGCGAAGCGGCCCAGCTGCGCGAGGATGGCGGCGGCGTGATACCGTGCAGCGACCCCGGCGTCGGTGTTCGGGTAGCGATCGGCGGCCTCGAGGAACTTCGGCAGCGCCGCCTGCAGCTTGGCCTCCTCGGTCGTGTAGGTTCCCGGCTGCGGCACGGGCGCCGGGCTGCCGGGGGCGGGCGGTGCAATCGGCACGACCGGCGCTTCGTACACGGCCAGCGCGCCTGCCACGAGTTCGTTCGCGACGGCATTCCGGGACGACCGCCACCAGAGGTATCCGCCGACGGCGGCGAGCGCGACGACGACGAGCGTGACGGCGGCGATGATGTCGCGCCGGTGCCGCTCGAGCGTGTCGCGGGCGTGCGCGACGGAGCGGGCGAACTCGTTCTGCTTCAGTCTGTGCCGTTCTGTGCTCTTCATGACTCGACTTCGGGTTCCAGTGCACGATCCCCTTCGGGGCGTGCCTGCTTGATCTCTACTCGGATCAGGCCGAGAGCGAGTGGAGAGGGGGGGCCGGGCCGAGAAGGCCGAATACCGCCAGCAGCAGGATGATTATTACGCCGACGATGATCCTGAGAAAAATCCGCTGTCGCAAAGAGAGGGGCTGCTGCATGTTCTCGACCTCCAAGTTGCTGACCTGACCTCCTGTCCTTACGTCCAGCTTTGGTGCGCCCGGCAGGTCTCGAACCTGCGACCCCCGGTTTAGGAAACCGATGCTCTATCCTGCTGAGCTACGGGCGCGAACCCCTCATTGTACCGCACGGCCGGACGCCCCCCGACGGCACCTTAGTACTGCAGCACCGCATAGACGTCCTCCCCTCCCAGTCGCGCCCGGCCGTTCAGTTCCACGAGCTCGATGAGAAAGGCCACGCCCTGCACGTCTCCCCCGAGCTGGCGGACCAGATCAACCGTGGCCCGCGCCGTGCCGCCGGTCGCCAGCAGGTCGTCGACGATCAGGACGCGCTGACCCGGCGCAATCGCATCCCGGTGCATCTCGAGGCTGTCGCTGCCGTACTCCAGATCATAGGTGGCGCGGACCGTCTCGGACGGCAGCTTCCCGAGCTTGCGGACCGGCACGAACCCCGCGCCGACCCGGTCGGCGACCGCCGAGCCGAGAATGAAACCGCGGCTCTCGATCCCCACCACGAGATTGATCTCCCGGGCGCGGAACGGCTCCGACAAGGTGTCAATCGCCAGCCTGAAGCCGCCCGGATCCCTCAGCAGCGTGGTCACGTCGTAGAACAGGATCCCCGTCTTCGGGAAATCCGGCACGTGCCTGATCTTCGACTTCAATGTCTCCATAAGCCCTTTGTCGATTCCCGATCCCTGGTTCCCAGACCCCCGTCCCGGCACGTCAGCGCACCGAAAACCCCGTTGCGCGACCGCTCGGGACTCCCACTTCGACCACGAACGACTCGACCTCCGCGTGCGAAGGGCCGCGGCGGAGGGCCGCCTCCACGCGATCCACGCCTTCCTCGTCCCCTTCGAGCAGCGCCTCGACCCGGCCGTCCGGCAGGTTCCGCACCCAGCCGTGCAGTCCCTCGGCCATGGCCCGCGCTTCCGTGAAGAACCGGAACCCGACGCCCTGCACGCGCCCCCCGATGAGGATGCGTCTCCTGACGAGCATGAAACGGGGAATTATGAACCGCGGGCGGTGCGCTGCGCAACGCGGCGTAGTACAGTGGCGCATGCTTCGCATCGGATCCAGCAGCGTTGGCGAATCCCGTCTTCGCATGCTGCGCATCGTTCGCCGGGGTGATCGGCACGATCCGCGCGACCTGACCGTCTCGTGCCGTTACGAGGGGGACTTCGCGCCGGCCTTCGTGGATGCGCAGCCCGACACGCTCGTGCCCGGGGAAACGCTCAAGAACCTGGTGCACGCGGCGGCCCGTGCGCACGGCGGAGGCGAGATCGAGGCGTTCGCGCTGGCCCTGTGCGATCGGCTGATGTCGGCGCACCCGCGCGTCGCGCGCGCGCGCGTCGAGATCACCGAGCAGCCCTGGTCCAGGCTCGAGGTCGGAGGCAAGGCGCAGGGACAGGCGTTTCTCGCCGGCAGCCCGGAGCGTCGCACGACCGCCGTGACGGGCAATGGCCAGCAGTCGGCCGTCGTGTCCGGGATCGAGCAGCTGACCGTCCTCCGCTCGTCGGGCTTCGGTCCTCCGCGGCGCGACCGCGAGGATCCGACGGGCGTCGACGATGGCCTGCAGCCGCTCCTGGTGGTCACGCTGGACGCGCGATGGACCTACACGAGCGTGGACGTGACCTTCGGCCCCTATCGCCAGGGCGTTCGCACCGCGATCGTCGAGACGCTCGGCTGCCACGGCCGTCGGTCGCTCCCGCACACGCTGCACGCGATTGCGGATGTCGTGCTGGCCAGCTACCAGGAGATCGCCGACATCACGCTGTCTGCGCAGGAGCGCCCGTATCGGCCCGTCGATCTGTTCAGCGCCGGGATCGAGAACCCCGACGATCTGTTCGTCGTCCGCGACGAGCCCGTGGGCCTGGTCGAAGTGACCGTGGAGCGCTGAACCTCAGTCGGTCGGCGGGGGCACGCCGTCGCGGACTGGCTCGAGCTTCGCCGCCGCTAGCAGACGGTTGTAGGCCGGCAGCTCGTCACGGACGACCGCGTCGATCTTCGCGATCTCCCGGTCCAGCCGGTCCGCCAGCTCCCTGAAGACGGCGTAGGCCTGGTCGGTCGGCCGGCCGTCGCCGCTCTCGACGATCCCCTGCAGCGCGGCGAGCTTGTTGTTCAACCGGATCGGATAATTGAGCGGATCCTGGCTGCTGCGGTTCCGGTACTGGTAGATCTCACCCTCGACGGATGTCAGCTTGTCAGCGAGCGCGGGCCCGGCCATCCGGACGCGTTCTTCACCGGCCTTCCCCGTGCGATCGGCTATCTGATCCTTCAGGTGGCGGATGCGCAGCACGGCCTCGTTGGCCGCGGTCACGCGAGCGTTGACCTGCCGCGCAAGCTCGAACTGCTCGAGCAGATCGGCATCGCTCACCGACGTCAGGGCGGGATTCCTCTGAATGGCGAATTCCTGGATGCGGGTCAGGCCGTTGGCCGCCAGCCGCACCTGGTAGCGTCCCGGGGGCGCCAGTGGTCCACGCGTGCCGCCGGCCCACAGGATCATGCCCGGGAAGCCCCGCGCGTCCGGGTAGCGCAGGTCCCACGTGAACCGGTTCATCCCCTGGCGCACCGTTACCCGTGCAGGCGGACCGCCCCGTCCGCCGCCTTCCTCCTCGGCTTCCGTCGATTCGGCGGCCTGACCATCCGGCTTCTGGTCCGGGACGGCCGGAATGCCCGAGAACGACCTCACCACCTGCCCGGCGGAATCCAGGATGTCGACGACGACCTTGTCAGCCGGCTCCTTCAGGTAGTAGTCGATCGCGACGCCCCGCGAGATCGATCGGGTGGCGTCGGTGGGATCGAACAGCACGACGGGGTCGTTCGTGGTTTCCCTCGTCACCTGCCGAAGCACGCCGATGTTCTCCATGACGTAGAACGAACGGCCATGCGTGCCGATGACGAGGTCGTCGTCCTTGATCTGGATCCCGTGAACGGGCGTGGCTGGCAGGTCCAGTCTGAGCGACTGCCACACGCCTCCCTCGTCGAATGAAACGTAGATGGAGGTCTCGGTGCCGAGGAACAGCAGGCCCCTGCGCTTCGGGTCCTCGCGGATCGCGCGGGGGAAGTCGTCGCCAGGGAGCCCGTTCACGACCTTCATCCACGTGCGTCCGTAGTCGCGCGTGCGGTAGACGTACGGCGCCCGGTCCTGCCGCTGATACCGGTTGCCGGCGATCCACGCCGTGGCCGGGTCGTGCGGCGAGGCGTCGATGAGGCTGATGCGCGTGAACGACGGAAGGTCAGGAGGCGTCACGTTGTCCCAGCTCCCGCCGCCATCCCGCGTCACGTGCACGAGGCCGTCATCCGATCCGGCCCAGATGACGGCCGGGTCCCTGGGCGACGGCGCGATCGTGAAGATCGTCGCGTAGGTCTCGACGCCGGTCTGGTCGAGGGTGATCGGCCCGCCCGAGGGCCCCATCGTGGACGGATCGTGCCGCGTCAAATCCGGGCTGATCCGGTCCCAGCTCTGCCCCTGGTTCGTCGAGCGCCAGACGTGCTGCGACCCTACGTATACCGTGTCGGGACTCTGCGGAGGAATCACGATCGGGAACGTCCACTGAAAGCGCTCCCGGATCTCCGACGCCGGGTGTCCCATCGGGTTGTCGGGCCACACGTTGATGGCGCGGCGTTCGCCCGTCCGTCTGTTGATGCGGGTCAGGAACCCGCCGTAGCTGCCGGCATAGAACACGTCCACGTCGCGTGGATGCGGCGCGATGTAGCCGCTCTCACCGCCGCCGACCGGATAGAGATCGCCGCCGGTGACCGGAATGCACGCAGTCGAGTTGTCCTGCTGCGCGCCGCAGACGTGGTAAGGCACGTGGGTGGTGGTGAACACGTTGTAGAACTGCGCCGTGGGATACTGCTGGCCCGTCCAGGTCTCTCCCCCGTTGATCGAGACGTTCGCGCCGCCGTCGTTGCTGTTGATCATCCGGTGGGGATCCTCCGGTGCGATCCAGAGGTCGTGATTGTCGCCGTGCGGTACGCGGATGGCCCGGATTGTCTTGCCGGCGTCGGTCGATCGATAGAAGCCGGTATTGAGGACGTAGACCGTGTCCCTGGCTTTCGGGTCCGCGTAGATGCGCGTGTAGTAGAACGCGCGCTGGCGCAGTCGGCGGTCGTCGTTGACCCGGCTCCACGTGCGTCCTCCGTCGTCGGACAGGAACACGCCGCCCTCGACGGCCTCGACGATCGCGTACACCCGGTTCGAATCGGCTCCGGAGACGGACACACCGACCTTGCCCCACAGCGGAGCGGGCAATCCGGGGCTCTTCGTCAGCTCGGTCCAGGTCCGCCCGCCGTCGATCGTCTTGAAGAGGCCGCTCCCTGGTCCTCCGCTCGAGAGGGAGTGAGGCGTGCGAAAGACCTCCCAGAGGCCGGCATAGAGGACGTCCGGATTGGCTGGATCCATCGCGAGGTCGACAGCACCGGTCTTCTCGTCACGAAACAGCACGCGGTCCCACGTCTTTCCGCCGTCCTTGGACTTGAACACGCCCCGCTCGGTGCTGGGGCCATAGGGGTCGCCGAGGGCGGCCACGTACACCACGTCGGGGCTGGACGGGTGTACACGAACCCTGCCGATCGCCATCGTCTTCTCGAGCCCGACGTGGGTCCACGTGCGCCCGCCGTCGCCCGAGCGGTACACCCCGTCGCCCTGAATCACGTTGCCCCGCAGCGCGACTTCGCCCATCCCCGCGTACACGACGTCGGGATCGGACGCGGCGACTGCCACGGCACCCACCGAAGCCGTTTTGAAGAAGCTGTCCGAGACCGGACGCCAGGTGACGCCGCCATCGGCAGTCTTCCAGAGGCCGCCGGTGGCGCCGAAGTAGTACTCGTAGGGACGTGCCGTGCTGCCGGCTACGGCAATCGACCGGCCGCCGCGGGCCGGACCGATGGCTCGCCAGCGGAGCCCGGACAGCAGCGAGGGCTCGATCGCGCCGGGCACGGCTGTCCCGGGCAGCGCCTGGGCGCGGATGCGTCCAGGGTTCGCCGCGGGCAGCGTCAGGATCGCGGCGAGCAGCCAGGCGAGCGCTGGCGCGCGGAAGGTTGGCATCACGTGACCTCCGGGCGGGCAGGCGACGAGGGACGCGGCTCATGCTAGACCGAACGCTGAGGTGGCGACAAGGCGCGATTAGCTCGTCCACGACGCACGATGAGTAAGGCGCGACGTACTTCTCGAACCTGGACGGCCAACCGGCGAGCCGATCAGCCCCCCCGGACGCGGCACGCCTTGTGCTCGAGACCGTCGCAGGAGGGCAACGATGCTGTTTACGATCGCGGTGATTCTGCTGGTCCTGTGGCTGCTGGGTCTCGTCAGCGGCTACACGCTCGGCAACTTCATCTACATCCTGCTCGTGATCGCGCTGGTCCTGTTCGTCGTGGGGCTGGTCAGCGGTCGACGAACAGTCTGAGGACGACCGCGCGATCGGCTCTCACGAGGATCCGGGCCCGCCCGGGTCTCGACGCGCGCGAAGCCCGAGTCCCGGGCGGGACCTGGAGAGCGGTCCCGCCCGCACCAGCTCCAGGACCACGAATCGATCGTGAGCTGCGGGCGGCCAACCAATTGGCCGCTGGCCAAGATGTTGGCCGGACATGCGTGTCGATTCGTGAAGACACGCGTGTTTTCTGGAACGATTTCGCGTCACTCACAAGGCACACGAGTTGCTCGCGCAGCTGGCGTCGCTGCCGGCGCTGGCAGTAGACAGCAGGCCAGGCGCAACCACCTCCGGTCTCCTCCGGGCCGGATTCGCCCTTCTCAGCTCGCAGCGCTGGGCTGGCACGATGCCTCTCCTGCTGTCTACTGACAGCAGCCGGCGGCCCTGCCCGGGCCCGCCACGGTTTCCCGCGCCAGACCGTTTTCGGGTGATTGCCCGCACCCTGGCGACGTACCGCCAGGAACCCGCGCTCCTTGAGAAGTAGCCATCCGCGAACACTCGGGAGCATCCGCGTCCCGTGGAAGGTGGACCATCCGCGGCCATCCGCGAGCACCCGCGTCCCGTGGCAAGGAGACGATCCGCGGAGCTCCGCGAGCTCCGCGTCCCGTGAAAGGAGCCGGTCCCGACATCCGCGCACATCCGCGTCCCGTCGGGAAATGACGCCGGTGACTCTCCCGTGTGCATCCGCGGTTCAGGTGCGCGGATACGCGGCGT
>DASPFV010000085.1:0-36227 GCA_035620975.1 Vicinamibacterales bacterium
GCTCGGTCAGCTCGTACCAGCGCGTCTCCTGCTCGGCACAGAAGTACGGCCCGTAGAACAGCTCCTGTAGGCAGAGGATCTTCACCTTCTGCCGCGCGGCCTCGGCGATAAGGGTCGCGTGCCGGTCGATCATCGCCTTGCGGATTGCCGCCAGCGGGCGATCGGGGCCGAGCACGTTGCGTGTCTGGATGAGGCCGCAGCGGACCGCGCGGGGCATGGGAAGAGGGCTCCTGCAGCGGAGTATCTCACGTTTCAGAACCCAATCAGCACACCCACGTAGGGGCCGATCGTCTCGATATCCGGGTTGCGCGCGCGACCGGCCAGGCCGCCATTGGAGATGTGCAGCAGCCGCAGCCCCGAGAGGACGTGCAGATCGGTCCCGAGCCGGACCGTCACGCCGAGCCCCCCCTGGGCGAGGTAATTGAAACGCGTTCCGCGCGGGGGGACGAGCGTATCGGCCTGAGCGACCCCGACGTCCCCCTCCCAGAAGACGGTCCAGCGCGGGCCCCGGTAGATTCGTCCCCGTGCGCCGATCGTGGCTCCCAGCACGAAGCCGTCCGGCCCGCGCTGCCCGACATACGAGAGCATCCCCCGCACGACGATGGCGACGCCCTTGCCGAGGCCGTAGGCGATACCGGGCACGATCGCCGACAGCTCTTCCCGCGAGCCGTTGTAGTTCCACGCTTCCAGCGCGCCGCCGAGGCTCACCTCCATCTGCCAGCTCCCGCGCGAGAACGGGTCCGGCACCCGCGGCTGGCGCTCCTGGGCGGTCGCGACCCAGGGCACGCCGGCGAGGACTGCGGTCAGAAGGAGGGGGCGTGTCGCCCGGGCCGCGAGATTCAACCGCGATATCGTATCCCGGTGCGTCGGCGCCCCCTGGCCTGCGTCCTGAGCTTCGCTCTGTCGTGCGCAGCCTTCGCGGATCTTCACGCCCAGACCCCGGTGACCCTCACGGCGGAGGCGCTGTTCTACGGCGACAACACGGAGTTCCAGAACCCATTCCGGGAAGGGGAGACGCTCCTCGGCGCGGCGGTCCGTGCAGGCGTGGAGTTCGAACTCGCGCCGCGCGTGACCTTCAGGCTCGGCGCCTTCGGGAATCAGCGGTTCGGCAGCGAGGACGCGTTCGAGCAGGTCCGGCCCGTCATCGCGCTCGAAGTGCGCGGCCGGCGATCCGCCTTCATCTTCGGCACGCTGCCCGCACCGCGCGTGGGCGATCCGCCGGGCCCGGACCGGACCGGGCCGCACGGCCTGCTGCCGCCGCTGCAGCGCGAGACGCTGGCATTCGAGCGGCCGTACGAAGCGGGGCTGATGTGGACGTCCGGCGGAGCGGCGTTCCGGCACGAAGCCTGGGTGCACTGGCAGCGGCTGAACACCGCCGGGCATCGAGAGCGCCTCGACGCTGGCGCGGCGGGCTCGGTCCGCCTCGACGCGGCCTGGTCGATCCCGTTCCAGTACCACGTCGTCCACGAAGGCGGGCAACTGTTCGCCTCCGGCCCGGTGGCCGACAGCCACGCGGCGGCGCTCGGCCTCGCACTCACCGGCAAGCCGGGCGGGTTCGACGCCGTCTCGCTCGAGATGTATGTCGCTGGGTCCCGCTTCGTCCCGGACCGCGAACAGCCGGAGCGGAGCCGCAGCGGCGCCGGGTTCTTCTCGCGCGCCTCGCTCGAACGCGCGCAGTGGCGCGGGCACCTGATCGTCTGGCGGGGCGACGACTACGTGAAGGACGAGGGCGATCCGAACTACCTCGCCGTCCGGCGGGACGGTTCACGGTATCGGGGCGTGCGGGACTACGCGGAAGCCGGTGTCACGCGCACGTTCAGGCCCGCTGCGGGCGTGAGGCTGGAGGCCTCGGCGCGGATTCACCGCGTCGAGGATCACTACGAGTACTCGTACCGCATCGTCGGCGTGGCGACCGCGAGGGTGCGGTTGCGGCCCTGACGGCTGAAGTCCTACGGACGGATGACGACGCCGACCGACGCTGTCCAGAAGCTGAGATTGGCGCGGTCGCCCACCGCGAGCCCGAAGTCTCTGGGCTGCAGCCGGAAGTACCGTACGTCGAATCGCAGCCCGGTCTGGTTGGTCAGGAACCCGACGGCGCCTCCCCCGACGTTGTATCCAAGACCGTTCAGACGGAACGAGAACACCTGCGTCTGCTCGTCCATGGCCGATCGCAGCAGCCCGAGTCCGCCCGACACGAACGGCCGGAGGCCGTACTCGTTCCAGCTCCGCGGCGCGGCGATCACGACGTTGCCCATGAGCGCCATCTGATAGGAGCTCGAGACCAGCCCGAGGCCCTCCCGCTGGAAGAACGAGGGGGTGAACAGGAACACGCCCTCCAGCCCCAGAGGGCCTTCGCCCAGCACGGCCACCGCACCGCCGAAGTGCCAGTGCGCCTTGTCGGCCGCCTGTTCCAGATCCGGCAGCGTAAAACTGCTGCCGAATGTCTGTCCGATGAACGGGGTCAGGTGCCACTCTGCGCGTGCGGGTGCGGCAGCCGCCGGCAGAACGACGAGGACGAGGGTGAGGACTCGTGTCGCGACGCGCGGCACGTGGATCAGCCGAGGAGTCTGAGGAACACGATGGCGAACACCGATCGGGTCACGTCTCCCTGGTGTAGCTCGTACGGCGCCGTCAAGCCGTCGCTGTTGGCGAGGAGGATGAGCGTCAGCCGCTTCGCGGGCAGCTTGATCATCAGGGACGAGTACGCGTTCGGCACCAGGCCGAAGTGCCACACGACCGGCTGGCCCTGATAGGTCTGCACGAACCAGCCGAGACCTGCCGGGTTGAACCCGAGCTCGCCGCCTCCGGCGGCGTTCCGCCAGGCCGCCGCGCGGGTGTCCTCGAGGAGGAGCACCGAGTCCAGGGCCGCATCGAACTGGGCGAGATCGCGTGCGCTCGCGACGAGCCCCGTCGCGGCGTTGATGCCCTCCGGTGGCTGCGGCAGCTCGCTGCGGGCCGCGCGCCGGCGCTTGTCTACGCGATAGGGGACGGCCATACGGTCGAGCACGGCGGCATACCGATCGAGCGCGGCGGGCTCGAAGAGTCCCTCGGGCACGACCGTGCGGTCGCGAAGATCGCGGCCCGGCACGGAATCGATCATCGCCAGCCGGTCGAGAATCCGGTGGGCGACCGTCTTGCGATACGGCTGGGGCGCACACCACTCGACAGCATTCGTGAGGTGAGAGTACCGCTCCGGGTTGTACGTAAAGGTGGCCCCCGGCGTGCCCTCGGACGTGTGGCTGACGAGATGGCGCAGCGTTGCCGTCGGCTCGGGGAGGGTGACACCGTACTGGCGGGCCTGGTCATCCAGGTCGAACCTGCGGTATTCGACACACTGCAGCAGGAGCACGGCGGCGAGAGTCTGGCTCAGGTCGGCGACCGGATAGGGCGTGTCCGGCGTGGCGTGGATGCGGGCTTCGAGGTTCTGAAATCCGAACCCGCGCTCCCAGATCAGCTGCCCGTCCTGCACGAGCGCCGCGGAGAGCCCCGGGATCCCTGCCTGCTGCCGCAGGGCCTCGAGGTAGGCCTCGAACGGCGGGGTCATCACGGCATCCTGGGGCGGATTCTGGCCGCCCTGTGGGACAGCCATGCCCAGCAGCAGAAATAGGACGCCCGCAGTCAGTGGCTTCCGCATCCCCGTCAGATCCGGAAGCCCAAGTGTAACTCTGATGGGCCCCGGCGTGCGACGGGGTGCGCAGCCTGGGGCGGGTAGCCCGGTCCGCGGGCCGGCTGGAGCTTGTGGGGGGTCGCGGCCGCTGCTACCGTTGGCTTCATGCTTCGGGGCGCGACCGCGGCGAACGGGGGTTCCCGGCCCGAAATCAGCGACGTCTGGCCCCGCCTTCTCCTGAGCCCCGTCCTCGGCGTCCTCATCCCCAATCTCTCCGGCCTGATCGACCACGGGCGCCACGGTACGGCCGGGCTCGCCGGAAGCTACCTCTACTTCGCGCTCGTGGCGTTCGTGATCTGGGAGGGCAATCGCCGGATCTACTTCCGGCTCCAGCGGCGGGAGGACTGGCTGCGGCACCCGTGGCGGCGGATCGCCCGCGTCCTGGCCGCGATTGTGCTGTTCACGCTGCCGACGGCTGCCTTCCTGCTCCGGCTCTGGCAGGTCACCACTGGAGACCCGGGTACGAGCGCCTACGCCCTGCCCATGGCGCTGCTCGCGATCGTCACCGCGGTGACGGTGATTACCCACGGGTACGAAACAGCGTTCCTGCTGCACGACTGGGAGACCGACCGGCTTCGGCAGGCGCGCGCCGAGCAGGCGCGCCTCCAGGCCGAGCTCGATGCGCTCGGCCGCGAGGTGGACCCGCACTTCCTGTTCAACAGCCTCAACGCGCTGGTGCACCTGGTCGAGCAGCGCAGCGAGGCCGCGGTGCCGTTCGTGACGGCGCTCGGCGACGCCTATCGGTACGTGCTGGAAGCGCGGGGGCGTCGACTCGTGCCGGTGTCGGCAGAGCTCGAGGCGCTGCGCCAGCACGAGACGCTCGCCCGCCTGCAGTACGGGGGGCACGTCGTGCTCACGGTGGACGTGGACGACGCGGCGTCGCGCCTCGCGATCCCGCCGGTCACGCTCGGCGAGCTGTTCCAGAACGCCATCAAGCACAACGAGGCGAGCGAGGCGAATCCGCTCCGCGTGAGCGTCGTCGGGCGGGATACCAGCCTGGCGTTCGCGAGCGATCTCCGCCCCGCGAGGACGGCGGCGGCGGCCTCCACCGGTATCGGTCTCGCCAACCTCGCTCAGCGGTATCGCCTGGCCACGGGCCGGGAGATCACCTGGGGGCGGGAGGGGGATCGCTGGGTCGTGCGACTCCCGCTCGTCGCCGACGGCACCGGGCACTGAGCTACGACTTCAGCAGCTTCTCCATCTCGTCCATCACCCGGTTCATCTTCCGCATCGTCGCCTCGAGCGGCTCGTCGCTCGTCATGTCCACGCCGGCGTCCTTCAGGAGATCGATGGGATACTTCGAGCCGCCCGATCCGAGGAAGGTGAGATATCTCGCGGTGGCGGCGGCATCCCCGGCCATCACCTTCTCGGCCAGGGCGACCGACGCGGTGAAGGACGTGGCGTACTGGAACACGTAGAAGTTCCGGTAGAAGTGCGGGATGAACACCCACTCGTGGGCGATGTACGGATCGACGACCGTCACCCCCTTGTCGTGCCCGTAGTACTTCCTCGTGATCTCCGCGTACAGATCGTCGAGCACTTCACCCGTGAGCGGCTGGCCCTTCTCGGCCATCTGGTGCGCCCGAAGCTCGAACTCGGCGAACTGGGTCTGCCGGAACACCGTGCCCTTGATGTTCTCGAGGTAGTTGCCGAGCAGCGACAGGCGGGTCTGATCGTCCTCGATGGTTTCGAGCATGTGCGCGATGAGGAGCTCTTCGTTGAACGTGGAGGCCACCTCGGCGACGAAGATCGGATAGGAGGCGGTCGGGTAGGGCTGCTGCTTGTTCGAGAAAAAGCTGTGCATCGTGTGGCCCAGCTCGTGCGCGAGCGTGCTCACGTCCGTGTACTTGCCGTTGAAGTTCAGGAGCATGTACGGGTGGACGTCGTACGCGCCGCCGTTCGAATAGGCGCCCGCGCGCTTGCCGTCGTTCGGGAGGAAGTCCGTCCAGCGCTCCGTGAATGCCCGCTTCGAGGCGGCGGCGTACTCCGGCCCGAGCGGCGCCAGCGAGGCCATCACGTGCCGCTGCGCCTCTTCGACGGTGTAGGTGAGGTCTACCGAGGCGACGAGCGGCGCGTACAGGTCGTAGTAATGCAGCTCGGGCAGCTTCATCATGCGCCTGCGCAGCTGCAGGTAGCGATGGAAGGTGGGCAGGTGGCGGTTCACCCCGTCCACCAGCCGGGTGTACACCGACGTCGGGATGTTGGCCCCGTCCAGCGCGCCGTCCAGCGCGGACTCGTACTTCCGCGTGCGCGCGTAGAACACGTCCGACTGGATCTGCGCCCCCAGCGTCGTGCCGAAGGTGCCGCGGAACTTCCCGAGCGCGCCGAAGAACTCCGACATGACCTTCTGCCGGTCGTCGCGGTTCGGCAGCATCCGCATGACGCTGAACGCGGCGCTGTCGAGCCGCACCTGCTTCCCGTCGCTGAGCGTGACGGTCGGATACGGGAAGTCGGCGTCGGACAGCACGCCGTAGATCGTGGACGGCGCGCTCGCCATCACGCCCGACCCGGCGAGCAGCCGTTCCTCGGCATCCGTGAGGGTGTGGGACGCGCGGCGCTGGATGTCGTCGAGATAAAAGCGGTAGACCTTCAGCCGCGGCTCCTTCGCGACGAAACCGTCGATGGTCGCGCGCCCCAGCTTCAGGATCTCGGGCTCGATGTAGGCCGCCTCCGCGCCGAACTGCGCGCCGATCTGGACCATCTCCTGCTGCAGGCCCTGATACTTCTGCACGCGCGTGTCCTGGTCCGACATCATGCTGGCGTAGACGTAGACGCGCGACAGCTCCTTGGAGAGGCGTGTGCCCAGCTCCAGCGCGTCCGCGAGCCGCGAGGCCGACTGGCCGAGCGTCCCCTTGAACTGCCCGATCTTCGGCAGCTCGGCGACCAGGGCGTTCTTGGCCTGCTCCCAGGCCGCGTCCGACGGGAAGATGTGGGTCAGGTCCCACTTGAACTTGTCGGGGATCTTCGCGCGGTCGCGCTCCTGCGCCGAGACGACGAGCGACACGAGCGACAGGAGGAGCGCGGCGGCGAGGGCAGCGGCACAGGACGAGGCGAGTCGCGGGGTTCGGCGCATGAAAGCTCCTCTTGCGGACCAGGACCAGACCAGACCCTCTGACGATACCGCGAAGCGGCGCCGGGGCGCACGGGAAGGGACGGGGCGCGAGAATCAGGGGCGAGCTGGCCGCAGCTCGAGTCTGTGGGCCGCGGCTTCCGACACCGCGCGCGGCGAGAACACGAGCGGGAAGTACTCGTCCTCGGCCCAGAGCGGCAGCAGGTTGCGGTAGAACGGGCTGCCCGGCTGGCCCGACTGCCCTGGCGTGTTGGTGACGAGCGATTCGTCCCAGTCGCCGACTACGAGGATCTCGCGGAAGCTGGCGCCATCCGCCGCGACGGTGCCCGCGCCGCCCGGGCGTTCGACCGCGGGCAGATCGAACGCGCGGACGACGGGGTGCGGGAACGCGCGGGCGTGAAGGCGTCCCCAGCGCCACTGCGTCCAGTCACGTCCGAGCTCGGCCGTGAGCTGGTTCACCGCCTCGGCGAGCGCGTGCTCGACCGCGTCCCGGTCTCCGCCGTCACTGGCGGCCCCCTCCGGCAGGCGCGCCGAGGCGCGCCACATTTCGTAGATCGCGGCCTCGGCGCTCTCGCGGCGATAGACGGCGTCCCACCCGGCGAGCCGTGCGCGGGCGCGCTCGACGTCGGGGCGCACCGCCTTCCAGCCCTGGAACCGCGCGAGATCGGCTGCCGCCCTGAGCGAATACGCATCGTGCTGCATCCGCCGGTGATCGTCGATGGAGTAGCGGCGGTCGGGGGTGATCAGCTGCCGGAGGCGTGTGATGCGGTCGAAGCGGGTGTCCGCGGTCTTGAACATGAACGGCGGCGAATATCCCTCCGGCTGGATGTTGTGGTTGGCGGTCACGATGTAGCCGCGCGCCGGGTTGAGCTCGCGCGGCAGGTCCGAGCGGAAGCCCTGCCACTCGTAGGCGCCGCTGCCGGGTACGGGCAGCCGTCCGCTCCAGCCACCGCGGGACGGTGTCAGAGCCGACGCCTGCCACGCGATGTTGCCATCCACGTCGCCGCAGATCAGGTTCTCGGATGGCGCGTACCACCGGCCGGCCTCGTCGAGGAACTCGCGGCAGTCGCGCGCCTGGCTCAGGCGCAGGCCGGCCAGATACGGTGCGGTGCCCCGCTCGTGAAGCGCCGACCGCAGCGCGTAGGCCCGGTGCCCTTGGCGATCCTCGTGGAAGATCGGCCCGTGCCGGCTGAACTTCAGCTCGACCAGCTCAGAGGCTGCACCCTTGATCCGGATCTCTTCGTGGACCACGCGGAGCGGTTCCCAGGATCCCTGCCAGCGGACTTCGAGCGGGTTGGCAGGGTTCAGCTCCTCGACGTAGATGTCCTGCTGATCGGTCCCGACGATCGTCAGGCCCCACGCGATCCGCTCGGTGTGCCCGATGGCGACGCCCAGGAACGGCGGTTCGACCGCGCCAATCACGTTCCATCCCGGCGCGGCGAGGTGCACGAGGTAGCGCAGGGATGGCAGCGTGACCTCGCGGTGCGGATCGTTGACGACGACGGGGCGCCCGGTCGTGGAAAGGGCGCCGCTGACGACCCAGTTGTTGCTGCCTGGTTGCGGCACCGCGTCCTGGCGCCGTCCCGCCGCCCCACTCCGGTCGAACGCCGGCAGGACCGACGGTGGCGGCAAGCGCCCCGGCACCCGGGCCGACGCGAGCACCTCGTCGCCGATGACCGAGACGTCGAGGCCGTCGGGCACCACGAGATCCGCCCAGGGATCGGGGTTGCGGCGGCGGTTGGCTTCGGTCGCGCCGAGCTCGGCGACGCTCCGGGCCAGTTGCAGCTCGTTCAATGCGTCCCCGAACGCGACCTGCCGCAGGACCAGCGTCTCCACCGACCACGGCTCGGGCCGTATCCCGGTGAGCACGAACTCGATCGGCAGCCGGTCCGCGTGCAGATCGATGAACGCGTTCACGCCCGCGGCGAAGGCGCTCATCAGCCGCCGGGCGCGCGGATGATAGGTTTCGAGCTCGGCGTCGTCCACCGGGCCACGGTACCGGAGGAGGCGTGCCTGCCGGTCGCGCGGCACCGCATCCGCCCCGAGGATCTCGGCCAGCCGGCCCTCGGCCGCGCGCCGCCACATCTCCATCTGCCAGAGGCGATCCTGGGCGGCGACGAAGCCCTGTGCCAGGAACAGATCGTCTTCCGATCCGGCGGTGATGTGCGGAACGCCCCAGCGATCGCGGAGGACGGTGACCGGGCCCTGGAGACCGGGCACCGCAATCTCGCCCTCGAGGCGCGCGAGCGCGCGCGCGGCCAGATCCTGGTAGTTCGACCGGCCCGTGTCGAGCGCGCAGGCCGCGCCGGCCAGCGCGAGCGCGAGCGGCGCCAGGGCACCGGCGCTGGAGATGCGGAAGACCGCCGGGCGAGAGCTGCTCAACGCACGGCGCTGGCGCTCGCCGCCACCGCGTTGTTCACGCCGCGGCCGTCCCGTCGATCGAACAGCGCGCCGGGACCGCCCTGATCGAGCCGGGCGATGATCGCATCACGCCGGGCGAGTATCGCGTCGATTTCCCAGCTCGCCAGGTGGTTGCCCATCGCGCGCGTGAGCGTCGCCTTGTCGAGCTGCTTGAGCCGCTCGTACATCTGCCGGTCGCAGCGGGTGATGTTCTCGGGGGCCTTGAGCTCCTTGTGCAGCCGGAACGCGCGGGTGTGGTCGATGGCCCAGACCTGCCAATCCTTCGTGATGAGGAGGTTGCCCAGGTTCCGGTCCATGTTGTAGATCAGCTGGTCGAAGACGCGGACCATCTGCATCTGCTCGTTCCACTGTGCAGGCAGGGGCGACGTCGCCTTCCGCTTCAGCCGCTCGCCTTCGTCCATCTGGACGTCGTCGACCCACCAGGTGAAGGCCGCCGGCTGCGTCTTGTGCCGCCGCTCGACGCTGACGGGGACCAGGTTCATGCCGATCAGCCGGTCCAGTTTGTAGGCCGCGATGTTGAAGACCCAGCTGTCGCGGAAGTTCATCTCCGTGCCCCCGGCGCTCGGGCCGGAGGTCTTGCGCTCGTCGATGACCTGGACATGCGCGTCGTGCGTCAAGGTGCCGTCGCTCAGCGTCACCCGGACCGAGTTGGTCACGCCCTTGCTGATGCCTTTCGTGCGGGTCACGCGGGCGGTCGTGAGGAACTTCTCGATCTGTTCATCGGTGAGCGAGGGCGCTGCCGGTTGCGCCGCCTGTTCGGCGGACGGCTGGGGGGCTGCGGGTTGTTCAGGCGCCTGGGCGAACAGCGGCGCGACGAGCAGGCCAGCCAACCCGAGGACGGTCAAATGCAGGGGGAAACGGGAGGAACGCCGAACGTGAGCAGCCTTCACGAGCCACCTCCGCGCGCATTCTACACCTTGGACGGCTCTCCCGCGCAGGGGTTCCTCTTCCCGAATGGGCAAGGTCAATTGAATGTGTCACATTGGCCGATTGTGCCCGATTCGAAGCCGCGGCGGAACCAGGAGACGCGCTCCTCGGACGAGCCGTGCGTGAAGCTCTCGGGAACGACCCGTCCCGACGACCGGCGCTGCAGGCGGTCGTCGCCGATCGCCGCGGCCGCGTTCAGGCCTTCCTCGACATCCCCGGCTTCCAACTGCACGCTTCCGCCACCCGCGTTGGCATGGTGGCCCCAGATACCGGCGAAGCAGTCGGCCTGCAGCTCCATCCGCACCGACAGGGCGTTGCGCTGATCGGGCCGCGCCTGCTGCAGGTTGCGCACCTGCGACTCGACCCCGAGCAGGGTCTGGACGTGATGGCCCAGCTCGTGCGCGAGGACGTAGGCCTGGGCGAAGTCGCCGGGCGCGCCGAACCGCCGATCGAGCTCGTCGAAGAACACCAGATCGAGATACACCTTGCGGTCGCCGGGGCAGTAGAAGGGGCCGACCGCTGATTCCGCGAAGCCGCACGCTGACTGGATTGCGTCGCGGAAGAGCACGGCCTGCGTGTCCTGGTAGCGGCCGCCCAGCAGCGAGCGCCAGGTGTCCTGGGCGTCGCCCATGACGGCGTCCACGAAGTCCACCAGCCGCTCCTCCTCCGGCGTCGCCCGCACCGGCCCGGACGTGCCAGCCGATTCCGGCGGGGGCATCGTTCCGACCAGCGAGAGGAAGTCCACGCCCGTGAACCAGCTGAGCAGCAGCACGATGATCAGCCCGCCGAGGCCCAGGCCACCGGCGCGCATGCCCAGTCCGGAGCTCCCGCGCCGATCCTCGACGTTGCTCCGATCCCCGCGTGTCCATCTCATGTTCAACTCTCCCGCTGGCTGAGCCCTGCAAACCTGGCGCCGCGCCTCGGCCAGCCGCACGAGGCGACCGGAGGGAACGCTACTCGACGACGATCTGCCGCCACCTGCCCTGGCGGAACCGGAGCACCGACAGCACGCAGCGGGTGAAGTGCCCGGCCAGGATCGCCGTCCAGACGTCGCCGGGTTCGAGCGTGCCCAGCCGCTGGAACGTGAAGCACAGGCCGAGCGGCACGACCACCTGGGAGACCAGCGTGATGAAGAGCGGGCTGCGCGTGTCGCCGGTGCCCTGGAGCCCGCCCGTATAGGTGAGCGCGACGGTGATGAAGAACCCCGACACGCTGAGATAGCGCAGCAGTTCGGTCCCCACCGCCACGACGACCGGATCGTTCAGGCCGAAGATTCCCAGCAGCGGTCCCGGAATCAGGAGGAACAGCGCGCCGATCGTGGCCGCGACCGCGAGGCCGAGCCTGGACGCAATCTGCACGCCGCGGATCGCGCGGTCCGGGTGTCCCGCGCCGAGGTTCTGCCCGGCGACCGCCGCCGCGGCGCCCATCAGGCCGACCGACGTCCACGTGATGAGCGAGAACAGCTCGGCGTACCCCACCGCGTACGCAGCCTGCGCTTCGGCGCTGTGCTCGAGCGATCCGATGAACCGCAGGAGGAGCACGCCCGCGATGTTCATGGCGACGCCCTGGAGGCCGGCGGGCAGGCCGAACCGGAAGAGCGAACGGATGATTCCCCAGTCGGGCGCGAACGACATGGACCGCGGGAAGTGGATGACCAGCCTCCCCGTGAGAATCATCCACAAAGCGGCCGACGACACGATCAGGCTTGCAGAGACGGTTCCGATGGCGGCGCCGTGCGTGCCCAGCGCCGGCACGGGCCCGAGGCCCGGGATGAGGACGACGTTGAACGTGATGTTGAGAATCGTCATCCAGATGCCGAGCCGCAGCGGCGTCCGTGCATCCCCCGCCGATCGCAGCGCGCCACCGAGCATGAAGAAGAGCAGCATCCCTACGCTGAAGAGAAACATCGTGCGCAGGAACGGCATCGCCTCGGCCTTGACCTCCGGCGTCGCGTTCACGAGCTCGAGCAGGTGCGGCGACAGCACGTACCCGATGGGCGCCATGATGCCGAGCGCGAGCACGAGCGCCGTCAGGAAGGCCTGGTAGACGGTGCGATCGACCTTCTCGGGCTCGTTCGCGCCCGCGAATCTCGCCACCAGCACGCCCATGCCGGTGAACAGCGACGAGATGAACACGATGACAACCAGGAAGATCTGCCAGCTCACGCCGATGGCGGCGTTGCCGGTGAAGCCGACGAAGTGGCCGACCATCGCGTGGTCGATGATGCCCTGGAGGCCCCCGATGGCGTTCTGCAGCACGGTGGGCCACGCGAGCTTCCAGACGGCACGCGTGATCGGTCCCTCGACGATGGAGCGATCGAGCTTGCGGGCCCTGGCGGACGACGCGGCCGCAGGCGCGGGGGACGCGATCGCCGACGGTAATGCGGGCGAGGATTCGGCGGGGGAGGCAGGGGGCGGGGGCGATGAGCTCACGCGAGTACGATGATATACGGCGTTCGCCGGAACCCCGACTCGACAGGGCGCCGCGGCGCGTACGCGTGGGGCCGTCAGCTGCGGTTCAGCGACTTGAGGAGTCGCCGCACGTCGGCGTGGGCCAGGACGACCGCGGGCTGCCGCTGGAGCGCCTCGTAATAGCGGCGCGCGAAGCCCTCACCCGTTTCGGACGCCGTCAGGAGCTGCTCCACCTGATCCAGCAGCGCATCCGCATCGGCGCTGGTCGCGGGCGTCTCGTGCTCGACGGTCTGATCGATGCGCACGATCAGCTCCGAGAGGGCGTGCAGCCACGCGAACCACGGATCGTTGATCACGAGCTGCAGCAGCGTGGCGTTCGAGGCGACCCGCCCCCGATCCATCTCATAGGCGGCCCGTGTGTCCTCGAGCAGCACCTTGTGCAGGTGCAGCAGGCGCGTCCGCAGCCCGCGCAGCGTCTCGCGCAGCTCCTCGTTCATCGGCGCGTAGCGCCCGGATGCCGGCGCCGGCGCAGCCTCGGCCCGTGCCGCGCGGAGCGACGCGAGGTCGAGACGCTCCGTGTACATGCGCAGCGACCCGTCCGACGCGCGCGGCCACTCGGCACGCGGCCGATCACAGTACAACTCGAGACCGTTGCCGTCAGGATCGCGCAGATACAGCGACTCGCTGACGCCGTGATCGCTGGCCCCCTCCAGGCGGACGCCCGCGGCTTCGAGACGCCGCAACGCCTCGCCGAGCGCCGGGCGATCCGGATACCGGATGGCGACGTGATACAGCCCCGTGCTCCCCGGCGGTGGAGCGGCCCCCCCGCGGCTCTCCCACGTGTTGAGGCCGATGTGGTGGTGATACCCGCCGGCGCCGACGAACGCCGCGCCGGGGCCCATCCGCGCGACGAGCTCGAACCCGAGCACGCCGGTGTAGAAGGCCAGCGCGCGTTCGAGGTCGGCCACCTTCAGATGCACGTGGCCGATGTCCGCCCGCGGATCGATCGGCTTGTCCATGCCGCCATCATCCCGCACCACGGCGGGCCGGAACAAGGCCGGCCACGGAC
This sequence comes from Vicinamibacterales bacterium, assembly GCA_035620975.1. GTDB lineage: Bacteria > Acidobacteriota > Vicinamibacteria > Vicinamibacterales > 2-12-FULL-66-21 > DASPFV01. The sequence continues at coordinate 13,566 of DASPFV010000085.1, forward strand.
AACCGCCACGGAACAACCGCCACGGAAGAACCGCCACGGAAGAACCGCCACGGAAGAACCGCCACGGAAGAACACGGAAGAACACGGATTGGCAGAATCGCTTAAGCCAACACAAGCCGGGCCGGCGCGGCCTCTGCTTGTAGCTGGTGGCGATCTTGCACGTCTCCGCCAAGATTGGAGGCGACAGCCGTGGCTGAGGTGCTGGTGAGGTTCACGGATCCCGTCGTCGGGCCGGACAGCCAGGTGTTCGCGGCGCAGGCGTGTGGCCGCGAGAGAGCGGACGGCCTCTGGGAGGGCTGGCTCGAGTTCCTGCCCGCGGACGGGGGCGAGCCGCTGCGATCGCCGCGGGAGACGACGCAGCCGAACCGGACGGACGCGCTGTATTGGGCGACGGGTCTGACAGGTGTGTATCTCGAGGGAGCGCTCGACCGGGCGCTGAGACCGGCAGTGCGATCGGGGGCCGTCGAACCGCCCGAGCCTATGTTCGATGGCCCGGCCGAGATCGTGGACGAGGTCGCCGAGGCACACCCGGCTGACAGTGTCCTGAACCCCTTCTCCGTCTACCGCAAGGGGGAACAACTCCTGCGGCAGCAGCTTGCGGCGCTCTCCCCCTGGCACCTCGTCAACATCGTCCGCGCGTACGAGTTGAGCGACCTGGATCCCGCCGTGCTGAACGCGATGGACGAAACCGCGCTCGTCGAGCTGATCGTCGCGGCGGTACGGGTGAGAGCGCCCTCCGGCGTCCGGTAGCCGTTCAGGACAGGCCGCGCACGATACGGGCCGTCGTGACGATCTGTCCGGCGTGGCGCTGCGAGTGCTCGGCCGCGTGGAAGATGAGCCCGAGCACGTTGGTCGGCAGCGCCGCCCGGCCGACGGTCCTCGCATCGGTCAGCGATTCGGCAGGCGTGGCTCGAATCTGGGCGATCCCGCGCTCGATGACGCCGCGGACACGGTGGAGGAGTGCGGCCGGCTCCTCGCGCGACGGGCTCGGTTCTTCGCTCAACTGCCGCTTCTGATCCTCGCTCAGCCGCTCGCCCCTGGCATAGGTGAAGAGCCGGTCGGTGCTGCCGGCCAGGTGGCGGACGTGATACCCGACGCTCGCCGCGCCGCCGGGGGTGGACCAGACCTGATCGACCGTCAGCTCCGTGACCACACGTTCCACGTCCTCGAGGGTCTGCAGCAGCGCATGCGCGGCGGGCATCACAAGCGCGGGTACGCCGTCGACAGGCCCGCGCAGCCAGTATTCGGGTTGGCTCGACATGCGGCCTAGTGTAGCGCTTGCAGCAGCACGGAACCTGCCGGTCGGATAATCGGCAATCAGTACTCGGCAATCGCCCGATCGCGTCCGAATCGGCAATCGGACAAGTCGTCGATCCCCCAATCTGGCAATCAGCCCTCGGCAATCGCCCAATCACCAATTCATTCGGCAATCCGCAATCGGCAATCGGCAATAGAATGCGCTATGCCCACCATCGGGCAGTCGGTGCCGCGCCGGGAAGGGCGCGCGAAAGTCACGGGGCAGGCGCGGTACGTGGACGACGTGGCGCTGCCGGGGTTGATGTATGGGGCCACCGTGCGGAGCTCCGTGGCCCGCGGCATCCTGAGGGACGTCCGCTACGACCCGTCCATTCCCTGGAGCGAGATTACGGTGGTGACCGCCCGGGACATCCCCGGCCGGAACCGCGTCGCGCTGATCGCCGACGATCAGCCCTGGCTCGCCGACGACCGTATCAACCATCCAGAAGAGCCGGTCGTGCTGCTGGCGCACCACGATCGCCATCTGCTCGAAGAGGCCCGACGGAAGGTCATCCTGGACATCGAGCCGCTGCCACCCGTCTTCACTATCGAGGACTCGCTCGCCCGTCGCGAGATCGTCTGGGGCGACGACAACATCTTCAAGTCCTACCTCGTCGCCCGCGGCGACGTGGATGCGGCGCTGGCGTCCGGCGATCTGGTAATCGTGGAAGGCGTGTACGAGACCGGCGCCCAGGAGCAGCTCTACATCGAGCCGAACGGGATGCTGGCGGTGGCGAGCGCGGCCGAGGGCGTGTCGGTGCGCGGCTCGATGCAGTGTCCTTATTACGTGCACCGCGCGCTCATGGCGCTCTTCGATCTGCCGGCCGAACGCGTGCGGGTCGTCCAGATGGAGACCGGCGGCGGGTTCGGCGGAAAAGAGGAGTACCCCTCGATCATCGCGGGTCACGCGGCGCTGCTGGCGTGGAAGGCGGGGCGGCCGGTCAAGCTGATGTACGACCGGGCCGAAGACATGGCGGCGACGACGAAGCGGCATCCGTCGCGCACGCGCCACCGGACGGCGGTCACCCGCGAGGGCGTCCTCGTGGCGATGGATGTCGACTTCGTGATCGACGGCGGCGCCTACTGCACGTTGTCGCCCGTCGTGCTCTCGCGAGGCACGATTCACGCGCCGGGTCCGTACTACTGCCCCAGCGTGCGTCTGCGCGGGCGGGCCGTGGCGACGAATGCCCCCCCGCACGGCGCGTTCCGCGGCTTCGGCGCGCCGCAGAGCCTCTTCGCGCTGGAGCGGCACATGGATCGCGTGGCCGGAGCCGTAGGCCTGGCGCCAGACGAGCTGAGGCGGCGCAATTTCATCAAGACGGGCCAGCCCAGTGCGGTCGGTCAGGTCATCCGCGATCCGGTCGACATGGACGCCCTCCTGGATCGTGCGTGCGAGCTCTCGGACTACCACGCGAAGCGGGCGCGGTTCGCGGCCGACACCGGCGTGGCGGGAGTCCGCCAGGGCATCGGGTTCGCCTGCTTCATGCACGGCGCGGGCTTCACGGGCTCGGGAGAGGATCACCTCGCCTCGGTCGTGGCGGTCGAAGCCCGCCCGGACGGCCGGATCGCCGTCCTCACGTCGAACACCGAGATCGGCCAGGGGACGAATACGATCTTCGCCCAGATTGCCGCGGATGCCCTGGGCCTGACACCCGAGGCCATCCTGGTCGCGCAGCCCGACACCGCCTTCGTGCCCGACAGCGGGCCGACCGTGGCCTCGCGCACGTGCATGGTGGTCGGACGGCTCGTGGAGGCCGCGGCCGCCGGCCTTCGACGGATGCTGGTGAAGGCAGAGCTGCTGGCCGAGCACGCGTCGGGCGACGATGTGAGGCGCGCGTGTATTCAGTACATCTCGCAGTTCGGCGCGCTTCGCTCGACGGCGCAGTACCAGCCGCCTCCCGGCCTGCGCTGGGACGACCGGTTGTATCAGGGCGACGCCTACGGCACGTATGCCTGGGCGGTCTACGTGGCGGAGGTGTCGGTCGATACCGCGACGTACGAAGTCCGCGTCGATGATTTCGTCGCCGTGCAGGAGGTGGGGAAAGTCATCAACCCGGTTCTCGCCACCGGGCAGATCGAAGGAGGCGTCGCGCAGGCGATCGGGTGGGCGCTCTACGAGCGGGTGGTGTGGCGCGAAGGGCGGATGCTGAACGCGCAGATGACGAACTACATCATGCCGACGTCGGTGGATCTTCCGCCGATCCGCGTGTTCTTCGAGGAGCGGCCCTACCCGTACGGTCCGGGCGGGGCGAAGGGGATAGGCGAGCTGCCCATGGACGGCGCCGCGCCTGCCATCGCCAACGCCGTTGCCCATGCCCTCGGCGTCGATCCTCGCGTGGTGCCGCTGACGCCGGAAGTCGTCATGGAGCTGTTGGAGTGCCGCAGCTCGCCCCACGGAGCTGGCGGCTCGGGCAGCTGAGAGCTGGCCGTTGAAAGCCGGACTGAGGACCCATGTTCCACCTGCGGTGTCGCGTGAACGGCGAACCCGTCGAGGTCGAGACGCACCCGATGGCGCGGCTGCTCGACGTGCTCCGGCAGGAGCTGCGGCTGACGGGGACGAAGGAAGGCTGCGGCGAAGGCGAGTGCGGCGCCTGTTCCGTGCTGATCGACGGCCGTCTGGTCAACAGTTGCCTGGTCCCGGCGCTGCAGGCAGAGGGCACCGGCATCACGACCATCGAAGGAGTGGCCGACCGGGATCGGCTCCACGCCGTGCAGCAGGCCTTCATCCTTCACGGCGGCGCCCAGTGCGGGATCTGCACGCCCGGGATGGTGCTGGCGGCCGTCACGCTGCTGGAGGAGAACCCGCGGCCGTCCGTCGACGAGATCCGGACGGCGCTGGCGGGCAACCTGTGCCGCTGCACCGGCTACATGCGGATCGTCGAGGCCGTCCTGCACGCGTGCGGCCCGGAGCAGGACCGCGGATGAGATCGTACCTGCCGTCCTACGATCTCCGCGCGGCGGCGAGCCTCGAGGAGGCCTTGCGCCTGCTGGCCGAGTCGCCCGGTGGCTGGCGACCCTTTGCCGGGGGCACCGACCTCATGGTCCTCTTCGAGGCCGGCGCGCTGTCGCACCGGCGCTTCCTGAGCATCTGGGGCCTCCGCGAGCTGCGCGGGATCGAGGTCACCGGCGAGGCGATCACGCTCGGCGCGCTGACCACCTACACCGACGTGCTGCGCCACGAAGTCCTGCGGCGCGAGTTCCCGCTGCTGTGCCGGGCCGCCGCCGAGACCGGCGGTGTCGCGACGCAGAACCGCGGCACGCTCGGCGGCAACATCGCCAACGCGTCGCCCGCGGCCGACACGCCACCGGCGCTCCTCGTGTACGACGCGTCGCTCGAGCTGATCTCGGTTCGAGGCGTTCGCGTCGTCGCCTACGACCGCTTTCACACGGGCTACAAGCAGATGGATCTTGCGCCGGACGAGCTCATCCGCGCCGTCCGGCTGCCCCGCGGGAGGGCGGGGTGGATGCAGTCGTACCGCAAGGTGGGGACGCGGCGCGCGCAGGCCATCTCGAAACTGTGCTTCGCCGGCGCGCTGGACGTCGTGGGCGGGAGGGTGCGGGATGCCCGACTGGCCTTCGCCAGTGTCGCGGCTACCGTCGTGCGGGCGCGACAGGCCGAAGCGGTCGTGCAGGGGCAGGTCCCTGGTTCCGAGCTGGCCCGGCGCGCCGTCGACGCGCTCGCGTCCGACATCGCGCCGATCGACGACCTTCGCTCGAGCGCACGGTATCGCCTCCGCGTCGCGCAGAATCTGCTGGGCGGCTTTGTTGCTGGATAGAGCCGGGTCAGGAGGTCAGCCCGGGGCAGCCGTGGGTGCCAATGGGGTCAGGTCTTGCAATGACGTACATGGGCGCGCCCGTCGTCCGCCGGTACGTCATTGCAAGACCTGACCCCGCTCGCCGCTCGTCGCATAAGATCTCACGATGCGCGCTGCCGCGGCCGCCCTGGTCTCTCTCGCGTTCGTCTGTCTGCCATCCCGGCTCGTCGCGCAGGAGCAGCGGCCCGCCATCCAGGCGGCGCTCGACAAGGTCGCCCCTGCCCTCGTGCGCATCCACGTCGTCACGCTCGACCACCGGGACGGCCGCGAGCTGAAGCGCGAGGCGTCGGGCAGCGGGACGATCATCAGCCCCGACGGCCACGTCGTCACGAACCACCACGTCGCCGGGCGGACGCGCTCGATCCTCTGCACGCTGGCCACCCGGGAAGAGATTCCCGCCGAGCTCGTGGGGACGGATCCCTTGTCGGACATTGCCGTGCTGAAGCTCCGGCCGCCGGCGTCCCGCCGCTTTCCGTACGCGACGTTCGGCACGTCGGCGGGGCTCCGGGTGGGCGATCCCGTGCTCGCGCTCGGCAGCCCGCTCGCTCTCTCGCAGTCGGTCACCATGGGGATCGTCAGCAATACGGAGATGATCCTCCCGGGCATGTTCTGGCCCTTCAACCGCATGACGCTCGACGGAGAGGACGTGGGATCGATCGTCCGCTGGATCGGGCACGACGCGCCCATTTTCGGCGGCAACTCCGGCGGACCGCTCGTCAATGCGGCAGGCGAGATCGTCGGCGTGAACGAGATCAGCATGGGCCTGGCCGGCGCCATCCCCTCGGACCTCGCACGCGCCGTGGCCGAAGCGATCATCCGCGACGGCCGGGTGCGACGGGGCTGGCTGGGCCTGGAGGTCCAGCCGCTCCTGAGATCGTCGGGCCGCAGCCGCGGTGCGCTCGTGGGAGGCGCGATCGCCGGGTCGCCGGCAGAACAGGCCGGAATCCACTCGGGGGACATCCTGCTGGCCCTCGGCCCGCACGACGTGAACGTCCGCTTCGCCGAGGAGGTCCCCGTTTTCAACCAGCTGGTCATGCGGCTGCCGATCGGCCAGCCGGTCGAGGCGCGCGTGCTCCGCGATGGCACCGAGCGCACGATCCGGCTCGTGCCGGTCGAGCGCGAGCCGGTCGAAGCGACGGTGCGCGAGCTGCCCGGACTCGGCATCACCGCATCGGACGTGACCGCCTGGGCCGCCAAGGAGCTGCGCCGCCGCCGCGATGGCGCCCGGGTCCGCGGGGTCCGGCCGGGCGGCCCGGCCGCAGAAGCCAGGCCCGATCTGCGCGAGGACGATGTGATTGTCGAGGTGAATGGAGAAGAAGTCCGTGACCTGACGGGCCTCCAGGAGCGGCTGGCTCAGATTCCCTCCGCGGCTTCGGCACGGGCGCACGCGCTGCTGGCCTTCGATCGAGGAGGCGAGCGCCTCCTGACCGTCGTGAATCTGAGGCCTCCCGGGCTCGAAGATCCGGGGCTCGAAGCGCGGAAGGCCTGGGTGCCGGTGACCGTGCAGGTCCTGACCCGCGAGCTGGCCGAGATGCTGGGCCTGCCCGGCCGGACCGGCGTCCGCGTAACCAGCGTGATCGGCGGCTCGGCGGCCAGAGCCGGACTCGAGGTCGGCGATATCGTGACCGCGATCGACGGCGAGCGCCTGGAGGCGGTGCAACCGTCCGACGGCGAGCTCTTCGCCACGCTGATCCGCCAGTACCGGATCGGGTCCATCGTGTCGCTCACCGTGCGCCGCGGCTCTGCCGAGCGTGTGATTCCCGTCACGCTCGAGGCTTCCCCCCGGCTGCCACGCGAGATGAAGAAATACGAGGACCCGAGCTTCGAATTCCGTGTTCGGGACGTGGCGGCGGCGGATCGGCTCGAGGAGCGGATTCCGGACGACGAAGGGGGCGTCCTCGTGGATGCCGTGCGCGAGGGCGGCTGGGCAGCCCTCGGTCAACTCGCCGTCGGGGACCTGCTGCTCGCGATCGACGGCGAAGCGGTGTCGAGCGTCGAACAGGTACAGGACAAGATGTCGCGCATCGCCGAAGCCCGGCCCACCGCAGTCGTCCTTCGCGTGCGCCGGGGAATCCGGACGTTCTTCGTCGAACTCCAGACCGGGTGGCGGTGAAACCTGGCACCTGGTGCCTGGAAACAGGTTCTGGTGCCTGGTGCCGGCTCCAGGTGCCTGGTTCGCAGTGGTGGTAGGAGTAATCAGTGACGAAGCAGGCGTTGACGGGGATTCTTGCGGTGCTCACGCTCTGGGCCGGCGCGGCGGGGGCACAGGACTTCCGGGTCGGCGCGCGGGACGTGATTCGCAAGTGGCAGGACGCGGTGGTGAACGTCAGGATCGTCCTGAAGGTGCGCATGTCGATGGGTGGCCGGGAGGTCCAGGCCATGGACGACTCCGTGGACACTGTCGGCACGGTGATCGATCCGTCGGGGCTGACGGTGCTGTCCCTGCGCACGCTCAATCCCGGCGGAATGATGAACAAGCTGATGGGATCGGCCGGCGGCGGCCAGCCGCCGATGGAGATCACCAGCGAGCCGTCGGACGTGAAGATCCGGCTCGCTGACGGCGAGGAGCTGCCGGCAAAGATCGTGCTCCGCGACGAGGACCTCGACCTGGCGTTCCTGAGACCGACGACGGCGCCGGGGAAGCCGCTGGTGGCAGTGAGCCTGTCCGACTCCGGGCGGCCCGCGGTGCTGGACGAGGTCCTCGTCCTCTCGCGGCTCGGGCGCGTCGGCGCGTGGACGGCGTCGGCCTCGGTCTACGACATCGGCGCGATCATCGAGAAGCCGCGCACGTTCTTCGTGCTGGCCGGCACGACCCCGGCCGGCATGGGCGTCCCGGCATTCCTCGCAAACGGAAGGATCGTCGGCCTGCTGACGCTGCGGCAGGTCGAGACCGCCCGGACGGGGATGTTCGCGATGATCGGCGGCACCGAAGGCATGGGTCTGCTGCCGGTAATCCTGCCGGCCGCCGACGTGCTGGAGATCGCGGAGCAGGCGAAATAGGCGTGCTGACGGCGTAACAGTAGTTGCAGTGATCGAGCCGGCCAGGTGACGAGCTCGAACCAGGAGCCAGGACCCGGAACCCGGCACCCGAAACCTTGAATCCCAGGCTACATTGGAGCGCTAACGATGCAGCAGAGCGAGACGTTCGCAGTCGTCAAGACGGAAGAGGAGTGGCGCCGGATCCTGACGCCCGAGCAGTTCATGGTGCTGCGGCAGCACGCGACCGAGCGGCCGGGGTCGTGCGCGCTGCTCCAGGAGAAGCGCCCGGGCACCTTCAACTGCGCGGGCTGCGGACAGCCGCTCTTCAAGGCCGAGCGGAAGTTCGAAAGCGGGACGGGCTGGCCCAGCTTCTTCGCGCCGATTGAAGGCGCGATCGGGACGACGGTCGATCGCAGCCATTTCATGACGCGCACCGAGGTGCACTGCAGCCGGTGTGGCGGCCACCTCGGCCACGTGTTCGACGACGGCCCGCCACCCACCGGACTGCGCTACTGCATCAATGGGGTAGCGCTGAATTTCGAGCCCATCTGATGTTGCCGATTGCCGAGTGCGGAATGCCGGATGCTTTTTCGCCATTGCGTGGTTCCTGATTGTCGCCGATTTCGATAGCGCCCGGCCACGAAGCGCGGAATCCGTAGCGGCCCGGGAGGGTGGCCCGCGCGCCGCGGCGACGTCGGCACCAGGTGGCGCAGACGTGAGCGAATCCGCAATCCACAATCGCCAATCACCAATCGACAATCCCGCATTGCTGAAATGCAATCGGCAATCCGCACTCGGCAATCGGCAATGTCATTTCCCGATTAGGGCTCTCAGCATTTCGTGGAGCGCCCGGGTGTCGCTGGTCGTGACGGCGTTGGGTGTGCCGGACGAGGCGCGCGCCCCGAGCCGCTGGGCGTCGCGCAGGCGCTGCTGCTCGTCCCTGAGCTCCTGGATCTCGAGCTGGCGCACGCGTTCCATGCCGCCGGCGCGGATGAACGAGACGATCTGGTGCAGCTCGCCGGCATCGAGGAACGTTCCGTGGCTGCGGCAGACGTCGACCACGGCGCCGGAGACCCGGCCGAAGTTGACGCGGTTCATCATCTTGCCGCACCGCAGGCAGGGGCGGTAGCGCACCGGCCCGCGGGTCTCGACGACGGCCCGCGTCCCGAGCCGGTGGAGCACCGCGGCCTGGCTCGAGCGATCGGCGCAGAGCCGCTCGAACACGTCCGCGTCGACCCACACGCCATCGCAGGCCTCGCACTCGAGGAGCGGCGTCGCGCCGAGATCGAGGCGCCGCAGGGCCTCGCGGCAGGCCGGGCAGCGGAGGTCGGCGCCGGCCGCTTCGGTGCGGGCGCGTGCCGCCCCGCAATGCGGGCAGTACGCCGCACCGTCGAACATCAGCGCGAAACACGACGGGCAGCTCACGGTCGCGAGGCGCGCGCGGCAGTAGGGGCAGCGCCGCGCGGACGGGTCCGCGGCCGCGCCACAGTTCGGGCAGTGCAGCGAGCCGGCGTTTGTCGTCATGGGCTGGCCGTAGAATAATGCGCGTTCAAGGTTCAAGGTTCAAGGTTCGATTCGCTGTGTGTCTGGAGGCGTTGACATGGGCCTGATGGATTTCATCAAGGGCGAGCTGATCGAGATCATCGACTGGACGGATGACTCGCGCGACACGCTCTCCTATCGCTTTCCCGACGACGACAAGGCCATCAAGAACGGGGCGCAGCTCATCGTCCGGGAGTCCCAGCAGGTGCAGTTCGTGTATCTGGGTGAGTTCGGCGACACGTTCGGGCCCGGCAAGCACACCCTGACCACCGACAACATCCCGCTCCTCACGCGGCTGAAATCGTGGAGGTACGGCTTCAACTCGCCCTTCAAGGCGGACGTCTACTACCTCAATACGCGCCTCTTCACGGGCAACAAGTGGGGAACGGCCAATCCGATCATGATGCGCGACAACGATCTCGGCATCGTGCGGGTGCGGGCGTTCGGGACGTACGACTTCCGGATTGTCGACCCGAAGCTGTTTCTGAAGGAGGTCGCCGGCTCCGACCACAACTTCCGGCTCGACGAGTTCGCCGACACGATGCGGTCGCGGGTGGTGAGCGTGTTCGCGGACGCGCTCGCGACGGCGCGGGTTCCCGTGTTCGACGTGGCGAGCCGCTACGGGGAGCTGGGCGAGGCGCTGCTGCCCGTCATCAATCCCGTCGTCACCGCCAAGTACGGTCTCGAGGTCGCCAGCTTCATCGTCGAGAACGTCTCCGTGCCGCCGGAAGTCGAGCAGGCGATCGACAAGCGGTCGAGCATGGCGGCGGTCGGGAACCTGAACGACTACGTGAAGTTCCAGATGGCGCAGGGAATGGAGAAGGGGGGCAGCTCGGGCGGGATGGCCACCGAGCTGGCGGTGGGCCTGTCGATCGCCCAGCAGATCATGCAGCAGCAGGGCATGCCGTCGGGCGCGGCCGCGAGCGCGGCGACGGCCGCGGTGGTCCTGCCGGACCTGCTCGCGCCCGCCGACGTCGCGAAGGCGCTCGGCGTGCCCGAGCCGGACGTGATGGCGATCATCGAGTCGGGCGAGCTGTCGGCGAAGAAGATCGGCACCTCGTACCGGATCAAGCGCAGTGCGCTGGAGGAGTATCTGGCCAGGTGAAGGGGTGGGGTCAGGTCTTGCACTGCAACATCCGTACGTCATTGCAAGACCTGACCCCAGCCTTCCCCCCAGCCTTCGCCAGCCTCTCTGGGCTCTTCAAGGCTCGGCGCTATTGACGTCCCGATGACCGAGATCGCGGCACTCGACAAGTACCCCTGTGCGGCGTGCGGCGCACAGGCCGAGTGGAACCCGGCGAAGCAGCTCCTGGTCTGCCCCTTCTGCGGCACCGAAGCCCCCTTCACGGTCGACGCGGCCACCGGCGCGATCGAGGAGCTGGACCTCGTCCGCGCGCTGCGGGAGCTGCCCGATCAGGAACGCGGCTGGCAGACGGCGACGCGCACGGTCCAGTGCCAGAGCTGCAAGGCCGTGTCGGTCTTCGACCCGGCGCGCGTGGGACAGAACTGCGACTTCTGCGGCTCGCCGGCCCTCGTCGACTATACCGAGATCAAGGCGCCGATCCGGCCCAAGAGCCTGCTGCCCTTCAAGGTCACCGAAAGCCAGGTCCGCGAGCAGATCCGTCGCTGGTACGCCAGCAAATGGCTGGCTCCCGGCGCCTTGAAGAAGCGCGCCATGGTGGACCGCGTGCACGGCGTCTATATCCCGTACTGGACCTTCGACGCGCACGCCGTCTGCCCGTGGAATGCCGACGCCGGGCACTACTACTACACGACCGAAACCTACCGGGACAGCAAGGGACGCTCGCAGAGGCGGCAGGTGCGTCACGTCCGGTGGGAGCCGGCATCCGGCGAGGTGCGGCACTTCTTCGACGACGAGCCGATCCCCGGCACGCGGGGCGTCTCGCACGCGCTGCTGAAGCAGGTCGAGCCGTTCCCGACGACCGAGCTCGTTCCCTACAGCACGGGCTATCTCTCCGGCTTCGTCGTCGAACACTACCAGGTGGTGCTGGTCGACGCGGCGCAGGCGTCGGAAGAGGCGATGAAGGCGCAGCTGCGCGAGATGGCGGCATCGCAGGTGCCGGGCGACACGTACCGGAACCTGCGCATCCATCCGGTGTTCTCGGGCCGGACCTTCAAGCACATCCTCGCCCCGGTCTGGCTGCTGACCTACCAGTACCGGGCGAAGCCGTACCAGGTGGTGGTCAACGGCTGCACGGGGAAGATCGCGGGCCAGTACCCGAAGAGCCCCTGGAAGATCGCGCTGCTGGTGCTCCTTGTCATCCTCGTCGTGATCGTGGTGCTGTCTTTGCAGGAGGGGTGATCGAGGAGGGACGCGGACGTGGAGCGGCGGCAGACGACGCGACGGATGTCGCAGTTCGGCACAGCGCTGACGGTCGCGTTGCTCTGTTCGACGGGGTGCGCAACGCTCCAGGAATTGCGCGCGCTGGTCCAGGCGCCTCGATTCGAGGAGGCGGAGGGGCAGCGTGCCGAGATCCGGATCGTCGGCCCGGCCGCCGATCGCCCTCTCGGCGGCGCAGCGGTGCGCATCTGGACGAAGGTCACGAACCCGAATCCGTTCGGCGTCACACTCGGCACGCTGTCGGGAACCCTCTTCCTCGACGATGCCCGCGCGGCATCGGCCGACTTTCCGCTGGGGCTGCCGCTCGGGGCGGGGCAGGAGTCGGTCGTGCCCATCGATCTCTCGATCAGCTTCGCCGACCTTCCGGGACTTGCGACCACGCTGCGGCGCGGCGGCCAGGTGGACGGCATCCCCTACAGCCTGAACGGCACGATAGGCGTCGACGCCGGGCGCCTCGGTCAACCGGTGTTCGGTCCGATGACGCTGGTGCGCGGCGAGCTGCGCGTCCGGTAAGCTGACTGACGAGCGAGCGCGCTTCCGCGCAGCACCTCCCCAGGTATCGACGCCGAGGCGTGTGGTGTGCAGACCCGCGTGGCGAAAAAGGTACTGATATCAGCATGAGCCGCATTCTGGTCACGGGCGGCGCCGGGTTCATCGGCTCCCACGTCGCCGACGCGCTGCTCGCGCGGGGCCACGACGTGACGGTCCTCGACGATCTGAGCGGCGGGTTCGAGGCGAACATCCCGCCAGCGGCCGGGTTCGTGCGCGGCAGCATCACGGACGTGCCGCTCGTGGACGCGCTGTTCGAGCGGGTCCGGTTCGACTACGTCTATCACCTCGCCGCGTACGCCGCCGAAGGGCTGAGCCACTTCATCAAGCGCTTCAACTACACCAACAACGTCCTCGGCAGCGTGACCCTCCTCAACGCCGCCGTCAACACCGGCGTCCGCGGCTTCGTCTTCACGTCGTCCATCGCGGTCTATGGCGCGAGCCCGGAGCTGCCGATGACCGAGGACACGCGGCCGGAGCCGGAAGACTCGTACGGCATCGCGAAGTACGCCGTCGAGCGCGAGCTGGCCGCCTGCCGGAACATGTTCGGCCTCGACTACCTGATCTTCCGCCCGCACAACGTGTACGGACCGCGGCAGAACATCGCCGATCGTTACCGCAACGTGGTTGGCATCTTCATGAACCAGATCCTCCAGCGCCGGCCGATGACGATCTTCGGCGACGGCACCCAGACGCGGGCGTTCAGCTACGTCGACGACGTGGCGCCGATCATGGCGGAGGCGGTCGAGCGGCCGGAGGCGTGGAACCAGGTGTACAACGTCGGCGCGGACCAGCCGTGCACCCTGCTGGCGCTGGCCAGGGCAGTGGCGCGTGCGATGGGCACCGACACCGGGATCGCCCACCTGGCGGCGAGACACGAAGTGCCGCACGCGCATTCGTCGCACGAGAAGCTCAGGCGGGTTTTCGGTGAGCGACCCGCGACGGAGCTCGAGGAGGGGCTGGCGCGGATGGCGGCGTGGGTGAAGGCACAGGGCGCGCGTCAGAGCCGGCCGTTCGAGGGGATCGAAGTGACGAAGAACCTGCCGGCGGTGTGGCGCGAACCGCAAGGTGACCTGGCGGCCCTCGAGGGGAGATCAGATCCCACCCAGTGATACCATGGTACCGCGGTATGAAATACACGACCACGAATATCCGGCTGACGGCCGAGGCCTACCGAGAGCTCACCCTCCGAGCGGCCAGTCGGCGTGTGCCGGTGGCCGCGCTCGTTCGCGAGGCTGTGGCTCAGTACCTGGGCCGGGACGCTGCGACCGGACGCACCAGGAGCGACTCGCCCGATCCCGTGGACGCGCTCGTCGGCGCGACGCCGTTCGAGCCGGACGACGAAGCGCTCAACCACGATCACTACCTGTACCGATGGCCGAAGGAGGCACCGGACCGTGAAGCTGCTCGTGGACACCGGCGCCTTGCTCGCGCTGTTCAACCCGCAGGACGCGCTTCACGACAGGGCGCGAAGATTCGTGCGGGAGGCGGCCGGGACGAGGTTCGTGCTGACCGAGCTCATCCTGAGCGAGACCGTGACGCGCATCCGCGCGCGGGCCGGCGCCGCTCGCGCGGCTGACGTCGGCGCCGCCCTCCTGAGCAGCCGGCGCTACGAGGTGCTGTTCGTCGATCCGCCGCTCGTGCGGGCGGGCCTGGCGGACCTGCGTCGGTTCGCGGACAAGCGCCTGAGCCTGGTGGACGCGGTGAGCTTCGCCGTCATCCGGGCGCTCGGCCTCGACGGCTCGTTCACCTTCGATCGCGACTTCCGGGACTGCGGGTTCGCGAGCTTTCCGGAGCGATAGGCCGCGCCGGTCCGACCTCGTGACGCGACCGCACCCTGTAGAATGAAGCGCACCCGATGACCGCCCCCGGAGACGCGGCGGACGCCTATCACGCCGTCCACCTGCCGGAGGATCCTGCGCGCGCGCGGGTCTGGCAGGCGATCGCCGATCACCTGGCGCCCTGGGTGCCGGCGAGCTCGCACGTGCTCGAGATCGGCGCGGGCTACTGCGCGTGGATCAACGCCGTCCGCGCGGCGCGGAAGGTGGCCGTCGACCGCTGGCCCGACGTCGCGCGCCACGCCGCCCCCGACGTGCAGACGGCCGTGCTCGACGCCTCGACCGAGCTGCGCATGCTCGGCTCCGGCACGTTCGACGTCGTGCTCGCCTCGAACGTGCTGGAGCACTTCGATCCGGATACGGCCGCCCGCGTGGTGGCCGACGTACACACGCTGCTGCGGTTCGGCGGCCGGTTCCTCGTGATCCAGCCGAATTTCCGCTACGCCTGGCGCCGCTATTTCGACGACTACACGCACCGGTCGATCTTCACGGACGTGTCGCTGCCGAACCTGATGCGCGCGAGGGGCTTCGAGATCGATCGCGTGCAGCCGCGCTTCCTCCCGTACTCGATGCGGAACCGGCGCGTGCCGGCCACGTGGTGGACGGTGCGGGCCTACCTGGCGTCCCCGATCAAGCCGCGTGCGGGCCAGATGCTCGTCGTCGCGCGGAAGGGCTGAGGCGAGGGCATGTACGGCTCCAAGACGGTCAGCGTCGTCCTGCCGGCCTACAACGAGGCGCACTCCATTCGAGCGGCGGTGCAGGACTTCTTCGTGCCGGGGGTCGTCGACGAGGTCGTCGTCGTGGACAACAACTCGCGCGACGGAACGGCGGAGGAGGCCGCGAAGACGCCGGCCCGGATCGTGCGCGAGCCGCGCCAGGGCTACGGGCATGCCCTGCGGCGCGGCTTGGCGGAAGCGACGGGCGACCTGGTGATCCTGGCAGAGCCAGACGGCACGTTCGTGGGCCGCGACGTGCTGAAGCTGCTCGCGTACGCCGACGACTTCGACATGGTCTGCGGCACGCGGACGACGCGCGAGCTGATCTGGGCGCAGGCGAACATGGGGTGGTTCCTGCGCATCGGTAACTGGGCGGTCGCCAAGCTGCTGCAGGTGCTCCATGACGCGCCCTCGCTCAGCGACTGCGGCTGCACGCTGCGCCTCACGCACCGTGCCGCGCTGCAGCAGATCCAGCCGCACCTCACCGTGGGCGGATCCCACTTCCTGCCCGAGATGGTGATGGTGGCGTTGAAGCAGGAACTGAAGGTGATCGAGATCCCCGTGAACTATCGCGGGCGCGTGGGAGAATCCAAGATCACCGGCAACTTCCGGGGCGCCCTGGGCACGGGGTTGCGCATGATCGGCATCATCCTGAAGTATCGCTTGCGATGAGTGATGCACGCTCGCGGTCCGGCGGCGGCACTCGATCGCCGGTTGCCGCGAGCGACGCGCGGTCGGGGCCTCTGCCTTCGGGCGCCAGCGCCGGGGTCGGCGGCATGCTGGCGGCTGCAACCGGTGGTTACCCTGTCGAAACGCGTCTCCAGGTCCGTCTGTCGCTCCTGCTGATCTGCGCGGCGGCCATCGTGCCGTACCTGGCGACTGTAGACGACTACTTCGTCCGCGACGACTTCGGCGTGGTCCGGCTGCTCTCGAGCAAGCCTGCGACGTGGTTCCCCCGCTGGTTCTATACGTCCTGGATGGAGAACATCTGGGGGTATCTCCCTGACGAGGTCCGGCCGTTCCCCGCGCTGTCGTATCAGATCACGTCGCTGTGGGGTGCCGCATCCCCCGTCGCGCATCACGTGCTGAACATCGGGCTCCACGCGCTGAACGGCGTGCTGCTGTTCGCCATCGCGCGCGAGGCAGCGGGGCTGAGCCTTCGGGCGGCGGCATTCGCCGGGCTGGTATTCGTACTGCTGCCCGTGCACACGGAGAGTGTCGCGTGGATCACGGGTCGGGTGGACTCGATGCCCTCGCTGTTCTACCTGGCGACGTTCCTGGCCTACGTGCGCTGGCGCGCGCGCGGCTCGTCCTCCCGCCGGCTCTACGCGTGGTCGCTCGCCTGGTTCTTCGTCGCGCTGTTCACCAAGCAGAACACCATCACGATGCTCGGGACGCTGGTCTTCTACGACCTGCTGCTCGCCCGCTACTCTGCGCAGGCCGGCACCCGGGCACCGTCACAGCCTGGCACCCCGGCCCCGTCGCACCCTGGCACGGTGGCACCCTCGCAGCCCGGCACCCTCGCACCGCACTCCAACACCGTCGCACCTTCGCACTCCGGCACGCTCGCACCCGGGGCACGAAGGGCACCAGGTGCACCCTACATTCCGTTCGCCCTCATGACCGCCGGCTACTTGGGGCTCCGCTATCTCCTGTTCGGGCAGGTCGCGAGGGAGAGCACGCTGAGCACGCAGATGGTCGAGCAGTTCATCGGTTTCGTCGGCGCGCATCTGACGCACGTCGTGACGGGGCAGCCGGACGGGCGGGTCTGGACGTGGCTGGCCGCCCTGTTCATCGCGGCCGCGATCGGGCTGGCCCTCGCCGCGCGCGGCAGTCGGAGCGACATGGTGCTTCGCCTGATCTACTTTGGTCCGGTATGGTGGGCCATCGGCGTCGCGCCGATCCTCGTGGCCGGCTACCACTCGCCCAGGCACGTCTATCTGGCCGCCGCGGGCTGGGCCGTGGTGCTGGGGCTGGCAGCGGAGGGCCTGGGGCAGCTCCTCGTACGGCGGCCGACGTGGTTGCGTACGGCGGGTGTCCTCGCCGTGCTCCTGTTCTACGCAGCCGGGCTCCGCGGCGCTGTCGAGGAGTACAGCGAGATGGCCGCGGTGTCCCAGCAGGCCGTCCGCGGCGTGGCCGGGCACGCGCTGGCGGCTGAACGCGGGGCGCTGCTGATCGTCGGCGTGCCGGCCAGGAGCTGGGAGTGGGTGCTGCCCTTTGCCGTCCAGCCGCCCTTTACCGGCCGCGATGCGACCCGGCACGTGTTCATCGTGTCCCCGCGGGCGCTCTCGTGCTGCCGGGACCACTGGTTCAGCGACACGAAGCGTGCGCTGAAGGCCTGGGCGGCCGGCCCGGCGTCCGGCACGATCGTCGTGCTCCGGTGGGAGGCGTCTCCGGGTCCCCCGGCTGTGCTGCGGGCCACAGAGGGCTCGCCCGTTGTCGTGATTGCCAGATCGCTGCCGTCGGTGGACGATCCCGAGCTGCTGGACGCCAACATCCGGCGACTGATCGATGCGGTCGCGCATGCCAGGTGAGCTGCTGTCGCGGGCGCGCGAACGCGAGTGCGTTATCATCGCGGTTCGCTTCGGAGGTCGCATGCCAGTTCCGACAGTCCGCGTGCCATCCGCCGCCGAGGAGGCGGCGGCCGTCGGTGCCGTGGTCCTCGCCTTCTCCACGGACCCGATGGCCCGGTGGTGCTGGCCGGCGCCGCACACGTACCTGGCAACCATGCCGCGCTTCACGCGTGCGTTCGCGGGCGGTGCGTTCGTCCATGGCGGTGCGTTCTGCAGCGGCGATTTCGCCGGCGCCGCGCTCTGGCTGAAGCCGGGTGTCGCGCCCGACGAGCAGACGATGGGGGAGATCGCCCAGGCCACCGTGTCGGACGACATCCGTCAGGACCTGTTCGCGGTGATGGAGCAGATGGGCCGTTCCCATCCGCACGAGGCGCACTGGTATCTGCCACTCATCGGCGTGGATCCAGCCCGGCAGGGACAGGGCTATGGGGATGCCTTGATGCGGTACGCACTGGAGCAGTGCGATCGCCAGCACCTGCCCGCGTATCTCGAGTCCACTAATCCTCGAAACATCACGCTGTACAGGCGCCACGGCTTCGAGGAGCTTGGCCGGATCCAGGTCGGCCGCTCGCCAACGCTGGTGCCGATGCTCCGACCGGCGAGGTGATCATGCCCACGAGATCGATCCTGCTCGCGCTGCCGATGGCCGCCACGGTTCTCGTCACGGCACCGCAATCCCCCGCGCCGGCCGGGCCGATCGTCGAGTCCGGATTCATCTACGAGCAGGCGCCGTTCCCGAGCGCTCACGCCTCGACGATCGCCGACACCAGGGATGGACTCGTCGCGGCCTGGTTCGGCGGCACGCGCGAGGGCGCGCCGGACGTGGGCATCTGGGTGTCCCGCCACGCGGGCGGCCGCTGGACGACGCCTGTGGAGGTCGCCACCGGCGTGCAGCCCGACGGCACGCGCCATCCCTGCTGGAACCCGGTCCTCTTCGTGATGGCCGACGGCTCGCTCACGCTCTTCTACAAGGTGGGGCCCACGCCGCGGACGTGGTGGGGCATGACCCTAACCTCGCGCGACAACGGCCGTACGTGGGGAGGAGCCACGCGTCTGCCCGACGGCGTGCTGGGACCGATCAAGAACAAGCCGGTGCGGGTGGCCGGCGCGATCGTCAGCCCGAGCAGCACCGAGACCGACGAGCGCCCGAGCCGGTGGCGCGTGCACTTCGAGCGCAGCGAGGACGAGGGTCGAACCTGGACCGTCGTGAAGTTGCCCGATCCGTCGGGGCCGCCAGTCGACGCCATTCAGCCGAGCATCCTGATCCACTCCGGCGGACGGCTGCAGGCGCTCGGGCGCACGCGCTCGCACCGCGTCTTCGAGACGTGGTCCGAGGACGGCGGAAAGACGTGGACGGCGACGACCTTGACCGGCCTGCCCAATCCGAGCGCCGGGACCGATGCCGTGACGCTGCGGGACGGCCGCCACCTGATCGTCTACAACCACACGCCGAAGGGACGCACGCCGCTGAACGTGGCGTTGTCGCGCGATGGCAGGACGTGGGAGGCGGCGCTCGTGCTCGAGCGCGAGCCCGGCGAGTACTCGTACCCGGCCGTGATCCAGTCCTCCGACGGCCGCGTGCACATCACGTACACCTGGCGGCGCGAGCGCGTGAAACACGTGGTCGTCGACCCGGCGCGCCTCCGCCCCGTCCCCATGCCGGACGGGAGCTGGCCAGCCGGGGTGACGGAGGCGGCTTCGGCCGTGCAGACCGCGGCGCCGCAGCAGGCTCGACCGCGATACGCGAGCCGCATCATGATCCACGACGTCGGAGGCGGCAAGAGCCGCGAGGTGCACCAGGCCGATGCCGTGTGGGAGGCGCCGAACTGGTCGCGCGACGGCAGGCACCTGCTGGCGAACTCGGGCGGGCGGCTCTATCGCATTCCCGTCGACGGGGGCGCGCCCGAGCCGCTCGCGCTGGACGAGTCACTGCGCTGCAACAACGATCACGACTACTCGCCGGACGGCCGGCTCATCGCGCTCTCGGCCTCCTCGCCGTCCTCGCGCCAGTCACAGGTCTACGTCGCCAACGCCGACGGCTCGGGTGTCCGCCTCGTCGTGTCCGCCGCGCCGAGCTACTTCCATGGCTGGTCGCCAGACGGGAAGTTCCTGTCGTTCGTCGCGAACCGCGACGGCAAGCAGTACGACATCTACCGCGTGCCGGCGGCCGGCGGAGCGGAAGAGCGCCTGACCACCGATCCGGCGCACGACGATGGGTCCGACTACTCGCCAGACGGGAAGTGGATCTACTTCAATTCGGATCGCGCGGGCGGATCCGACATCTGGCGCATGCCGGCCGACGGCGCGGGCCGGGACGACTCCCGGGCGGAGCGCGTGACCGGCGATCCGCTCGAGGACTGGTTCCCGCACCCCTCGCCGGACGGACGGTCGCTGGTGTTCCTGTCGTTCCCCGCCGGCACGGTGGGCCACAACGATCGAAACCTGGCCATCCAGCTCCGGATGATCACACTGTCGGGCGATCGATCCGGCAAGGCTGAGCCCCGGGTGCTCGCCGAGATCACTGGCGGCCAGGGCACGATCAACGTGAACTCGTGGGCGCCAGACTCGAAACGGTTCGCGTATGTAACCTACGAAGCGCGGAAGGCACCTTAGGTGCGCCTGGTGTCCTTCGCGCCCTGAGTGCGAGGGGTGCCATGGCCCAGGGCGTCTGGCCACGTCGTGCAGACTGTAATCTCTGCGACGTTCGGGAATTCGAGCCCTGCCTGCGGGGTTGGCCTTACTGGAGGAATCACGTGTTCTGGGACAAGAAAACGAAGATGCCGGCGAGGGACGAGGCGCTGCCGGGCCGCGCCGAAAAGATGGACGTGCCGGCTCGGCATTTCGTCAACGGCGCTCGCCTCACCGAACCGTTTCCAGCCGGGCTGGAGCGGACGCTCTTCGGCATGGGCTGCTTCTGGGGCGCGGAGCGCAAGTTCTGGCAGCTGCCGGGGGTCTACACGACGGCCGTGGGCTACGCTGGCGGGTACACGCCGAACCCGACCTACCGTGAGGTCTGCACCGGGATGACCGGGCACAACGAGGTCGTGCTCGTGGTGTTCGATCCCTCCAAGGTGTCGTACGAGAGGCTGCTCAAGGCTTTCTGGGAGAACCACGATCCCACGCAGGGCATGCGCCAGGGCAACGACGTCGGGACGCAGTACCGCTCCGGGATCTACTACGCGAACGACGCGCAGCGCGTGGCGGCGGAGCGCTCGCGCGAGGCGTATCAGCAGCAGCTGTCGACGCGCGGCTACGGCTCGATCACGACCGAGATTCTTCCGGCTCCGGAGTTCTACTACGCCGAGGACTACCACCAGCAGTACCTGGCGAAGAACCCGAACGGCTACTGCGGTCTGGGCGGGACGGGCGTGAGCTGCCCGGTCGGCGTGGAAGTGCACTGAGTGCTCGACGCCTGGGAGCGGGAGGCGAATCTCAGCTCCCAGGGTCCAGCTGTGGGTCCGCCTGGCGATCCGCGACCCGGTTCCACCGATTTCCTTATCATTCACCCATGCGAACCACTGCGCGTGCGAGGGTCGGGTTCTGGGTGTCTGGGGCGATCGTGGCCGCCCTCGCGGCCCTGCCCGCGCTCCGGGCGCAGCCGGCGTCGAAAGCCGACGCCGCGTACCTGCTGAACGCCTGGGACGCACACCGGGCCATGGCGCAGGCCTCGCCATCGCGCGACGTGCCATGGCAGTACCTCGGTCCGACCAACATCAGCGGGCGCGCCACGGATGTCGAAGTCGCCGATAGGGGCGCCACCCGGCGGATCTACGCCGCGTATGCGACGAGCGGCGTCTGGAAGACGGACGACAACGGCGCGACGTGGCAGGCAGTCTTCGAGCACGCGGCCTCCACGAGCATCGGCGACATCGCCGTGGCGCCCTCGAACCCCGACATCGTCTGGATCGGCACGGGCGAAGCGAACCTCTTCCGCGCGTCGATGGCAGGCGTCGGCGTCTACAAGTCGGCGGACGGCGGCCGTACGTTCATCCACGCGGGCCTCACCGACACGCACACGATCGCCCGCGTCCTGGTTCATCCGACCAATCCCGACATCGTCTACGTCGCCGCAACAGGGCACGCGTGGACCGATAACGACATGCGCGGGGTGTTCAAGACCGTCGACGGCGGGAACAGCTGGACGAAGATCTTCTACCGGAGCGAGCGCACCGGAGCGGCCGACCTGGTCATGGATCCGTCCGACCCCGAGACGCTGTACGCCGCGATGTGGCAGCGGATCAGGCGGAAGTGGAGCGACCCGCGCGTCGAGCCCGGCTACGACCAGGGAGGCATCTGGAAGACGACCGACGGAGGAAGGACCTGGATCGAAGCCAGCGAGGGGCTTCCCGAGCCGCGCTTCCGCGGCCGGATCGGCATCGATACCGCCAGGTCGAAGCCGGGCGTGCTCTACGCGTTCGTGGACAACTACGACGAAGGCCGGCCGCCGCGCGAGAACGAGCGCGACGCCTACGGGCGGCCGATCGTTGAAAGCCGGATCAGGGCCGCAGAGATCTATCGCACTGACGACAAGGGCAGGACGTGGCGCCGCGTCACCGAGAACGACGATTTCATGATGGGCCACTCCGGCACCTACGGCTGGGTGTTCGGTCAGATGCGGGTCGATCCCACCGACGAGAACACCATCTACACGCTCGGCCTCGGGCTCCACGTGTCGCGCGACAGCGGGAAGACGTTCCAGACGCTGCGCGGCATGCACGGCGACCACCACGGACTCTGGATCGACCCGAAGAACCCGGCGATCCTCTACAACGCCAACGACGGCGGGTTCAACTCGTCGGAGGACGCGGGCAGGAGCTGGAAGTTCGCGGCGTCGGCCGGCGGCGCGCAGTTCTACAACGTGACGCTGGACACGAGCACGCCGTTCTGGGCCTACGGCTCGATACAGGATCACGGCAGCCGGCGAGGTCAGGTCGACCTGAGCCGGGGCCGCGACCGGATTCCGGCCGTGGAGTGGGAATCCGCACCCGGCGG
>DASPFV010000086.1:0-3654 GCA_035620975.1 Vicinamibacterales bacterium
TATCCGCTGGCGCCGGTGAGCAGGACCCTCGGAATCATGGTCGCTGGTGCTGCATCCCAATGAGCGCGAGTGAAGTGAACGTCAGCACGGACATCGGTTTGATTATAGTGCTAATTTGTTATCGTATCGATAAAATCGCCGCCCGCGGCAAACTCCTGTGAGCATCACGACACGAGTGGCGGCCAGATGTGAACCACAGTCAAATGGGGGCCGCCACTGCAGGGAATCATGCGCCGCACCAGTTCCGGCAATTCGTGGGGCGCTGCGGCGAACAGGCTGCGGCGACCGCGTAGCCGCCCATCCGTGGTTCCACGCCAGTGCTTCGGCACGCTCGACGAGTGCCTCGGCACACGGACAAGGTGTGGCCAGTCTCCGGCGAATGACCGTTGCGCACTCCGCGCGCGCCTCGGTCACACGACCCACGCGGGCAGCTCCTGCGAGCGCAGCCGCGACTCCTGCGCGAGTAACGTAGTTGCTCGCCGTCGGCGACGTCGATTGCAAGCTGCTGGGCGGAGACGCGGACGCCTGAAGCGGCTTATTCCTGTCGCAACGTGCGCATGGGATCGATCTTCGCTGCGCGCGTAGCGGGAATCCACGCCGCGAACAGGCACGCCGCCGCGATCACGCCGAGACTCGCGAGATAGGCCACCGGATCGGTGACGTGCACGATTTGCGAGATCAGCGCGCCGGCCGGCGTCGCCAGCACCGCCGTTGCGAGTGCTGCGGCAAGCCCTGCGCCGGCGATCAAACCGGCCATCACCGGCCGCGTCGTCTGGGCGAGTATCAATTGCGTAACCGTGCGCGCCGAGGCGCCGAGCGCCATTCGTACGCCGATTTCCCGGGTTCGCTGCTCGACCAGATATGACAGCACGCTGAACAACCCCGATACGGTCAGCAACAGAGCGAGCCCGCCGAGCATGAGCGACACCCAGAACGCGATCTGGAGGAAAAACGTCTCGAGCCGCGCCACCGTGCCCATGGTGATGATCATCCCCATGTTCGGATCGACCTTGGTCAGGTGGTCGAGCAGCGCCTGCCGCGCCAGGTTCGGCTCGCCGTGCACGCGGGCCACGATCGACGTCTTCGCGACATCGAGGCCTGTGGGAAGGAACACGCCGGCCTCCTTGACGTCGGTGATGCGGAATCCTGGCACGTCTCGAGCCACGCCGACCACCGTGACCAACCGCGGGTGCACCAGCCCGTCATCGGCGGGCGCGTCGGGATTGATCGTGAGAACCCCGTCGGGGCGCTGGACGCCGGAATCGGGTTCGAGCCGGAACGTCTCGCCCACGCCCCTGCCATCGGGCCACAACGCCCGTGCCACGGATTCCGAGACGATCGCCACCGGATGATGATCGCGTTCCCATGGCATGAACGTGCGGCCGCGCACGATGGGAATGTCGAGCACATCGAAGTACGATCCCGAAGCGGATTTGAACACCACCGGCGTCTTGCCGGCGCCGTTGTCGGCGAAGGCAACGCGCAGCGGGACGAGCAACTGCGGCCTGACGGCAGCGTATGCGGTGACCGTCGCGTCGCTCGTCACTGCCTGAATCATGGCCGCGCGCGTCGCCTCGCTGTTGATGTCGATCAACACCGTATCAGCGGTACGTAAACCCGGATCGAATCGAGCAGAGGCGATGGCGCTGCGAAGAAAGATGGCGGCGCAGATCAGCAGCAGCGCCGAGGCAAACACCTGCACGCCGATCAGCGCGTTGCGCGCCCGGCCCGGCCTCGCGTCTTTCACCAGTTCCCCGCGCAGCGTCCGCACCGGGTCGATCGCCGTCGCGTGCAGCGCCGGCATCAGCGCGAAGAATCCGGTGGCCGCCACCGCGGCGACCACGAGAAACACCGCGACCCGCCAATCGGCCGCCGGCACGTCGAGGTTGACATCGCCGATATCGACCGGCATCGTCCGCATTGCCCAGTAAACCGCGCCCTCGAGCGCGAGGCGGGACATCAGGTAACCGCCCGCAGCCGCGGCCAGAGCCAGCAGCACGCTCTCGGTCATCAGCTGGCGGACAATGCGCCGCCGCGATGCACCAAGCGACAGTCGAATGCCGATCTCCCGCTGCCGGGCCACTCCCCGCGCCAGCAACAGGTTGGCGACGTTGGCGCACCCGATCATCAGGATCAATCCGAACGCGACGAAGAGCGGTGCGAAGACCACGATGGCTTCCAGCGGCTGCGGGATGGTACCGCGCCGTGGCAGCAGGTCGAGCTTCGTGGCGCGACGGTCGGCGGCGTTCGCCGATTGGTTCGAATCCCAGGCGGCCAATGCCGCGCGGGCCTCGTCCTTCGACACGCCCGGTCTCAGCCGGCCGACGATCTCCAGGCCGACACCGTCTTCGCGGCCGCGATCGATCGGACGGAACTGCCCCAGCTGCGACAACGGCGCCCAGACGTCGGGGCCGCCCACCTCGAGGCCCCGGAACCCGGCGGCGGTGACCCCGATGATCTCGAACGGCGCGCCGTTGACGAGCACTGTCCGGCCGAGCACGTTCGGGTCACGATTGAAATGCCGATCCCACCCCTTGTGGCTCAGCACGATCACTGCGTTGCCGCCCGAACGCGCCCCGTCGGCCGGCATGAGGGCGCGGCCCATGACCGGATTGACCCGAACGACCTGCAAAAAATTCCCGGTGACGAGCGTGACCGCCATCCTCCGGCCGTCGACGTGCAGATCTATGTCGGGCACGGCGGCGTATGCGTCTGTGAAGACATGCGTCTCGGCTCGCAACGCGTCGAACATCGCACGCGTCAGCAGCGAGGGACCGCCGTTGGCCCCCTGGGTCCGCTCGACGGCGTACATCTCGCCGATGTCTGGCACCTGGTCGACGCGGAAGATGAGCGTATTGAGAACGGTGAACAGCACCGCCACGACGCCAAGGCCGATGGCCACCGTTACGACAATGGTGAATGCCGCGAGTGGCGCCTTGCCGAAGGTGCGCAACGCGTACTGAACGTCGCGGATGGTGTTGTCGACGACCGCGGTGCCGCGCTCGTCGCGGCAGCGATCGGCCGCCAGCGCCGTCGATCCGAAGCGCGCCTGCGCGCGTTGCCGTGCCTCTGCCGGCGCCATGCCTTCATCGATCAGCTTTCTGGCCTCGCGCTCGATGTGGAAGGCGAGCTCCTCGTCGAGCTCCTGCTCGACGCGGTTGGGCCTGAGCAACGCACGTACCCTCAGTTTCAGGTCGTTGAACGTCATGCGAGCTTCATCACACGGCCGATGGCGTTTGCCATGCGCTCCCATTCCCCCGCTTCGACCGCGAGTTGACGGCGGCCCGACGCGGTGAGGTGGTAATACTTGGCGCGGCGGCCCAGCTCCGAAACCTTCCACTCGGCCTCGACCCAGCCCTGGTGCTCGAGACGATGGAGGGCCGGATAAAGCGAGCCCTGATTGATCTGCAGGACGTCCTGGGAGATCTGCCGGATGCGCTCGGCGACGGCCCAGCCGTGCAGGGGATCCTTCTGCAGCGTGCGCAGGACCAGCAGATCGAGCGTGCCGGGCAGCAAATCGGGTGTTCGCGCCATGGTGTAGACGGTCGACACTACAAGGTCTTGGTGTCGACTGTCAACACCAACCTGCCAGAGATGAGACGAGCGCAACGGCGCTGAGGTTCCTCGCCTTCCTGTGTGGCCGCGTTCGCCAGC
>DASPFV010000087.1:0-11563 GCA_035620975.1 Vicinamibacterales bacterium
TACGTCAATGCAAGACCTGACCCCCGGCCTACTCGGCCCGCAGCGCGACCATGGGATCCACGCGCGAGGCGCGGCGGGCAGGAACATAGCCGGCAATCAGCGCCACGACGGTCAGCAGGATGACCATCCCGAGGAACGTGCCGGGATCGCGCGGCGTCACCCCGTACAGGAGGCCGCTGGCGGCGCGCACCAGGACCCAGGACGCCGCGCTGCCGACCGCCATGCCCGCCACCGCGAGCCACAGCGTCTGCCCGATGATCCGCGCCTGCACGTTGCGCGCCGAGGCGCCCAGCGCCATCCGGATCCCGATCTCCTGCGTGCGCTGGCTCACCGAGTACGACACCAGCGCATAGATGCCGAGCGAGGCGAGCACCAGCGCGAACGCCGCGAAGCCGCCGAGCAGCAACACCAGGAAACGCCGGGGCGACACCGACTTGTCGACGATCTGCTGCAGCGTCCGGAAGTCGTTCCGCGGCAGGTTGGCCGCGATCGGCTGCAGCGCCGCGCGCACGGCGCCGGCAAGCTGCGCCGGCGGCAGGCCGGATCGGACGACCAGATCGAGCGACGGCCGTTCCCCGCACTGCCGCATAGGCAGGTACATCTCGTTGCCGGACGCCTGCTCGAGCGCGAGGTGCCGGACGTCGCCGAGCACGCCGACGACGCGGCGCTCCTTCGCGCACGCGCCGAGCACGTACTTGCCGATGGGATCCTCGCCGGGCCAGAGCGTCCGCGCCATCGTCTCGTTGATCACGATGACCGGCTCCGACGTCGCAGTGTCCGTTGCCGAGATGTCGCGGCCAGCGTGCAGCGGGATGCGCATCGCGGGCGCATACCCTTCGGTCACGAGCCGCACGAAGGCCGTCGGGAATCGCCCGCGCTCGTACGTGACGCCCTTGGCCGGCGCGCCCCAGGTGCGGTTGCGGCCAAGCGGGAGCGCATCCGTGATGCCCGCGCTCTCGACCCCCGGGATCGCATTCACCCGATGCAGCACCTCGTCGAGATAGTAATGGCGCTGCTCGCGGCTCTCGTAGCGGCTGTCGGGATCGACGCGAATGGTCGCTGCCTGCGACGCCACGAACCCCATGTCCACCTCGAGCACCCGGACCAGGCTGCGGATGAGCAGGCCGGCGCCGACGAGCAACACGCAGGCGAAGGCTACCTCCGACACGACCAGCGCGTTCCGTACCCACGTGCGCCGCCGGCCCTCGGTCGAGCCGCGCGTCGCGTCCTTCAACGCGTTCGTCACGGCTGCGCCTCGAGCCTGGAGCGCAGGCGCGAGACCAAAGACGATTCCTGTCACGAACGCCACGGCCAGTGCGAAGCCCAGGGCGGTGCCATCGGTCCGGACCTCGCGCAGCAGCGGAATGCTGATCGCCTCGAGGCTCGCGAGTGCCCGCGTGCCCGCTACCGCCAGCAGCACGCCCAGGAGGGCGCCGCTGGAGGAGAGGACGATGCCTTCCGTGAGCATCTGCGCGGCGAGACGCCTGCGCCCGGCGCCGAGCGCCGTACGAATCGCAATCTCCTTCTGCCGCGCCGCCGTCCGCGCGAGCAGGAGGTTCGACAGGTTCGCGCACACAATGAGCAGCACCATCCCGACCGAACCGGCCAGGACCCAGACGGCCGGACGGATCCGGCCGCTCACGTGCTCGGTGAGCGGCGCGACGTCCCCCAGGAACCTGTTGCGCCGCGGGTTCTCCCTCGTGATCTGCTCGCCCAGCGTCCGGATCTCGGCGCGAGAGGCGTCCACGGCGACCCCGGGCTTCAGCCGCCCGATCATCGCCATCGTGTTGCCCCAGCGGTTGGTTTCCTCGCTCAGCGGAAACGGGAAGTAGAGGTCGAAGTGGCTGCCGGGGGCGAAGACGGACGCGAAATCGAACGATGCCGGCAGCACGCCGACGACGGTGTGCGGCTGGTCGTTCAGGATCAACGTCGTCCCGACGATGGCCGGATCGGCGTGGAACCGCCTCAACCAGAGCCCGTGACCCAGCATCACTGCTTTCGGACCGTTCCAGAGCGTCTCCTCGGCATTGAAGACCCGTCCGAGGTACGGCGCAACGCCCAGGACGTCGAAAAAGTTCTCCGAGACCGGCACGCCGCTGAGACGCTCCGGCTCGCCGCGGCCGGTCAGGAGGTTGTCACCCACGCCGTAGAACGCGAAGTATCCCGCAATCGCCGAGAGCGTCCGGGTACGCTCCCGCAGGTCCAGCATGTGTCCCACCTGGGTCGTCTGCCCCGAGAGGCCGCTCGTATTTCCGTTGGTGATCCAGACGAGCTGACCGGGTTCCGCAAAAGGCAGGGGCCGGAGGATCAGCGTGTGCACGACGCTGAACACGGTGACGCTGGCGCCAATCCCGAGTCCGGTGATCAGGATCGCGAAGGCGGCGAACCCCGCGTCGCGGCGCAGCGTGCGAAGGGTGTAGCGAAGATCTCGCAGAAAATCGGTGGGCGACATACCCCGGCTTAGACGGGAGCAAGGCCCGCTTGGTTTAGCGCTCGTCCGGTTTCGGCGACTCGAGAATCCACCCGCCGCGAATCGTTGTCGCGTTGCAGTACGTCTTCACGCAGCGCGGGTCGTTCAGGCAGCCCAGCACGACCCGGCACGCCTGGACGGGCGTCTGCTTTTCGCCGGGAGTGACCCGCTCGACGCAGTTGCCGGAGTACCTCGGGTTCGAGAACGTGCAGTCGACCGGAGCACGGCCAGGAGCCGCCAGCACCGCTGATCCGAGAACCATCAGGCCGACGAGCAGGATGCGGACCATCACTGGCCTCCCTCGAAGTCGCATCTTAGTACAGAAAGGACGTGTCTGACCTGGGATACGCTGAGGCGCGATGAGACCTCACACACAACGGCGACCCTGGTGGACCTCTGCCGCGTGCGGCGCGGCGGCGCTCGCCGTGCTGCTCACCGGCGGCGCCGTCCTTCCGCAGGCATCCGTGCAGGTGTCCCTGCGGGACGCGCTGACCTTCCACGCCTCGTTCGACGGCACGACCGACGCCCACGCCACCGGCGACCCGGCGCTGTATTGGGCGCCGTCGCTGAAGGAACGGCAGAACGCCAAGGCCGGCCTGCCGCCGGGCGGAGAGGTCCGGCACGCGCCGGCGGCGGGGCGCTTCGGCGATGCGCTCCGGTTCACCGCACGGAAATCCCCCATCGTGTTCTTCCGGGCGTTCCGCAACATGCCTTACGAGACGTCCGACTGGCAGGGCACGGTCTCGTTCTGGCTTCGCGTGGACCCGCAGGCGGAGCTCGAGACCGGGTTCTGCGACCCGGTCCAGATCACCCCGCGCGCGTGGAACGACGCCGCGTTCTTCGTCGAGTTCGAAAAGCGCGCGGCCGGAATCCCGTTCAGGCTCGGGATCTACGCGGATCACGACGTGTGGAACCCGACGAAACGGAAGTTCGAGGACATCCCCGCGGAAGAGCGGCCGCTCGTCACGGTCGCGAATCCCCCGTTCTCGGGCGGCCGCTGGACGCACGTCGCGTTCACGTTCGAGCGCTTCAACACCGGGAGAGCCGACGGCGTGGCGAGGCTGTACCTCGACGGCGAGCCGCGCGGCACGCTGGGCCCGCGCGAGCAGACGCTCACGTGGGATCCCGGCGAGGCCATCGTCGCCCTGGGACTCGGCTACATCGGGCTGCTCGACGAGCTCTCGATCTTCCGCCGCGCGCTCGACGCAGCCGAGATACGCGAGGTCTACGGCCTGAAGACCGGCGTGGCCGGGCTCACAGCCCGCATCGGCGTCCCGTGACAGCTGGATCCGCGTGCGTCCGCGTGCATCCGCGTCCCGTGACCGATGGATCCGTGTGAATCCGCGTCCCGTAACCGGTGGCCCCGCGGGATCCGCGTCGTCAATCCGCCGCGGATCCGGCTAGGGCCGGCCCGGCTTGTCTTTCCACATCCCGAGCAGGTCGTACAAGGCGATGAGGTGGCGCTGCATGATCCTCTCTCCCGCGCCGACCTCGATCCGCGTGCTGGCGTCGGCTCCATAGCCGCCGTACGCGGCCGACCGCAGATCCGGGATGTAGCCCGGCCAGGTCCCGCCCGCGCTGAGCGTGTACCCGTAGAACAGCGGATGCGGAACGTCCGCCTGCTCCTTCCACGTCCGCTGCAGCTTGTGGAACGGCTCGCCGGGAACCGCCGCGATGGCGACTTCACGGCCGACGAGGATCGTCGTGATGCCGACCTCGATCGTCCCGTCCTTCTCCCAGCGGTCCGCGAACGTGAGCGTCTCGCTGCGGACGTTGATCGGATCGACGACGGGGGCGAGCGGCACGACCGTCGTGCTGGCGCGGAGCACTTCGGCCGCGAGCAGCTGGCCCATCTTCTCCATCACGCCGAAGTCGTCCTCCTCGCGGCCCGAGCGCCCCTGGAAGAGCGGGTTGATGTCGCCCGCGCCGCCCTGCACGAACATCACCTGAGTGCCCGGGAGCTCGCGCTCGACGATCGCCTGGAGAACGCCCGGATAGTCAGCCGAGTACTTGCAGCTCGTGCGCCCGAGCACGACCGGGTGCGCGGCGTAGTGCACGAGCAACGCCCGCGCGCGGCCCTCCGCGTCCTCGACCCTCAGGAGCACCACTTCGGGATCGACCGGGCCGTACGGAATCCGCTCGAGGTTGTCGAACACGGCGCGCGCCCGGCCGTCCTCGCGCACGAGCAGGCGGTTGTAGCCCAGTTGCAGTGATCCCCTGCCGATCCCGAGCCGGGCCGGGAACATGGAACGGGAGGCTTCTTCGATCGCCGCGAAAATCCGCCGCTCGATCCCGGCCAGGTAGGCGCGGGCCTCCTCGCCCGTGGCAGGCGCGCTGCCGAACGGGAGGAACGCCGGGGCCGAATGCGTGTGCGAGGCCGAGAGCAGCAGCACCGGGATGTCGAGCCTGGCGGCCACCTCGCGGCGCAGGTTGTCCGACACGAGGCTGCCGAGGTCGGCGGTGACGATGGCCACGCGCGAGCCGCCCGCCTCGAGCACCAGCACCTTCGCGAACAGCGGGTCGTGGGTGCCGTTGGCCGGGCCGCACTTCCGGTTGGCGTAACCGTACATCGCCATCGACCCGGACGGCGTGATTTCCACGCGGGCGATGCCCGCCTTCAGTTCCGCGGCGGCGTGCGCGCCTGCCGGCACGCCCAGCAGGAGCAGAAGAAACGCGGCTCTCATGGATCCCCCTCGATCTACGGCGCTCACTCCGACCAGGGCGGCCGCGGGTGATTCGTCGGCTCACCGCTCACATCGGCCGCCGTGGATGGCCCAAAGCTAATCAACTGCGGAACTCCGGTCAACCCGACTCGCGCAGCCGTCTTGGCCGAAGCCGCGACGTAAGACTTCCGAAGAACCTCAGAAGGTAAGTGCGCGCACCCGCGCCGGCGTGAGTACAATACGCGCCGGACCCCCGACCTTCCACTCCACAAAAGGGGGAGCCGTGGCTCCAATGGTGTGCATCCGCTGCAACGTCGCGCTGCCACCGGACAGCCTGGAGGGCCTTTGTCCTCCATGCCTAATGGCCCTGGCCCTGCGCGCGGCCCCCGATGGTGCGCCTCGCAGCACCGCGCCGGACGCGACCGGCAGTGCGGCACCTCCTCCTGAACGCATCGGACCCTATCAGCTGCTGCGGCCCATCGGGGAAGGCGGCATGGGCGTCGTCCATCTTGCCGAACAGCACGAACCGCTCCGACGGCAGGTCGCCATCAAAGTGATCAAGCCGGGGATGGACACCGCATCCGTGATCGCGCGGTTCGACGCGGAGCGCCGGGCGCTCGCCCTGATGGACCATCCCTCGATCGCCCGGGTTTACGACGCCGGGTCGACCCGGGATGGCCGCCCCTACTTCGTCATGGAGTACGTCGCGGGCTTGCCCGTGACCGCGTACTGCGATCGCCATCGGCTCGGTACCCACGAGCGCATCGCGCTGTTCATCCAGGTCTGCGGTGCCGTGCAGCACGCCCACCAGAAAGGCATCATCCATCGCGACCTCAAGCCGTCCAACGTGCTCGTGGCAGACGTGGATGACCAGCCGCTGCCGAAGATCATCGATTTCGGCATCGCGAAGGCCACGCTGCAGCCGCTGGGCGATCGCACGATGTTCACCGAGGCGGGCGTGCTCGTCGGAACGCCGGAGTACATGAGTCCGGAGCAGGCGGACCCGGCCGCGGTCGACGTGGACACCTGCAGCGACGTCTACTCGCTCGGCGTGCTGCTCTACGAGCTGCTGGCGGGCATGTTGCCGTTCGAGCGCACGCGTGGACCGCGCGCGGCCCCGGACGGGATCCGGCGCACGCTTCACGAAGACGATCCGCTCCGGCCGAGCACGCGGCTCACCGTCCTGGGCGCCGGGGCGGCCGAAATCGCGAGCCGTCGAAGGACGACCGTGAGTGGGCTTCGGCGGGAGCTGCGGGGCGACCTCGACTGGATCACCCTGAAGGCGCTGGAGAAGGAACGGCGCCGGCGCTATGCGTCGGTGTCCGAGCTTGCGGCTGACCTGACGCGCCACCTCGAACACGAGCCGGTGACGGCACGGCCGCCGACCCTCGGCTATCGCATCGGGAAGCTCGCACGCAAGCATCGGGCGATGGCCGCCGGTGCGGCCGCCGTCCTGGTCACGCTCTGCGCCGGCCTGGCCGCCACGACGGCGATGTACTTCCGCGCGGAACGGGCGAGGACGGCGGCGCAGACGCAGGAGCAGGAAGCCGTTCGTCAGGCCTACGCCGCGAACCTGAACGTCGCGGAGCTCCTGCTGCGCGAATCCTATGCCGCCGCCGCACGGGAGCGGCTCTTTCGATGTTCGCCGGCGGTTCGGGGCTGGGAATGGCATTACCTGTTTCACAGGACGGACTCGAGCGCTGCACGCATCAACGCGAAGTCGATCGGCAGCTATTACGGGCAGCTGCGCTACCCGTCCGAAAGACTGGCGCTGGCGTTCAGCCCCGACGGTACACGCCTCAGCAGGGCGATGGCGTTCACGGTCCACGAATGGGACGCCGCGACACTGAGCCCTCTTCGAGCCGAGTGGGCGCTCGGCCAGGTGCTCGCGGTGAGCGCGGACGGTGCCCGGATCCTGTCGGCTCCGATGTGGGACGCCGGCAACGAGCTGCGGCTGGTTGACGCCCAGACCCGGACGGTCGTGCGGCGTTTCACGGGCCACGAGGCACCAGTGATGGTCGCGGCATTCGGCCCGGACGGCCGGACGGCGGCATCGGGGTCGCAGGACCGCACCGTGCGAATCTGGGATCTCGTCGCGGGCCGGCAAGTCGCCAGACTCGCCGGGCACACGGACAGCGTGCGCAGCGTCCGTTTCAGTCCCGATGGCCGCTGGCTGGCCTCGTTCTCAGGGGATGGCACGATCCGTATCTGGGATCGCCTGGCCGCGCGGCTGGCGAAAACGCTGGAAGGCCAGCCCGGGGCCCTCTATGCGATGGAGTTCAGCCCTGACAGCCGGACGCTCGTGTCGGGATCCGCCGAGGCCGTCATGCTTTGGGATGTCGAGAGCGGGACTCACCGGCGTACGCTCGGCGGATCCCACCATGCACGCCTTCAGGGAGCCTCCGCCGTCGCGTTCAACCCTGACGGTACCGTCATCGCCACTGGTGCGATGGCAGTGCGCTTCTGGGACTCGGCGACAGGAGACCTGATCGCGTCACTGCCGAGCATTCCGGCCGGCGTGACGTCCCTGACGTTCAGCCCCGACGGCCGCCGGCTCGTTTCTGGCACACGGCGTGGCGAAGGCCTGGTCTGGGACGCGCGGACTTTCGGCGAGACCGTCCTGTATCGGAGCGGTGAGCACATCAGCGCAGGCGCGCTCAGCGCCGACGGCTCGCGGATGGTCGTCGCCCACGGACGCACGATCGTCGTCCTCGACACTGAAGGGCACGGGACCAGACGTGCCTGGCAGGTGGATGCGCCGATCGAGGTGCTCGCCCTCTCGCCCGATGGACAGCGCCTGGCATCGGGATCGGCGGATCGCGTGCTGCGGGTGTGGGATCTGTCGACTGGCCAGGAGGTCGCCGGCTTTGCGGGGCACTCGAACCGGATCACGTCGCTCGACTGGAGCCGGGACGGCAACCGCCTCGTGTCCGGCTCTATGGACCGCACGGGGAGAGTCTGGGAGGTCGACACGAGGCGTGCCGTCGCCGTGGTCACGATGCAGGATCCGGTGCGCGCCGTCCGTTACAGTCCGGATGACCGCTGGATAGCGGTCGGTTCGGGGAGCAATCTGGCGTCTCAGGGCGAGCCTCTGCAACTGCTCGACGGCCGGACGGCCGAGCCGCTGGCGGCACTGCCGCTGCCGCCCGGCCAATCCGTCTCGTCGGTGGCTTTCAGTCCGGACGGAAGCCGCCTGGCTGCGAGCGCCGCGACCGGTGCGTTCGTCTGGGACGTCAAGGCTCGGGCTCGTCTCGCGTTCCTGAAGAGGAGCGGCGGATCGATTGCCTTCAGTCCTGACGGTGAACGGCTCTTCACGACCGGAGGTCCTGTGGTCTCCGTGTGGGACGGCCGTTCGTCGATGTCTCTCGTCGATCTCGAGGTTCCGGCGCCCGCGCTCGGACTGATGCCGAGTCCGGATGGCCGCCGGGTGTACGCGCGCGGCTCGCGCGCGATCTGGATCCTGGACGCGCGCTCGCCGCACGACCCCGAGGCCGAGCAGCTGGTATCCACCCTGCAGGAGGAGGTCGGCCTCTCCGAGGACGTGAGGGCCCGGATCGATCGTGACCCTGCGATCGACGCTCGCGTCAGAGCCGCGGCGCTTCGCGCGCTCGACGACCGCAACGACGACGAGATGCAGCTGGTCGGCCGCTTGAGCCTGCCGCTGGCGCGGGCCGATCAGACGGCCGCTCGATACCGCGAGATCCTCACGAGCGTCGAGACCTGCCTGCGACGCGCGCCGTACAACAACGGCTTGTGGCGGGACTTTGGCATCGGGCTCTACCGGACCGGAGAGTACGCACGAGCCATCGAGACGCTGCAGCAGCATTTTGCGCGACAGGGCGACGAGGAAGCGGCGGGCCTGGGGGCGATTGCGATGGCCTACTATCGTCTCGGCCGGTACGACCAGGCGCGGGACGTGCTGACCCGTGCCAGACGCCTGTGGAAGGAACAGCAGCCGCCGGATCCCGTCGCACCCATCACGGACCGCATCATGAATGAGGCGAGCGAGCTCATCGGGCACGGAGCGGTCGCGTCGAGAGCCCCGTGAGCGCCGCATCTCAAGACGCCTGCGCGGCCAGGATCGCGAGGAGATACCGGATCTCGTCATCTACCTCGTCGACGCTGGACACGGTCTCGAGTATCTGTTCGCGAAGCGCTCGCGCGAACTGCCGCCGCAAGCGGTGCACGGCCGTTCGGAGCGCGCCTTCAGTCATGCCGAGCGTGGTCTCGAGATCGCGGTAAGTCTGGTCTGTATCTCCGAGCAGAAGCGGCTTCAGCCGGGCGAATAAGTGACCGCGGCCGGATGACTCCCACTCGTCCCTAACCCTTGAAAGCGCTCGTTCCAGCACGGCCGTCGCCCAGCGGCGTTCGAAGACGGCCTCCGGCGTGAGGCGACACGCCAGCGATCCGCAACGTTGCTCTTCGCCCTGGTAGTCGAGCGAGACGAGCTGGCCGCTGCCCCGTTTGACAGCACGATCCCGGTGCCACACATTCGTGACGAAGTTCTGGAACGAGGAGAGGAGATAGCTCCGGAATCGGCCGCGGCCCACATCGGCGCGGCTCAGAAAGTCGCTGTCGAGGATGTGCGCGAAGAACCCCTGCGTCAGATCCTCGGCATCGCTCGGCGCGTAGCCAAGCCGGCGCGCGCACGCGTACAGCGGCGGCCAGTACCGCTCACAGAGCCCCGCCAGCGCTGCGCGTCCGTCGGCCGTACCTGCCTGCGCGGCCTGTCGCACGAGACTCCACCGTGTCGTCGCGAACTCGGAACCGGACATCGCTGCCGGATGAGGCTCATTATAGGAGCCTCTCCCCGTAACGTTTCCATCGGGTTGATGTAGTAGTCAGTGCAGACCACGTCGGGTGGCGACGCGCCAGGAGCATCCGGCCGCCGGCACGACTCCACCCCGTAACCGTCGTCGAGGAGACCCTTCCGAACTGCGTCCAGCTGCAAGGCGCCGAGGGGAAGGACGATGTTTCGATGGCCTCGTCGTGACGGCATGCACCGTCGGGTCGTCCTGCCGGGGTGTTTCCTCCCCGTATGCCTCGGAGGCTGCGCCACCCCGGCGCGGCCGCCCGAGGCGTCGTCGAGCGTCCTGATCGTCACGCTCGACACCACCCGCGCAGATTACGTCTCGGCGTACGGGTCGATGCGGGTCTGGACGCCGAATCTCGACCGGCTGGCCGCCGATGGTGTGGTGTTCGAGCAGGCGATGACGGTGGCCCCGCTCACCCTGCCCGCGCATTGCAGCCTGTTCACCGGGTTGCTGCCCCCACGCCACGGGGTACGCGACAACGCCGGGGCCTCTCTGGCCGCGTCCTATCAGACGCTCGCGGAAGTGCTGCAGCGGCGCGGCTTCGAAACGGGCGCCTTCGTCGGCTCGGTGGTCCTCGAACACGGCCGCGGACTCGAGGCGGGCTTCGACGTCTACAGCGACGGAATCACCACGGGTCGGACGTCGTCAGGCATCGGACTCCAGCGGCGGGCAGATCAGATCGTCGACGAAGCGATCGCGTGGCTGGAGGAACGGGACCGCGCACCTTTCCTCCTGTGGGTGCACCTCTACGATCCCCACGCGCCGTACGCTCCGCCGGAGCCGTTTCGGACTGCCTACGGCGACGATCCGTATGCGGGCGAGGTGGCGTTCGCCGATGCGCAGGTCGGCCGCCTGCTCGACGCCCTCGATGGACGCCGCCGGCTCGATCGCCCGGTCGTCGTCGTGGTGGGCGATCACGGCGAATCGCTGACCGAGCACGGCGAGACCGGGCACGGCATCTTCATCTACCAGAACGTCATCCGCGTGCCGCTGATCATCCGGGCGGCCGGCGTCGCGCCTCGCCGCGTGGCGGAAGTGACCAGGCTCGTCGACGTCATGCCCACGGTGCTGGAGCTCGTCGCGGTGTCGTCGCCCGCCACCGATGGCGTGAGCCTGGTCGCCACCATGACGGGTCGGGTGGGAGCGCTCGACCTCGAGGCCTATTCGGAGTCCCTGTACCCCGAGCGATTCGGGTGGAGTCCGCTCCGCGCGCTGCGTGCTGGAAGGTTCAAGCTCATCGAAGCGCCGCGTCCGGAGCTGTACGATCTTCAGACCGATCCGACGGAGCAGCACAACATCCACGCCACACGCCCGGCCGTCGCGACCGCGATGTCGCGTCGGCTCGCAGCGCTCGCGCAACTGGGGCCGACCGCACGCGAGGGCCATTTCTATCGACCGGCACGCGAAACGCTCGAGCGGCTGGCCGCGCTCGGATACGTTGCAGCCGGACGCACGACGGTGGACCAGCCCGGTCCCGTGCTGCCCGACCCCAAGGATCACATCGGCGAATACAGCCGTCTTGCCAGGCGGCGCCACGAGCCCCGCACACCGACAGAGCGAGACCTGCCGTGAAGAGATCGATCAGTCGTCGAAGCCGCGTTCCGCTGGCCGCACTC
>DASPFV010000088.1:0-16435 GCA_035620975.1 Vicinamibacterales bacterium
CGCCTCCGACGACGCCAGTCGGCCCGTCGCAGCCGCCGCCGTCACGCGTCGCGACCGGCGTTCGGATCGAAGGGCCGTCGTCGATCGCTCCTGGGGCCTCGGTCCAATATCGCCTCGTGGCCTCCTTCGATGACGGCACGACAAGTGACGTGGCGGCCCAGGCGACGTGGACGACCGGCAATGCGTCCGTCCTCACCGCGTCCCCGGGAGGAATCGTGAGAGGGGCCTCGCGCGGCGAGTCTGCGCTGTCCGCCCGCTACTTGACCCAGACGACCCATATCTACGTGCTCGTGCTCGAAGACGGGACCTATCGTCTCAGCGGGCGCGTGACGGAGTCAGGCGGCGGCCTGCCCGGGGCTCGAATCGACGTCGTGGCGGGACGGGGCGCGGGGCTGAGCGCGACGACGGAATTCAGCGGGTCGTACGCGCTGTACGGCGTGGCCGGGGAGGTGCGGATCGAAGCGACCCTGGACGGCTTCGAAAAGGCGCGCCGGACGATCGTCGTGAGCGAACACAGCACGGCCGATCTCGTGCTGCGGCCGGCCGTCGCGCCTGCCAACCTCAATGGAGACTGGCGCCTGACTCTGAGTGCATCGAGCGCCTGTACACCCCCTGTCCCCGAAGACGCGGCAACGCGCTCGTATGCCGCGACCGTCTCGCAGATCGGGACCTTCGTCCGCGTCGAGCTGAGATCGCCCGAGCTCACGACACCCGAGGCCCGGGTGGAGGGCATCGTCATCGATCGGCGCCTGACTTTCCGCCTGCCCTTGGACGACTTCTATTACGCGGCTTACGGACTGCGGTACTACACGCTCATCGAGGCGCTGGGGCCGACGCGCTTCCTCGCGATCGCCGGCACGGCGCACGGCGAGCGTCTGGGCTCAGCCGTGACCGGTACGCTCGACGGCGAGTTCGCGCTGTACCTGGGCGGCGGCGGCTCGGGTGTCAGGAACCGCCAGTTCTCCTGCTGGCGCAGCGACCATGCGTTCCGGCTCGATCGGAACTGACGCCCGGCCGGTCCATCGTCACGGGACGCGGATGAACCCGGAGTCTCACGGACCAGGGACCCTGCGCGCATGATGGGGCACACCTCGATGCGTGTCGCTCATCATCTCGACCCGGCGCCCGCGGCTGACTCGTAGGCTCGCAACCGCTCGACCGTCCAGGGAGGCGCACCCTCCGCGGTCCCGGTGAGCGTGATCCGGAGGAACTTCGCCGGCGTCGGCGGGAACGGGATCGCGGTCGTCCGTCCCTCGCCGCGCCCTTCTGCCACCGGCGCGCTCCAGCTCCGCCCGTCCTCCGACAGCTCGAGGCGGTACGCGCGCGGGGCGGTCGATGTCGGTGGTCCGCCCTGGCGATCGGGAATCACCTGGGAGTCGAACTGAATCTCGGTGAGCATCGACGCCGCCGGCAGCTCGATCTGGAGCCACATGCCCGCCTCCTGGGGCGCACCGCTCGACCATCGCGAGAAGTCGAGTGCGCCGGCAGCCGCGGCCCCGTTGTGACTGGCGGTGGCGCGCCAGGTGGCATCGGGAATCAGCGGCCGTGGCAGCGCGCCGGCGAGCTCGTCGGCGGTCCACATGGCCTGCCGCCCGGCGTCCGCCTTTCGCACCCGCGCCACGTCCGCTTCGGTCACGATGGACGCCGAGTTGCCGAAGCTGGTGCGGATGTAGCTCGCGACATCGGCGATCCACGCGTCTCGGCTCGCGCCCATCGGCGCCATGACCTCCGCGTAGCGGCGCCCATCGAGAGGCCCGGTCAGGCCGTGGAGGAGCGTGCGGATCACGTAGTCGCGATGGCCGGTCACCCGGGACGATCCGCCCAGCGCCGGCCCCCGCAGGCCACCGCCCGGGGCCGGCGCGCCGCGGCCGTCCTCGCCGTGGCACGCGAAGCAGCTCTCGGCGTAAGCCGTCGCGCCGCGCTCGACGGCGCCCCGCTCGTCGGGCATCAGCGGCACGCCGCGGCTGGCCGCGGCCGGCGGATTCAGGATCCGTCCGGCCACCCATTCGATACCCTGCGCCGTCCGGGCCGCGCGAATCGACGCCACCACCTCCGCGGTGCCGGGCGCCTTC
Source organism: Vicinamibacterales bacterium (assembly GCA_035620975.1). Taxonomy (GTDB): domain Bacteria; phylum Acidobacteriota; class Vicinamibacteria; order Vicinamibacterales; family 2-12-FULL-66-21; genus DASPFV01. Next base: position 2,073 of record DASPFV010000088.1, read on the forward strand.
ACGTGCTGCAATGTCAGCATGGCCTGGATCGCGACATTCGTGTCTCCGTCTGCCTCCGCGATCGCGCGCCAGTCGGCGGCGAACGACGCGTCTCCGGCCTTGTACAAGCTCTCGCTGGCACGGATCGCCTGGATTCGCAGCCCTGAATCCGGATCCTTCAGCACGTGACGCGCGAGCGCCGGATCGAGGCGGCCAAGCCCCTCCAGCGTCCAGAGCGCGTGAGCTCGTGCGAGCCGGTTGGTCGAGCCCCGCACGATTTTCTGCAGAGCGGGAACGACCGAATGATCCTGCGCGAGGACGAGGAGCTGCTGCGCCGTATCGCGCCACCAGCCGTTCGGATGCGACAGGTGCGCCACGAGCTGCGCGGGCCTCTCCTGCAGCATCCGCGGGCGCGTCCGATCCGGCGGCATGCCCTCATAACTCAGCCGCCAGACGCGGCCGCGTCCGAGGATCCGGTCGAGCTGATACTGTCGGATCTTCTCCCGCAGGTAGGTGCCCTCCTTCGCCCACGGGGCGCCCTCGATCACGCCGCGGTACATGTCGGCGATGTAGAGCGTGCCGTCGGGAGCGTTGGCGATGCCGACCGGCCGGAACAGCGGATCGAGCGATCGGATGAACTCCGAGCGCGGATACACGTTCCGCAGCTGTGTCAGCCCCTCAGTGACGACCGGCCGCAGCCGGCGGACGGATCGCGCTACCGTCTCCCCGTATACGTAGTCGCCCAGCAGGTCGCGCGGCAGCCGGTGCCCGCGATAAATCGCGTTCCCCGCCGCAGCCGTGGCGTAGATCAGCGAGCCGTCGGGCATCCGTGTGCCCGGCAGCCCTGCCTGGACATCGCCGACGAGGATCGGGGCGCCCCAGACGATCTCCAGGTCCGGCTCGAACTGATCGGGGTGGGCGAAGTTCCCGTAGTGCACCGGGAACTGGAAATAGCCCGGGAGCCCGCTCGCGCCGTGCTGGAACCACACCTTCCCCTCGTCGTCCTGGGTCACGCCCCACTGGGACGAGCTCGGCCCCGTCGCCTCGCGGATGACGCCGGTCGGCGTCCACCGCATGCGGAACGAGTTGACGGTGCTGTACAGCCAGTTGTCCATCGCCCAGAACAGGTTCGATGGCTGCGCTTCGATGTTGCCGCCCCGGCCGAAGTCGGCCGTGAACAATTCCTTCCTGTCGGCGACACCGTCCGCGTTCGTATCGGTGTACTTCCAGATCTCGTCGTGGTTCGTCTCGCTCGTCAGGATGGCGTTGGCGCCGAACGGCATCGCGAAGCGCGGGAACAGCAGACCATCCACGAACACTGTATGGTGCTCGAACGTTCCATCTCCGTCGCGATCCTCGTGCGCCGAGATCCGGCCGGTCGGCACGAGCGAGTCGATGCCATCGAGGGTCTGCTCGTAGCCGCGCAGCTCGACGACGAACATCCGGCCGTTCCCGTCGAAGGTCAGCTGGCCCGGCGAGTCGATCAGGGGATCCGAGAGGACGGCCTCGATCCGGTATCCGGCAGGCAGCCAGAACTGTTTCGCCTGTTCCTCGGGGGCGAGCGCTTTCACAGGGGGCTTCGGCGAGAGATCCGCCTTTGCGTTGGCCGGATCGTTCGCATCGGGCGCCGCCGCAGGCCCCTTGCCGCCCCCGGCCGACTGGATCGGGCTCGGACGCCCCTGCGCCGAGACGGAACCGGGAAGCCACGCGGGAGGAGGAGCCTGGCCAAACCGCGCGATGGCAAGCAGCGTACCCATCGCGAGAACGGCACCGGTGGCGGCGGCCCTCTTCCCCCGCCGATTTCTCATGAATGGTCTCTCCCGTGGGAAGTCAGCCGCGTGCGGCCGGGCGTGCCGCGGGCGCGGAGCTCGTGCGGAAGCTAATCAACTGCGGCGGCCCAGTCAAGCTGGCAAGACGATTCGAGGTCACAGGCAAGCCGATGTCACAGCGAGGCCAGATCACTGAAGGTCTGCCCGTCGACGTTGAACGCCCTCGCGAAGCCCTCGACGTACCGGCCTCGCCCGAGCGTCAGGGCGAAGAGGTTGAAATCGCCGAAGCCCAGCGTCATCTGGGCCTGCGGGAAGCGGCCGATGAAGCGCTCGGACGCGGATGCAAAGGCCTCGCCCTCTTTCTCGAGTTTCGTCACGGTCGCGTGTACCGACAGGCGCGCGAGCTGCATCGGATCGGCTTCAGGGCTGTCGCCTGCGTGTATCAGCACACCCGCGGGCGCGCCCGTCTCGAGGCCACGCGCATGCCGCGCAAGGCGCGACGCCTGCACGTACACGGTCCCGAAATCTTCGGCAGTCGCGAACGGCAGGAGGGCCGCCTCCGGTTCGCCATCCACGAGCACGGCCAGGCTCAGCACCCGGGTCTGCAGCAGCAGGTCTCGAATCGCCAGCAGCACGTCGCGGTCCATGGATCAAATCCTTCTCTCAAAGGTATGGAAGTTTACTCGTGATCCGGCGGGACCGGACCGCACTGGACCGGCGCTGACGCTTCTACACGACGAACTGCGCGAGATCGGAGGCCGAGCCTGCGGATGACGACGAGCCGGTTGGGTTGCCGTGTCCGGCTTCGGGCTTCGAGCAGTTTCGGGACGCAGGTTCTCGAACGTTCCGGGTTACGAACCTCGGGCCTGCGACGCGCCATCCCCGCACATGCGCGCGCATCCGCGTCCCGTCCTCTCTATCCGCGAACCTCCGCGTGCATCCGCGTCCCGTCCATCCCATCCGCGCACCTCCGACGTGCATCCGCGTCTCAATCAGCGATCCGCGGCGCAGTCACCGGGGGCGCCGGATCAGCACGCCCGCGAGCTCTTCCAGTGCGCGCCGCGCCACCCTGCGCACGTCGGCCGTCCTTCCCGTCCGAACGCCCCCCTCGTCGCGGCGTCCCGCGCGCCGGTCGCGCGCCGATCCCTCTCCCGGGCCAGCGGCCAGGACGCGCCTCGCGAACATGAACCGCTCGACCCAGTAGCCGTCGTCGAGGTGGCTCCGACGCACCCGGCCATGCCGTTTGCTCGCCTCGATCATCCGCCCGGAGCCCTCGTAGATTCCGACGTGGGTCACGAGAGACCTGCGGGTGTCGCTCGAAAAGAAGATGAGATCGCCCCGTTGCATCCGCCGGCCGATGGGTTGACCGACTCTGGACTGGTTGATCGCGCGCCGCGGAAGATCGACGGCGAACTCACGAAAGACGTACTGGGTCAGCCCTGAGCAGTCGAACGCCGAGGGACCTTCCGCGCCCCAGACATAAGGCCGGCCTATGAGGCTGGCAGCCAGGTCCACGACATCCGACGCGGGCGTTCGTTCGGCGAGCGCGACGACCGCGGCAAGGACGACACACACGCTCCTGGGGAGCATCGACCACCGGGTGTTTCCGGCAGGCTGTGGCGATGTGACCGGCGTCGAGGCAAGAGCGGCGCCAACGCTCTTCGAGCTCCGCTCGGGACTGAACACCGGGAAGGACGGCTGAGATGTCCGAAGGGAGAGACAGGAGCTGACCGCAACTGAAGACTCCGGCGACATGAGGACCACGCCACCCACGTCCCGCGAAACCTGGGCTGATCCGCGTTATCGGCGGAGCGCCGGCGGACGGCTCCCTGTCGGCGGACCCGGCGCCTCGGCGTGCTCGCAGCTGCTACCGCGACGCTTCCACCGCAAACCAGTTCACGTTGAAGCCATTCGTGGTGGCCGCGTAGCGCAGGCGATGCGTGCCCGCGGCGAGGGGAACGCGGGATCGCGTGACCGTCTGCCAGCGCTGGTACCCGCCCGTATTCGGAACCGTCATATCGCCGGTCACGTCGATGCCGTCCACGAGGATCCGGAAGGACTTCCCGGTGTACGGCGACGCCACCCGGGCCGAGAGATCGTAGTCCCCCGCCGTTGGAATCTGGATCGTGTACTCCAGCCACTCGCCGGCCGCGATCCAGCCGACGTTGAACCCGCCGCCCGAGTCCTGGGTGGCCTCGATGTCCACGTCAGTGGCTCGATACGCCGATCCGAGGTTCCCCGTCGTCGAGTCCAAGTAACGTCCATCGTCGAAATCCTCTGCCTGGACGGTTCCGGGTAGCGCGTGGGCTTTCGCAGGAGTCGAGGTCACGGCCAACCAGTTGAGATTGAACCCGTTCGTGATCGCGACGACCGTGAGCCGATGCCTGCCTGCAGGGAGCGGGATGCCCGATCGCGTAACGGTCTGCCAGCTCTGCCAGCCGCCCGTGCTGGGCACTGCGACGCTGCCGGTCGCATCGGCGCCGTTGACGAGCACACGGAATGCCTTCCCGGCATAAGGTGACGCGACGCGGACGGCGAGATCGTAGGACCCGGCGGTCGCGACGCTGATCGGGTACTCCAGCCATTCGCCCGCAGCGATCCAGCCGACGTTGAAGCCCCCGCCCGAATCGCTCGAGGCCTGCACGTCCACGTCGGTGGCCCTGTACAGCCCTCCGGAGTTGCCCGGCGTCGAATCCCAATAGCCGCCGTCGCGGAAGTCCTCGGCCTGGATGGTGCCTGGGGTGGCATGAACCGGGCCGTCCGATGCGGAAAACGCGATCCAGTTCAGGTTGAACCCATCGGTGTCCGCGACGACGGCGGCGCGGTGAGTACCCGCAGGCAGATAGATGGCCGCAGGGCGGGTCACGGTCTGCCAGGCCTGCCACCCGCCGGTCTGTGGCACGGTGATGCCGGTCCCAGTCTCCTGACCGTTCAGGAGGAGCCGCATCGATTTCCCGCTGTAGGGTGACGCCACCCTCGCGGACAGATCGTAGTACCCGGCCGTCGGGACCTGGATCACGTATTCGAGCCATTCCCCCGCCGCAATCCAGCCGATGTTGAAGCCCGCGCCCGGCTCGGAGGCGGCCTCGATGTCGACGTCCGTCGCCCGGTAGCGTCCGCCGGCGTTGCCGCCGGTGGAGTCCCAGTAGCCCGTGTCGCGGAAGTCTTCGGCCTGAATCGTGCCCGGAACGGCATGAACAGGGTTGACCGGCGTGACGTCCAGGACCGTCACTGATACCGGCGGCAGCTCGATGGCCATCACGTTGCCGGCATTCGATCGCGGGGCCCCGTGCACCCACGCGGGATCGATGTCGGTATCGCCCTGGCCGCTGAAGACCCAGGTGTCGATCAGGAAGTGCGCGCTCCCGCTGTTGGTCGTCACCGAGGCCGGGCGCGGGGCGGTGTCCTTGTTGATCAGGAACACACTGAAGCGGCCGTCTGCGGGCGAATACGTGGCATAGCTCCTCACCATCGCGGTGCTCGAGGCGGAGACCATCTTCGCCTTCAGGAACTGCCCCCAGATCGCCGCCGCGCGGCCGGTGGCCTGCAGCTCGTTCAGCCTGTTCAGGGCGTCCCAGAGCACTGGGGTGGTCGCCGTGTCGTTGCCCGACCACCGCGTGTTCCAGAGCTGCGTGAACGCCACGCCCGGGTTCACCAGATGCGCGCCGAAGATGTCGAACACCACGAGGGCGTGACCCAGATCGTTGCGGTGCGGCCAGCCGCCGCTCCAGTCCGCGGAGTTGATCTCGGTCGAGGCGATCGAGAGGCGGGCCCGATCCCCGGCCGGCACGTACGTCTCGATCGCGCGCTGCGCGATCTGCACCGGGGTCATCAGGTTCACGTTGTTGTTCCGGTAATAGCTGTAGGAGCCCCAGTTCATGGCTGGATAATTGTGAACGGCCAGGAAATCGATCGCGCTGGAGGCTGTCGAGAGGACCGTCTGCCACCAGCTGTCCGACTCGCCGTTCGCGCCGATCAGGATGCCGGGATCGACGGCCTTCATGACCCGTGAGAACTCGATCAGGTCGCGCGCGTAGTTCGCGGCGGTGGTGCCGCCGTTGAAATGGAACTGCCAGCTCTCGTTGCCGATCTCCCAGTACCTGACCTTGTACCCCTTCGTCACGTTCGCGTAACGCACCCACTCGCGTGCGGTTTCGAGCAGCTGTTCGCGTGTCGGCGCCACGCCTCCGGTCTGTGCAGGCTTGTACATGGAGTCGTAGCAGACCACGACGGTCGGCACACAGCCGATCTCCCGGCAGATGTCCATGAACTCGTCGAAGCCGAGCGGTGTGATCCTGAACGTCCGGCCGTCCGGCGCCACGAGGTCGCGATCGTACGAAGGCCATTCCTGGTTCTGCGGATACTCGCCGGTCGCCCATCTGGCGAGCGTGGGGATCGAGCTGGTGTAGGGCGGAACGGACCAGAGATAGCCGTCGGACTTCTCACCTCCCGGATAGCGCAGGTATCGCACGCCGGCGCGCTTCAACGCGGCGGCGAGGCTCTGGATGGCTGCCGGCCGGTTGGCGTCCGCATCCAGGAGGTAGTTGACGTTCACGCCAATGGGCTTTCGCGACACGTCGGAGAGGACCGAGGTCAGGTCGACGGCAATCCGATCCTGCGGTGCGGCGGGCACGGCCGCCGTCAGGAGCAGGACGAGAGTCACTGCAGACGCACGATGGATCTTCACGGCTGAACGCCCCCGGATACGAGAGTCGGTGAAGGCGGCAGGGGTGGGCTCCGCCGATGTTCACGGGAGCCCGGGACGTCCGGGACGTGACGTTGGGCATGAACCCGCCGGGTCCGGTGTGCTGCTGGGAGGCGGGGCTGATCTTAGCCGACGCATCCGCCGGCGACAAGCCAACTCTCAAGCTCAACAGTTCTGCGCCAACGGGCGGCGCAGCGCGGCCGTCGCGGCACCGGGGCCGCCCACACCGGACGCTGGCCGTTCCGTTCGATGCCGGCGCGTCACGCGGCCGATCGGGGGGCGATCGGCCGGACTTTCCACCTCATGTAGGCCACGAATGTCGCCAGGATCAGCAGCACGGCCGTCGTGACGGCCGCGCTCACCTCGTTCCGTTGCACGTGCAGGATCGTGGCGCCGACCATGACGATCATGATTCCCACCGCTGCGGCGGGCACGAGCCAGGGGAGAATGCGCGTGACACCCGGAAGCGTCAGGCCCGCTGCCGCCAGCACCTCGGCGATGCCGAGGAAGATCCGGAAGCCGGTCGACATCGACTCGTTCAGCAGCCCGATCAGGTCGGCAGGCGGCCTCAGCAGCATCAGCCCGTGCGCGAGGAAAGCGGCGGCCAGCACAAGCTGCAGAATCCACAAGAGCGCGTTCATCGGCAATCTCCCAACGGTGCCCCGGACAGTCAGCCCGCGTCCGCCCCACTTCTCCTGAACGTGAGGCAGCATGCGGCCGTGCGCCGATCGGCAAACGATATCCGTGAAGCCCGGCTGGGGCAATCCCGACCCCGTTCCGCCGTCCTGACACGACCGAGATCGCTGTTATAGTCTGCAGGCCTCGCCCGCCGCTTCGTGATTACGTATGCCGGTCACACGACTTCTGCTCGTCCGTCACGGCGCGACCGACGCGACCGAGGAGGGCCGTTTCTCGGGCGCCTCCGGCGCCGAGTTGTCGGAGCGCGGCCGCTGGCAGGCCGAGCGCCTGGGCGAGCGCCTGCGAACGCAGAGCATCGTCAGGGTCTATTCGAGCCCGCTCTCGCGCGCCCTGGACACCGCCCGCATCATCGGGCGCCACTGCGCGCTGGATCCGGTGATCCGCGACCCGCTCCGCGAGATCGACCACGGCCACTGGGAAGGCCTGCAGCGCGAGGAGGTCGAACAGCGGTTTCCCGAGGAATATGCCGCCTGGGAGGCGGACCCGTTCACGTTTGCGCCCGAGAGGGGCGAGTCAGGCGTCGCGGTGCTCGCCAGGGCGCTGCCCGTGATTCGCGAGATCGTCGTGACTCACCAGGGCGAACAGGTCGTGGTGGTCTCGCACAAGGCGACGCTCCGGCTCGTGCTGAGCAGCCTGCTCGGGTTCGACGCCCGCGGCTACCGCGATCGGCTCGATCAATCCCCCGCGTGCCTCAGCGTCGTCGACTTCAGGGATCCGGTGCGCGCCCGGCTGATGCGCTTCAACGACACCTCGCATTACGAGGACCGCCCGCGCGTCCCGGATCAGAGCCTGTCGAAGTGGTGGGATCGGCCGTGACATCCTCGGCGACCGCCAGCCTGCGGGGTCCGCCGGCGTTGACCACGGCAGGCCGACGCTGCAGAATTGGCCGGTTCGACCATCCCAGTCCTCTCGAGTTGCCCACCCGGCCCGCGCCCGCGAAGCCAGGAAAGAGCGCGCCACGGGCGCGCCGCGCTGGAGCGGCCCGCCTCCGCCGCCAAGCGGCTTGGGCGAGGTCTCGCCGGAGCGCCTGCGGCGCGGAAGGCGGAAGCGGGGAGCGTGGGGCCCGCGAGCGACGGAGATAATGGGGTCTGGCGGGGCGGGGCGAAGCCCCCCGGTTTCTTTCGAGGGAAGTGAGGTCCAGCATGTCTAAGCTGATGCGGCACGTCCGCCTGTCGCTGGTTGCGGTCCTGACGTCCGGTGTGGCTGCCCTGCTCGGCACCGCCAACAGCGCATTGGCTCAGGAGCCGATCCAGCAGATCGTCGTGTTCGGAGACAGCCTCTCGGATACGGGCAATGGGTTCGTCCTGTTGAAGGCGGCCGGCCTCGAGCCGCAGAGCACCCCGCCCGATTACTCGCTCAGCCCGCTGCTGGTCCCCAGCGCCCCCTATGCGCGAGGTGGCCATCATGTGACGAACGGCGCAACCTGGATCGAGCAGCTCGCCCGCCCGCTCGGGCTCGCGAGCAGCGTGCTGCCAGCCTTCAGGGCACCGAATCCGGACGCCAGCAACTTCGCTATCGGCACGGCGCGGGCGCGCGACGATGGAACCAACCCGAGTGCGGCCGACATAGTCGGTGCCTTCCTGCTGCGTTCGGGAGGCGTGGCGAGGCCGGACGCGCTGTACGTGATGGAGCTCGGGGGCAACGACGTGCGCGATGGCTTCGCTGTTGCGACTGTCGGACAGGATCCGGCGCCGATTCTCGACGCGGCAGCCAAGGGCATTGCGGGCGCGGTCGGTGCGTTGTACGCGGCCGGGGCGAGGAACTTCCTGATCTGGAACGTTCCCGATATCGGGAAGACTCCGGCCGTCGGAATCCTGGAGAGCCAGTTTCCGGGCACCGCGGAAGCTGCCACGAACCTGACCCTCTTGTTCAACAATCTCTATCTGCCGACGGAACTGGCCGGCGTATCAGTGCTGCCGGGCATCAATCTCGTGCTGTTCGACTCTTTCGCCCTGATCAACGCCATCGTCGCCGACCCGGCGCAGTTCGGACTGACGAACGTGTTGACGGCGTGCGTCACGCCGGAGGTTCCGCCCTTCTTCTGCCAGAACCCGGACGAGTACCTCTACTGGGACGGCATCCACCCGACCAAGGCGGGCCACGCGATCGTGGCGTCCACGGTGGCCCAGTTGCTGGGCATGTGAAGCCGGGCGGATCCGGAGCGGCCGGAGCGCACGTGTCGGGGTCGGCGACGCGGACACGTTCGCGCGAGACCGGCATGTGACCCGGCCGTGTGCCGGCCGCCAGTCAACTCCAGCAGGTTGGTTGTCGCGATGCGCTCCATCGACGCGTTCCTGCAGGCCCGGGACCAGCTGATCGCCCTGCGGGCCGATCACGAGCGTGCTGTACGCGAGTTCCGATGGCCGGAGCTGGACCGCTTCAACTGGGCATCCGACTACTTCGACGCGTACGCCGCCGGTAACGACCGCGTTGCGCTCCGGATCGTCGATGAGCAGGGCGGCGACACGCAGCTCACGTTTGCGCAGCTGGCCCGGCGCTCGAGCCGCATCGCCAGTTTCCTCCGCCGCCAGGGCGCTCGCCGCGGCGACCGGCTGCTGCTCATGCTCCCGAACGTGGTGCCACTGTGGGAAGCGATCCTCGCGTGCATGAAGCTCGGGCTCGTGATCGTCCCGTCCACGACGCTCCTCTCGACGGAGGACCTCCGGGATCGATTCGAGCGCGGCCGCATCCGCCACGTCATCACCGACGATGATGGCGCCGACAGGCTCGGCGCCATTCCCGGCGACTACACCCGCATCGTGGTCGGCCCAGGCGTGCCCGGCTGGACCGGCTACGACGCGGGGTCCGACGCAGCGCCCGACGCGGAAGCGGAGCCGGAGTGCCATTCGACCGACCCGCTCCTCCTGTATTTCACTTCGGGCACGACGGCCCGCCCGAAGCTCGTCCTGCACACGCACCAGAGCTATCCCGTCGGCCACCTCTCGACCATGTACTGGATCGGCCTGCGCGAGGGGGACGTGCACCTGAACATCAGCTCGCCCGGATGGGCGAAGCACGCCTGGAGCAACGTCTTCGCGCCGTGGACGGCGGGCGCGACCGTGTTCGTCTACAACTACCTCCGCTTCGACGCCGTCCGCATGCTGGACATCATCGCGCGCTACCAGGTCACCACGCTCTGCGCACCCCCCACGGTCTGGCGGATGCTCGTGGGCGAGGACCTGACCGCGTTTCCCGTGCGGCTTCGCGAAGCGGTCAGCGCCGGGGAGCCGCTGAATCCGGAAGTGATCGAGCGGGTGAGGCGTGCCTGGAATCTCACGGTCCGCGATGGCTACGGCCAGACGGAAACCACGGCGCAGATCGGGAATCCACCCGGCCAGCCGGTGAAGGACGGCTCGATGGGCCGGCCCCTGCCGGGCTATCGTGTGGCGCTCCTGGACCCCGACGGCAACGAGACCGAGGAGGGGGAGATCTCCCTGCGCCTCGATCCGCCGCCGCTCGGGTTGATGTCCGGGTACCTGGACGACGGATATCGTACAGGGTCGGTCTTCCGGAGCGGGTACTACCGGACGGGGGACGTGGCGCGTCGCGACGAGGACGGCTACATCACCTACGTCGGCCGTGCGGATGACGTGTTCAAGAGCTCCGATTACCGGATCAGCCCGTTCGAGCTGGAGAGCGTCCTGGTGGAGCACTCGCGCGTGGCGGAGGCCGCCGTCGTGCCCAGCCCGGACCCGTTGCGGCTCTCGGTGCCGAAGGCGTTCGTCGTGCTGCGCGGCGTCGAGCCCTCGCGGGAGGTGGCGCTGGACATCTTCCGCTTCGTGCGATCCCGGCTGTCGCCGTTCAAGCGGGTCCGCCGGCTCGAGTTCGCCGGGCTCCCCAAGACCATCTCGGGCAAGATCCGCCGCGTGGAGCTCCGGAGCCTCGAGAGCCAGCGCGCCGGCCGCGGCGCGCGCGCGGCGCACGAATACTGGGAGGAGGATTTCCCGGAGCTGCGGGCGCCGTCGGCCTCGTAGCCGCCTCGGGCACATGACTGCCCCGGCCACGTCCCCAACCGAGCTGGAAGCGCGGCTGCAGGCCCAGCGTGAGGCCTTCAACCGAGGTGCTCCGGGCTACGCGCGACGGATGCGGGCGCTCGCCGCGCTCGGCGATGCGCTGCACGCGCGGCAGGAGGAGCTCCTGGGCGCCATCTCGGACGACTTCGGCGGCCGGGCGCACGAGGAGACGCTCGCGCTGGAGCTGTTCCCGCTCTACGACCAGATCCGGCACGCGCGGCGGCACCTGCGGCAGTGGATGCGCCGGCGTCGGGTGAGGAGTACCTGGTTCCTCCAGCCGAGCCGCGCCTTCTATCAGTACCAGCCGCTCGGGGTCATCGGCGTGATCGGCGCCTGGAACTACCAGCTCCTGCTGACGCTCGGTCCGCTCGTCGACGCGCTCGCCGCCGGCAACCACGCCATGCTCAAGCCGTCGGAGATCGCGCCACGCTCGGCCGATGCGATCTCGCGTGTCGTTGCGGAGGCCTTTCCCGCTGAGTACGTGACCTGCGTCACCGGGGGGCCCGACGTGGCGAGCGCCTTTTCCGGGCTTCCCTTCGACCATCTGTTCTTCACCGGTTCGACGCGCGTCGGACAGCTCGTGATGCGGGCGGCGGCCGCGAGCCTCACGCCGGTGACGCTCGAGCTCGGGGGCAAGTCCCCGGCCATCGTCCACGAAAGCTATCCGCTCTCCCGAGCGGTCGAGCGCATCATCACCGCGAAGCTCTATAACGCCGGCCAGACCTGCGTTGCGCCGGACTACGTGCTGCTGCCGGCCGGACAGGAGGCCGCGTTCGAGAGAGCCGCCCGGCACGTCGCCGCCGTCCTCTACCCGCGACTCGGAGACAACCCCGACTACACCCGGATCGTCAGCCGGCGGCACTACGATCGGCTCCAGGCTCTGATCGCCGACGCGTCCGCCAGGGGCGCACGAGTGGTGGAGCTCACACCGGGGATGGAGGTCTTTGCACCCGAAGATCGCGTCCTGCCGCCGATCCTCATCTTCTCGCCGACGGACGCGATGAGCGCGATGCAGGAGGAGATCTTCGGACCGGTGCTGCCCATCGTCGGGTACCGCACGCTCGATGAGGCGATCGCGTTCGTGAATGCGCGGCCTCGTCCGCTGGCGCTCTACTACTTCGATGACGACGCACGACGGCAGGATGCGGTGCTGGCACAAACGATGTCCGGCGGCGTGACGTTCAACGATTGCCTCTTCCACCTCGGGCAGCACAACCTGCCCTTCGGCGGCGTGGGGCCGAGCGGAATGGGGCACTACCACGGCCTCGACGGGTTCGTCACGTTCTCGAAGAAGCGGGGCGTCATGGTTCAGCGGCGGTGGGCGGCAACGTCGCTGTTCCGGCCTCCCTGGCGCCGCCGCCGGCGGCTGATCGACGTCCTCCTGCGCCTGGCACGCCGGTGAGCAGGAACACTCGGATCGAGAGATGGCTGTCGTTCGTCTCCGCTCGTCAGGCTCTATCTCTCCTGCGGCGTCTCGTGCCTCTGCTGACCCCCGGCCTCGTCGGCGATCGACACACGGTCTCGTCCCGGGTCCGTGGGTCGTTTATCACGCCGCCCGAACAGCCGTGCCCAGAATCCGCGCTTCCTGGGTGTGGGGCCGTCTGCGTCGGCCACGATCACGCCAGGTGTGCGTCCGTCGTCTTCGATGGCGCGCGGCGCCCGCAGCCAGCGTGGCGCGTCGCCGCGGGTCGCGACCTTCATGAACTGCGCCCAGAGGGGAACGGCCAGTTCCGATGCGTACCCGTTCGCCCGGATCGTCCGGGGCTGGTCGTAGCCGACCCAGACGCCGGCCACGAGCGACGGCGTAAAGCCGACGAACCACGCGTCCCGGTACTCGTTGGTGGTGCCCGTCTTCCCGCCAGCCGGGAGGTGGAATCCCAGCCGACGGGCTGCGGACCCTGTGCCGGAATCCAGGACCTCCGCCAGCATGCTGGCCATCCAGTAGGCGGTGTCCGGCCCGATGGCGCGCCGGGCCGCTTCCTGCCGGTCGAAGAGCACGGTCCCATCGCGATCGACCACGCGGCGGATGACGAATGGAGTCGACACCAGCCCGCCGTTGGCGAACGCGGCGAACGCGGCGGTCATCGCGCCGAGCGTGACTTCTCCAGAGCCGAGAGCCACCGATGGGACGTTCGGCAGATCTGCGAACCCAAACGCCCGTGCCGTGTTCAGCGTCCGCTGCAGGCCGACGTCGTCCAGCAGCCGTACGGCCGCGCGGTTGCTCGACACGCGCAGCGCCTCGCGCAGGGTGAGCGAAGATTCGGACACATGCTCGTCGTCCGGGCTCCACGTTGCCTGCGCGAGCCGCAGCGGCTCGTCGAGTCGATCGATCTCGTCGTCGGGCCGGTAGCCGGCTTCGAGAGCGGCGGCGTAGACGAACGGCTTGAACGCGGAGCCTGGCTGCCGGCGGGCCTGCGTCGCCCGGTTGTACGAGCTCTGCGCGAAGTCGCGGCCGCCCACCAGTGCCCGAATCGCTGCATTCCCCGGATCGATCGCCACGAGCGCCGCCTGGAGCACGTCGCTGGACCGGGCACGCGATTCGGCGGATGCGCCGCGCCGTCTCGCATCGCGTCGCGTCACTGTTCTCTCAATCGCGCGCAGGCCTTGCGCGACGGCCGCCTCGGCCGCGCGCTGTGTCTGCAGGTCGATGGTGGTGTAGACCTGCAGCCCGCCTTCCGAGACCCGTTCCCATCCGAACTGCTGCACGAGCAGCCTCCGTACTTCCTCCTTGAAATACGCCCCGTGCGGCTCGTTGCGCCGCAAGCCGTCCTGCAGTCGAATCGGCGTATTCGACGCGGCTTCGGCCTCGACTGCCGAGAGCGCGTTCGTGTCCACCATGGCCTGCAGCACCACGCTGCGCCGCACCCGTGCCCGCTCGGGGTCCACGGTCGGGGCGTAGGCGGAAGGGGCCTGCAGGAGTCCCGCCAGGAGAGCGGCCTCGGCGATGGTGAGCTCCGACGCGCGCTTGCCGAAGTAGCCCCGCGCCGCCGCCTCGGCGCCGTAGAGGCCGTCGCCGAAATAGACCTTGTTCAGATACAGCTCGAGGATCTCGCGTTTGGTGTAGTGGCGCTCGAGCTCGATGGCGATGAGCAGCTCTTTCAGCTTGCGCCGGAGCGTCTTCTCGCGCCCGAGGCTTTGCCGGGCCAGCTGCTGCGTGATCGTGCTGCCGCCCTGTACCGCCCTGCCCGCGCGGAGGAC
>DASPFV010000089.1:0-4210 GCA_035620975.1 Vicinamibacterales bacterium
GCGGCGGCGACGCGAAGCGCCAGGTCGCAGTGGCTGGAGGGCGGTGTGGCGATGTAGACGGCGTCGACCCCGGAATCGGCAATGAGCGCGTCCGCATCCGCATATGCGCGTGGGACGCCGTGCCGCCGCGCGTAGTCCTCCGCCTTCGCGCGGTCCCGGCGCATGACCGCGGCCAGTGACGATCCTCGCGCCTTCTGGAACCCCGGCCCGCTCTTGATTTCCGTGACGTCGCCGCAGCCGATGATGCCCCAGTGGATGACGCGCATCGGGTCGGTAGCTTACACCGGCGCTCCCCCTTCCGGCTGAAGGCGGAAGCCACGCGACCGTGCATTCTGCCGTCGCGGAAGCCGGAAGCCACGCGACCGTATTTGCTGCCTTCCGCCTTCAGAGAGACGGTAGCCGGTGTCCTGGGTGTCCTGGGTGCTGTGAATCGTAACGGGACGTTTGACAACGGGGGGGACTGGTCATAATATTCTGGTCATGTACAGCAACAAGCGAACGCGCGCGCGCGGCCCGTCCGGCGAGTCGCTCCCGGCCGCCGAGTTCAAGGCACGGTGCCTCGAGCTCATGGATCGCGTGCGGGAGAGCGGCGTCGAGTACGTCGTGACGAAGCACGGGGTCCCGGTCGCGAAGCTTGTGCCGTATGCCGCCCCGGAGCGCAAGCGCTTCTTCGGATCGCTGAAGGGCACGGTCCTGCGGTTCGACCGCCCCCTGGATCCCATCGACGGGGACTACGACATCAATCGCGGCTGACGTGCTGCTCCTGGACACGCACGTCTGGATCTGGAGCGTCGAGGGGAACGTGCGCCGGATCGGTCGCCGCGCCCGGCAGCTCCTCGCGCGAGCCGAGGCGCAGGAGGCCATCCGGCTCTCACCGGCCAGCATCTTCGAGCTCACCGCGCTCCACACGGCCGGCCGTCTCAGGCTGACGCGCTCGCCGGCCGTGTGGACTCAGGAGGCGCTCGGCGCCGCGGGCATCCGCCTCGCGCCGCTCTCCGCAGTGATCGCCCTGGACGCCGGCAGCATTTCCAGGGAGGCGCTCGCCGACCCTCTGGATCGCCTGCTCGTGGCGACCGCACGTCAGCTCGACGCAACGCTCCTCACGAGCGACACGCGGATTCTCGACTACGTGAGGGAGACGGGGAACGTCAGGGTCGCCGACGCGTCGCGATAGCGCGACGCGCCGGCGCGCGGCGGAACCGCGCCCGGTAGCCGACGCCTGCCGTCGTTCAATGTGACGATTGCGGCCGCCGATTTCCCGCTCCCGTCCTGCAATCCTTCTGTCGACACTGTCCCGCTCGGCGTGCGCGGCATCGAGCCTGACCGGGCAAATCGGCCTACCGACGATTGACTGAGGGCCGACGACGACGTATGTGTGCCACGGTTCCGGCACCTCAGAGAAACAGTCGCGCCACGCGTTCCGATCGCTGGCGGCTCGGCGCGCTGGGCGGACACTCGATCCCGAGCCTGATTCCGACCGACGCGCGTGCGCAAGGGAGCTAGAGTAGCCGCAGGACGCGCGACCCAGTCGGCGACCGAACGCGAGGGCGAGGCCGATCGACCAGAAGTTCCCCATGACGTCCTGAACGTCGCAGCACCACTGCAATGGAGACGTCGGATCCATGCCATGCCCGCTGCCGCCAGGAGGACCACGCCGGCCACAAGCCAGACGGCCCGCGTCCGGCGCACGGGTTGCATTGGCAGGGATTATCGAGGTTTCTCCAGGGGCTTCTCAGGAGGGTGTCATGAAAGTCCAGGAACTCATGACCTCGCAGCCGGAAACCTGCGGGGTCGACACGAACCTGGCCGCGGCCGTCCAGCTGCTCTGGGACGCCGACTGCGGCATCCTGCCCGTCGTTGACGCCGGCCGGCACGTGATTGGCGTCATCACGGACAGGGACATCTGCATCGCGCTCGGCACCCGCAACCTGCGCGCGTCCGACATCCGCGTGGGCGAGGCCATGACGGGCACAGTCGAGACGTGTCAGCTTGACGAGGACGTGCGGAAGGCGCTCGAAAGAATGCGGGATCGAGGGGTCCGGCGGCTGCCGGTCGTGGACAGCGAGGGCGTCCTGACCGGGATTCTCTCGCTGGACGACGCCGTGCTGGCCACGGCCGCGCGCAGCGGGGTCCGGGCAGCGGACGTGATCGAGGCGCTTCGCTCGATCTGCTCGCGCCGCCTGCCGGCCCCGGCCGAGCCCGTCGCCGGGTAGTTGCGGGGCCCCGCTGCGGATTCCCGCAGTGGCTGACGGATTTCCGTCACGGGCCGTGGTCGTCTGCGTGGTCCCGGGTCGACGCCCGGCACGGATCGATCGGGACCCACGCCCGGCAACTCGATCCCGGCAGTGCGGTAGGCAGGTCGAAGCCGATATCTGTCGCTGATCCAGGAAAGCCATGCCCATCACGCAGCGCGAGGTCATCGCGTTTCTCTCGACGCCGCGCGCCTACGGCCGGCGTCGAGGCAGGATCGAGCGCATCGACACGCACATCAGCATCGTGTTCCTGGTCGGCGTGCGGGCGTACAAGCTGAAGCGCGACGTCACCTTCCCGTACCTGGACTACTCGACCCTCGAACGCCGGCGGGCAGCATGCGAGCGCGAGGTCAGGCTCAACCGCCGCACCGCGCCCGACGTCTATCGTGCGGCGGTTGCGGTCACCCTGGAGCGGGACGGCCGGCTCGCCCTCGGCGGCCTCGGCGAGCCGGTCGAATGGCTGGTCGAGATGGTCCGGTTCGACGGCCGCGCGCTGCTGGATAGGTTGGCGGATCAGCAGCGCTTCCCCGTGGATCTCGCCCACGAGCTGGGCGGCACGATCGCACGGTTCCACGACCACGCCCTGCCCCGCCGCGACTACGGGGGGGAGGCGGGGATCCGTCGGGTGATCGACGGCAACCTCGCCGAGATGCTGGAGGATCGCTCGGGCACGCTGGATCCCCGGAAGTGCGCAACCCTGCACGACCGGTCGTCGGCGCTCGTGGACCGCGCGGCGCTGCTCCTGGACGCACGGCGGCTTCACGGGCTGGTGCGGCAGTGCCATGGGGATCTGCACCTGCACAACGTATTTCTGGCCGACGGTGTGCCCACGATCTTCGATGCGATCGAGTTCAACGACGACTTCGCCTGCATCGACGTGATGTACGACTTCGCGTTCCTGCTGATGGACCTCCTGCACCGGGGACTCCGTCCACACGCCAACGCCGCCCTCAACGGGTATTTCGAGGTGCGGCCGGATCCGGCGGGCCTCTCGCTGCTGCCGCTCGTCCTCTCGTGCCGTGCGGCGGTCCGGGCGAAGGTGAGCCTTGCGGAAGCACGAGTACAGCGCGACGCGGAGGCCGAGGCCCGCCGTCGCCGCGACGCCAGGGCCTACCTCGAGCTGGCGCAGGCGGTGCTCACGCCGGCGAGGCCGGTGCTCGTCGCCATCGGCGGGCTGTCGGGCTCCGGCAAGTCCACGCTGGCCCGCCGGCTCGCCCCCGCGGTCGGCGGCGCGCCCGGAGCGGTCGTGCTCAGGACGGATGTGATCCGGAAGCACTTGTTTGGCGTGCCCGAATCCCGGCGGCTTCCCGACAGCGCGTACGACGCGGAAACGACCGCCCGGGTCTACGCGAGGGCCGTGCACCTGGCCGAAGCCTGCCTGCGGGCGGGCCAGGCGGTCCTCCTCGACGCGGTTTTCGGCGACGTCCGCCATCGACAGGCCGTCGAACGACTGGCCGCCGAAGCGGGTGTGCCCTTCTGCGGCCTGTGGCTGGACGTGCCCTATCGAACGGCCGCCCGGCGGCTGCACGCACGGCGGGGGGATGCGTCGGACGCCGGCATCCGCGTGCTGCAGCAGCAGGCGCGCAAGGACCTCGGGCCGGTTCACTGGGTGCGCGTCGATGCCGGGGGCGGCGCAGACCAGGTCGCCCTGAATGCGCGGCAGGTTCTGGCTGCTGCGGAACAGGAGCCCGTGGCAGTCGCCGACGTACCATGAAATGGCGACGCCAGGGCCGGTGCACAGGCGCGACCCAGTCGGCGATCGACGGCCTGGCGTCAAGCAGGCCGTTGAAGCTGCCGGCCAGAGCGGCTCTCGAGGGCAGCGTCAGGCACGGTCATCAGAAGCGCAACAAGCTCACTCCGGGGGCCCGGCCGCGCCGTGTATCTCGTGCACGTAGCTGGCACGGGCCTCCACCTCCGCGAGCCTGCCCGCAGCGTGCAGCGCCGCCTCGCGCAGCACC
>DASPFV010000090.1:0-32570 GCA_035620975.1 Vicinamibacterales bacterium
CCCTGGAGCCCGCCGACGGCGGGACGCGGCTCACGGTGTCCGAGACAGGGTTCGACGCTGTCGCGCTCAGCCGGCGGGCGAGCGTCTACAAGGACAACCTGGAGGGCTGGGCGGAAGTGCTGGTCTGGCTGCGGCGCCATGCCGAAGCGGCGCGTTGATCGCCGTCTGACCGGAGCGGCCGTGCTGTTCGCGGCGCTCGCGGATCCCACACGCCTGTCGCTCCTGCAGCGGCTCGCGAGCGAGGGGCCCGCGTCGATCTCCACGCTGGGCGAGCGGTTCGCGATGACGCGGCAGGGCGTGACGAAGCACCTCAACGTGCTGGCCGCTGCCGGCGTGATCGATGGGGCCCGGCAGGGCCGCGAACACGTCTGGACGCTCAATCCCGAGCGGCTCGACGAGGCGAAGCGCGTGCTCGACCTCATCGTGCGCGGATGGGACGACGCGCTGGGACGGCTGAAGACGTTTGTGGAAGGGCGGTGACGAGGCCGCTGCCCGGAGGGCGCCGGCTCTCCGTTCGCCGGCCGGCCCTCGCAGCTCGCCGCTGCGCCAGGCAGAATGGCGAGTGACACGTCCGCGCCTCGGAGTTGCCGACAGCGAGTCACGAATCTCGCAGTGCGGGCTGCGATCCCGCGGCCCGCTTCAACCCCCGTAGAAGCGCGCGATCTGGCGGAGGATGAACGCCAGCAGGATGCCGACGTAGGTGCCGAGGACGTAGCCGAGCACGGCGAGCAGGACGCCCACCGTGGCGAGCGCCGGATGGAAGGCGGCGGCTACGACCGGCGCCGAGGCGGCGCCGCCGACGTTGGCCTGTGAGCCCACGGCCAGGAAGAACACGGGCGCGCGCAGGACGCGGCGGACCGCAAGCATTCCGACCGCGTGCAGCAGCATCCACAGCGCGCCGACGGCCAGGAGCGGCAGGTTGTCCGTCACATGGGAGAAACGCGCGCTCGCACCAATCGTCGCGACCAGCAGATACAGGAACACGGAGCCCACGGTGCTCGCGCCCCCGCCCTCGAGGCGGCGAAGCCGCGTGAACGAGAACACCACGCCGACGGCGGTCACCAGGCAGACGACCCAGGTGAAGCCGTTGATGATCGTGCCCACATCGGGCAGGTAGCCGGCCATCCAGGTGGCGATCCCCGTGGTGCCGATCCCGATCGTCAGAATCGCCAGCATGTCCGCCAGGTTGGCCGGTCGCGCCACCGCCGCCTGGTACTGTTCGACGCGACGGCGCACGTCGTCGATCCGGGTGCGATCCGCGCCGAGCCGGGCGTCCATGCGCGCCTCGCGGCCGGCGAAGAGCAGCAGCATGGCAGTCCAGACGTTCGCCACGGCCACGTCCACCACCACCATCAGGCTCATGGTCGCGGCGCTGGCGCCGGCGCTCTCGCCGACCGCCACGAAGTTCGCCCCGCCGCCAATCCAGGAGCCCGACAGCGCGGCGAGGCCCCGCCACGCCTGATCGAGCGCGTCCGTCGGAAACATCCAGCCGAGCGCGAGGAACGCGAGCGGGCCTCCGGCTGCGATCGTCGCCGTGCCGGCCAGGAACAGCACCACCGCGTCCCGGCCGAGCGAGAGCACGGCGGGAATGTCGGTCGAGAGCACGAGCAGCACCAGGCTCGCCGGCAGCAGCACGCGGCGGATGAACAGATAGACGTCGGACTCGAACGGGATGACGCCACTGTTGGACAGCGCGGCGGGCACGAAATAGCAGAACACCAGCAGCGGCACCACGCGGAACAGGCGCGTGCCGATCGGATGGCGCTGGAGGGCGAAGAGCGCGGCGAGGACGCCGAGCAGCACGCTGAGCACGCCGAGGGGCGTCTGGATCATCGGGGGGTTCGCCGGCGCGGTTCGCGGACGCCATCTGCGAAGCGCACATTGTATGGCAGGGTGGGCGCATGCGCGGTGGATGAGCTTTGTTGGCCCGGCGTTCGGACTATGCTGGATGCATGAGATCGACCGGAGCCGATGCCCAGTCCTGAAGACTGCCTCCTGGGCGGCGGCGGGATGGGTGCGCTGATGCGCGCGTTCGACTGGAGCCGGACGCCGGTTGGCGCCGTCGCGCGATGGCCGCAGAGCCTCCGGACCGCCGTGAGCATGATGCTCGAGACGCGGTTCGGGATGTACATCGCCTGGGGTCCGGGGTTCACGCAGTTCTACAACGACGGCTACCGCCCCATTCTCGGCTCGACCAAGCATCCCGCCATCGGCCGGAGCACCCGGGACACGTTCGCCGAGATCTGGCCGATCATCGGCCCGATGTTCGAGGGCGTGCTGCGTGGCGACGCCGTCGGGTACGAGGACATGATGCTGCCGCTCGATCGGCACGGCTTCGCCGAAGAGTGCTACTTCATCTTCTCCTACAGCCCGATCCGCGACGAGAGCGGCACGGTGGGCGGTGTGCTCGTCACCGTCACGGAAACCACCGGCCGCGTGCTGGCGCA
This sequence comes from Vicinamibacterales bacterium, assembly GCA_035620975.1. Lineage (GTDB taxonomy): Bacteria > Acidobacteriota > Vicinamibacteria > Vicinamibacterales > 2-12-FULL-66-21 > DASPFV01. The sequence goes on from DASPFV010000090.1 coordinate 2,448, forward strand.
GCGCCGGCTGGGCACCCTCCGGGACCTCGCCGCGAGCGCCGCTTCGACCGAGAGCGTGGCGGACGCGTGGCGGCGCAGCTTCGACATCCTCGCGGCGAACGCCTCCGATCTGCCGCTCGCAGTCCTGTTCGAGCTCGACGGGTCGCGCGTCAGGCTCGTGGGCGCCTCGGGAGTCGGGCGCGGCTCACGTTTTGCCCCTGAAGCCATGGATCTCCACGAGGAAAGCACGTGGGGGCTGCGGACCGCCATCGGCTCGCCGGCTCCGACCATCCTCACCGATCTCATCCCGCGCTGCGGACCGCTTTCGGGCGGGCCGTGGCCGGAACCGCCGCATACCGGGGTCGTGCTGCCCATCCGCCGGGCGGGAGCCGGGACGCCGTACGGCGTCCTGGTCGCGGGACTCAGCCCGCGGCTCCTCCTCGACGACGCGTACATGGAGTTCCTCTCGATGGTGGCAGGCCACGTCGGCACGGCCATCGCCAATGCTTCCGCCTACGAGGAGGAGCGCCGGCGCGCGGAGGCACTGGCCGAGATCGATCGGGCCAAGACGGTGTTCTTCAGCAACGTCAGCCACGAGTTCCGGACGCCACTCACCCTGATTCTGGGGCCACTGCAGGAACTCGCGGCGACGTCCGGGCCGGCGCTGCGCGAGCGCCTGCTCCCGATTCACCGGAACGCGCAGCGGCTGCTGAAGCTCGTCAATTCGCTCCTCGACTTCGCACGAATCGAGGCGGGGCGCACCCAGGCCTCCTATCTGCCCACCGATCTGTCCCGGCTCACCGCCGATCTGGCGAGTACGTTCCGGTCGGCCGTCGAACGTGCCGGCCTCCAGCTGGTGGTCGACTGCCCGCCGCTGCCGCAGCCGATCTACGTGGACCGCGATCAGTGGGAGAAGATCGTGCTGAACCTGCTCTCGAACGCGTTCAAGTTCACGTTCGAGGGAACGATCGCGGTCCGGCTCTCATGGACCGGCGCGGGTGCCCGGCTGGAGGTGTGCGACACCGGCACCGGGATCGCGCCTGAGGAGGTTTCGCGGATCTTCGAGCGCTTTCACCGCGTGCCCGGCGTCCGCGCGCGGACGCATGAAGGCACCGGCATCGGGCTCTCGCTCGTCCAGGAGCTGGTCCGCCAGCACGGCGGCACGATTGCCGTCGACAGCGAGCCCTCGCGCGGGACGACCTTCTCGATCGTCCTGCCGGCCGGGGCCGATCACCTGCCGGCGGATCGCCTGGCGCTCCCCCCCGGAGTGGCATCGACCACGCTCGGCGCCGCGCCGTTCGTCGAGGAGGCGCTGCGCTGGCTGCCCGACGCGGGCGAGGCGCTCGAGCCCCTCGAGGGGGCCGAGCCTGCCTTCGGTGCGCTGACGCCGGCGCACGTCCTGGTCGCCGACGACAACGCCGACATGCGCGACTACCTGCGGCGCGTCCTGTCGCCGCACTGGCGCGTGACGGCGGTGGCCGACGGCCTGGCCGCGCTCGAGAGGGTGCGTGCCGATCGGCCGGATCTGATCCTGACCGACGTGATGATGCCCGGCCTGGACGGCTTCGCGTTGCTGCAGGCGGTCAGGGCCGATGCGGAGGTGGCGCAGATCCCCGTGGTCATGCTGTCCGCGCGCGCCGGGGAGGAGGCGCGCGTGGAGGGTCTCCACGCCGGAGCCGACGACTACATCGTCAAGCCGTTTTCGGCGCGTGAGCTCGTTGCACGGATTGAGGCGCAGTTGCTCCGGGCGCGCGTGAGCGCCGCCGAGGCCGCGGGGCGGCGTGCGGCGGAGGCGGCCAGCCGCGCGAAAGACGAGTTCATCGCGATGCTCGGGCACGAGCTGCGCAATCCGCTCTCGCCGATCCTCGCGGCGCTGCAGCTGATGGAACTGCGCGGATCCGGGGAGTATCAGCGGGAGCGAGCGGTCATCGAGCGTCAGGTCCGGCACCTGATCCGGCTCGTCGACGATCTGCTGGACATGTCGCGCATCACGCGCGGGAAGATCGATCTGAACCGCTCTCGCGTGACGGCACGCGAAGTCGTCACCCGGGCGGTGGAAATGGCGGGCCCGCTGCTCGACCAGCGCGGGCACGCCCTCCATATCGACGTCGCCCCCGGGGCCGTGCTGTTCGGCGACGCCACGCGCCTCGCGCAGGTGTTCAGCAACCTTCTGAACAACGCCGCGAAGTTCACGGACGCGGGCGGCCGGATCGACGTTCGCGGCCGCGTGGAGCAGGACCGTTACGTGATTACGGTCACGGACAGCGGCATGGGCATCCCCGCGGCGCTCCTGCCGCATGTCTTCGACATGTTCGTGCAGGGCGGACAGTCGATCGATCGCACCGGCGGCGGGCTTGGCCTCGGTCTGGCGCTGGTCCGCACCCTGGTCTCACTCCACGGCGGAACCGTCGAGGCGCACAGCGCCGGCGAGGGACTCGGCAGCACGTTCACCGTCAGGCTCCCGCTGGCGGCTCACGAGTCGCCCTGCGGGCCGATGGAGGCCGTCGCGGCGCCGGCGACGATCCCGCCGCGTCGCGTGCTCGTGGTGGACGACAACCGGGAAGCGGCGGAGCTGCTCGCCGATCTGCTGCGCCTCGACGGCCACGCCGTCCAGGTGACCTTCAACGGGAGGGACGCGCTCCAAGCGGCCGCCGCGTTGAGACCGGATGTCGCGCTGCTCGACATCGGCCTGCCGGTCATCGACGGGTACGAGCTGGCGAGCCGGCTGCGGGAGCTCGTCGGCGGCGGGTTGAGGCTGGTCGCGATCAGCGGCTACGGACAGCCGCACGACCGCGACCGCACCGTCTCGGCGGGCTTCGACGCACACCTGGTCAAGCCCATCGATCACGACCACGTCCGTGCCGTTCTCGGCCCTGCACCATTGAGCGCCTGAGGCCACGGAAGAACACGGACTAACACGGAAACCGGAGGCCACGGAAGAACACGGACTAACACGGAAACCGGGGGCCGCGGAAGAACACGGACTAACACGGAAACCTGGGGCCGCGGAAGAACACGGACTAACACGGACACAAATAGTGATGGAGATCGCCGGCCCTGGCTCGGCGGGGGGAGCTGACAGACGACAGCCGGCGGGTGTTCGGCATCGCAGCCCGACAGGCTGACAAAGTACGTGGGCAGCTTCGATCAGTACTGAACACGGAGTCGTCAGCCGAGAGCGGTTCGCGCATGGCGCCGATCCGGATTTACCGCAAGAACTGCACGGCAGACGAAAAGGAGCCAGTGAAAAAAAAAGGGACCGGCCCGGTGCCGGTCCCCTCTCCGTCCCGGACGATCAATTACCGCTGAACGTTCGGCGTCGCGGGGCAGGTGCCGGAGACCTCGCGGATGGAAGTCACCTCGAACTCCGGAAGCTCGATGCGGTCAGGCCCCGCGCTCTTGTCGGGCGCAGGCCTGGCGCTGCCGCTGGTGCCCACCGCGTCCCCCGCCTCCGCATCGATCTTGCCGGTCACCTCGACGCGCTTGCCGACCACTGCGCGCAGTCGCTCGTCAGCTTCGTGCTCGAGCTTGTACATCTTGCTGGCTCCGGCCATCGAACCCGCTGCGCTGGCGCCGGGTGAGGTGGCGGCACCGCTCGTCGCCGCCCCCGCGCTGCCCGCGGAGCCGGAGCCCGTCGCGCCCGCCGATCCCGTCGCGCCCGCCGAACCCGAGGTCCCGGTCGGTCCCTCAGGCGACGTTGCCGAACCCGAAGCCGAGCCGGCTTCGCCCGACACGACGAGGATGTAGTCCTCGAGCATGCCTGCCCGCTCGGCGACATTCGGCGTTCTGCCCGGGATCGCATCCTCCTTGTACACGCAGCCTACGAGCGTCTTCGAGGCTTCCTGGCTCGAAGCCCTGGACTCGCTCTGCGTGGCCGGCCGGCTGGCGGGGTCCTGCGCCTGGCCCGCGCTACCGGTCGACTGTGCCGCAACCGCGGCGCCGGCGAACATCGCCGCCATGGTGCCTGTGAACAGGTATCTCTTCAGCACGCTTCCTCCTGTTGAAGTGGTCACTGTGCCTTTGAGGTGCAACACCGGCGCCACATCGTGTATGGCTCGGGTCGCGATTACGGACCAGGTCACAACGCACGGCCGATTGTGTCGATCCCGGGCTGGCGTCTTCGACGTATGTGTGGAGCGACGATCTCCGCAGACGCAGCCGCCTCGGGTTGGATCCCCGGCGATCAACCGGAAAGGAATGAAAGAATGCGATTCATGGTGTTGGTGAAAGCGACAGCCGAATCGGAAGCGGGCCAGATCCCGAGCCAGCAGCTGCTGGCTGAGATGGGCAAGTACAACGAGGAGCTGGTCAGGGCCGGCGTGCTGCTGGCCGGCGAAGCCCTGCATCCGAGTTCCAGAGGAAAGCGCGTCAGGTTCTCCGGTAACCGCCGTACGGTGATCGATGGCCCCTTTGCGGAAACCAGGGAGCTCATCGCGGGCTTCTGGCTCTTCCAGGCGAAGTCCATGGACGAGGTGGTCGAGTGGGTGAAGCGATGCCCGAACCCGTTCGAGGGAGAGTCGGAGATCGAGATTCGACCCGTGTTCGAGGCCGACGACTTCGGTGCCGAGTTCACGCCAGAGCTCAGGGCGCAGGAGGAGCGCCTGCGGGCGGAGATGGCGGGGAAGAAATGAGTGACGACCGGGCGGGGCGCCGGGCTGGCGCCTCGCTTGCACTGCGCCGGTCGCCATGAGAAGCAGTGCACACGTCAAGGGTCACCCGCTGCACCCGATGCTCATTCCGTTTCCCTTCGCGTACCTCTTCGGAAGCGCCATGCTCGACCTGTGGGCTGGCGCCGGCCGCAGGACGGAGTGGCACCGGACTGCTCGCGACATGAACACGCTCGGCCTGCTGTCGGCGGTCGTGGCCGCGGTGCCGGGGCTCATCGACTACGTGTTCGCCGTACCGCCCAACAGTTCGGCGCACAAACGGGCCACCAATCACCTCCTCGCCAACGTCTCCGCGCTCGGGCTCTTCGCGGCGGCCCGTCTCGCGCGTGGTCGCGACGGAATACGGCCCGGCCGCTTCGCCGTGGCGGCGGAGGTGGCTGGCGCGGGCCTTCTCGCCGCCGGCGGCTGGATGGGCGGCACGCTGGTCTATCGGAACCAGATCGCCGTCGATCACCGCTACGCCGAGGCGGGCAAGTGGAAGGTCGATACCATTCCGGCCCGCCGGCTCGAGGACGGCGGCGTGGACGTCGGCCCGGCTGACGAGTTGCAGGCCGATCAGATGAAGCTGCTGCGCATCGGGGAGCGGCGGGTCGTGCTCGCCCGTACCGAGCGGGGCTACGTGGCCTTCGACGATCGCTGCACGCACCGCGGCGGCCCGCTTTCCGATGGCGCGCTCGCCTGCGGAGTCGTCCAGTGCCCCTGGCACGGCTCCCAGTTCGACGTGCAGACCGGCAGCGTCCGGCGCGGACCGGCCGTCGAGGGAATTGCGACCTATGAGGTCAGCGAGCGGGACGGCCGCCTGTGGCTCGCGCTGAGCCGGCGCGCAGCGGAGGAACCCGTCGCGCCTCGCGGCTGAGCCGCTCTTCGACGCAGAAGTAGATCCTTCAGGCCGGCGCCGCTCAGCGGCCTTCCTTGTCCGGGTTGCCCCGGTGGAGGTCCATCGGGACGTCCTCCTCGTGCATGGCAGACATCCCGATCTCGGCGGGCGCGCCGGCAGCTCCGCCGGGAATCAACCGCATGTCGGCGTACGGTTCCGTCGATTCGCGCTGCTCGGTGGGCGCGGCAGTCCGATCCGGCGCACCCTTGCCACCGCTTCCCTGATCCATGGGATCCTCCTGCGATGTCGCATTCATGAATCGGGCCGGCAACGTGCGCCGAAAGGGCGGAAACGGATTCGGGAGACGACGTCCGGAGAATACGGCTAAGCTTGAACCGCGCCAGGCAAGGGCGGTAGGGTATCGCGTCCGCAGCGGCTACCAAGCGTCTGCCGGCACGTCCGCCATGCCCGTCACCATTACCTGTCCACAGCTGGGCGACCAGGAGCTGCGCGCGCAGCTTACCGCCGCCGTTCGGACGGCCATCCGCCGCTGGCGGCCGGCATTCGAGCTCTGGAGGCTCTCGATCTTCCGCTCGCAATCGGGGAGCGGCTGGGATCTCGCGATCAGCGGTCCCCGCTTCCGAAAGGTTTTCACCCTCTACGGTCCGGCCGACGATCTGCCAGGTCTCGTCACCGCCTATGTCGACGCGATCTTGGCGCAGCGGACGTGATTCGCCCGCTTCTCCGTTCACATTCAGGCCATCGTTGAGGGGCGTGCGGCCCGGACAGGCCCGCGCGCCGAACCGTTCCGCTTGATCCCGGCGCGTCCCGACCATATTCTCACTGGATGGGGTTTGCGCAGTGGATGCGCGTGCTGGACACGGTCGGCGGCCTCGTGCAGTTGACCGGCCGGCTTCGCGGCAGCAGCGACATCGCGCCGCCGACGCCGGCAGGCGGGGGCGCACTCGGCCAGCTCGAGGCGCGGCTCGCCGGCGTGCTGGTCGCCGCGCTCAAGGAGGCGTTCGATCGCGACAGCGCGCGACTCGAGCTGGAACGAGCGCAGATCGATGCCGAGCGCGCGCGGGCCGAGTCGGCGCTGCGGGCGGAGCTGCGGCGGCAGGCGGCCGAGCGGGCGCTCGCGCAGCTCCGGCTCATTGCCGTGATGGCCATCGGGACCTGGGCGCTGTCGGCGGCCCTCGGCAGCTGGCTGCCAGGCATGAGCGGGCCCGTACCGCGCGTCCTGCTGGGGATCGGCTGGGCGCTCGCGCTCGCGACGCTCGGCGCGGCGTTCTCCGGCTGGCAGCGCATCTCCGCCTGGTCGGCTGACACGCACGACGCCGACGGTGCGCGGGCGTCGTCGAGTGCTGCCGCGGCCGCTCCCTGGCTGTTTCTCGCCGCGCTCGCGTTCACCGGCCTCAGCGTGCTGACGGCGATCTGACCGACGCGATGATTACTGTGTACGGAACTGCCTGGTGCGACGACACGAGGCGTGCAATGCGCCTGCTGCGGCGCCTGGGCGTGCCGCATCGCTTCCTGAACATCGACGAGGATCTCGAGGCGCTCGAGCGCGCGATGGCGCTCACCGGCGGATGGCGGCGAACGCCGGTCATCGACCTCGGCCTGGGAGGGCAGGCGCTCGTCGAACCGGACAATGACACGCTGACGGCCGCGCTCGTCGAAGTGGACATGCTGAGCCAGGCTGGCGCAAGATCGCGGCTCGACGTCCAGAATGTGGGCGATGTCGAACGTGCGGCCCGGACCGTCGCCGGCCTCACCGTGCTCGCCCTGCTGCCAGGCACCCGCGGTTCCGCCCGCTATCCGGTGGGCCTGCTCGGTGCAGTGCTCACGCTGACCGGCGTGACCGGGTGGTGCCCCGCGTACCACGCCGCCGGCGTGACGTCCCTCGAGGGGCCAGGTGATCGGCCCGACGAGGCGCGTCGTCACGCCTGGCTGGCCCGGCGGGGCCGGGACTCGGGCGATGATGCCGATCTTCTGCTCCCGTCGGGTCGGAGATCACGATGATGCCGCAGACGCTCAACGCCTTCGACGCAATCGCGGCCGCAAGGCACTGGGATCCGTTCTCGTTCCTCGGGCCGCACGTCACGGACGGAGGGCTCGTGGTGCGAGCGGTGTTTCCCGCGGCCGAGGGCGTCAGCCTGGTGCGGAACGGCTCCGAGCCGCTGGAGATGACCCGGCGCCATTCGGCCGGGGTCTACGAGATCGTCGTCCATGATCTCGCCGAGATCCCCGACTACCGGCTCCGCGTCGCCTGGCCGGGCGGCGTTGTCGAGGAGGTCGACGACCCCTATCGCTACGGCCGGGTGATTTCCGACTTCGACCTCTATCTCTTCGGCGAGGGGAATCACACGCGCATCTACGATCGGCTCGGCGCCCACGCGATGAGGATCGGCTCCGCCGAGGGGGTGCATTTCGGGATTTGGGCGCCCAATGCCGCGCGCGTGAGCGTCGTGGGCGACTGGAACGGCTGGGATGGACGGGTGCACCCGATGCGTCTGCTCGGCGCGAGCGGCGTGTGGGAGATCTTCATTCCGGCCGCGGGCGTCGGGCAGCGCTATAAATTCGAGCTGCGCTCAAAACACGGCGCGGTGATGGTGAAGGCGGATCCGTTCGGGTTCGGCTTCGAGATTCCGCCGCGCTCGGCGGCCGTCATCACGCGCCTGGATTACGAGTGGCACGACCAGGCCTGGATGCGTGACCGGGAGGCGGCCGGCTCGTGGTTCGACCGGCCGATGGCCGTTTACGAGGTCCACCTGGGTTCCTGGGCACGCGTCGCCGAGGAGGGGCATCGCTTTCTGACCTACCACGAGCTGGCCGATCGCCTGATCCCGTACGTGAAGGAGATGGGCTACACGCACATTGAGCTGCTGCCGGTGATGGAGCACCCGTTCTCGGGCTCGTGGGGGTATCAGGTGACGGGCTTCTACGCTCCAACCAGCCGGTTCGGGAGCCCGCTCGACTTCAAGGCGTTCGTGGATGCCTGCCACCAGCAGGGCATTGGCGTGATCCTCGACTGGGTCCCGGGCCACTTCCCGAAGGATGCGCACGCGCTGGCGCGTTTCGACGGGACGGCGCTCTTCGAGCACGACGATCCGCGGCAGGGAGAGCATCGCGACTGGGGCACGCTCATCTTCAACTATGGCCGGAACGAGGTGCGGAACTTCCTGCTGGCGAACGCGCTCTTCTGGCTGCAGGAGTATCACGCCGACGGTCTGCGCGTGGACGCCGTCGCGTCCATGCTGTACCTGGACTATTCCCGTTCGGCGGGCGAGTGGGTCCCGAACCGCTACGGCGGCCGGGAGAACCTGGATGCCGTAGGCTTTCTGCGGCAGCTGAACACGCTCACGCACGGCGAGGCTCCGGGGTCGATCACGGTGGCGGAGGAATCCACCGCGTGGCCCATGGTGAGCCGGCCGGCCTGGCTGGGCGGGCTGGGCTTCACCTACAAGTGGAACATGGGCTGGATGAACGACATCCTGGAATACGTGCACAGGGACCCCGTGCACCGCCGCTGGGAGCACCGGCACATCACGTTCTCGCTCCTCTACGCCTTCACCGAGAATTTCATCCTCCCGTTCTCCCACGACGAAGTCGTGCACGGGAAGGGCTCGATGTACGCGAAGATCCCCGGCGACGAATGGCAACGGGCGGCCACCCTGCGCGCGCTGTACGGCTACATGTACACGCACCCGGGCAAGAAGCTCATGTTCATGGGGATGGAGTTCGGCCAGCGCCGCGAGTGGAACTACGACACCACGCTCGACTGGCACGAGCTGGACCTGCCGCTCCACAAGGGCGTCCAGCGGTTCGTGCGCGATCTGAACCGGGTGTATGCGGCCGAGCCGGCGCTGTACGAGGTCGACTTCGAGGGCGCCGGCTTCCAGTGGATCGACTGCAACGACAACGAGAACAGCGTGGTGTCGCTCGTCCGGCGGGGACGCCACGGCGACTGGGTCGTCGTCGTGCTGAACTTCACGCCCGTACCGCGCCACGGCTACCACATCGGTGTGCCGCACGCGGCGAGCTACACGGAGGTGATCAACAGCGACGCCGCCATCTATGGCGGAGGCAACGTGGGGAATGGAGGCGTGGTATTCCCGGAGCCGATCGCGTCGCACGGCTTCGAAGCGTCGATGACGCTGACGCTGCCCCCGCTCGGGTTCCTGCTCCTGCGGCCGATGCGCCCGGAGCTATGACGACCCGCCGCTCATCCCCACGATCCGGCTCCATTCGTCGTCGCTGACCGGCATCACCGACAGCCGGGGCATGCGCACGAGCGGGAGGCGCGCGAACGCCTTGTCCGCCTTGATTGCGGCCAGGGTGACCGGTGCCTTCAGCTTCTTCACGGGCACCACGTCCACCGCGTAGAGCGCGCCCGTCTTGTCGGCCGGATCGGGGTATGCGGATCCCGCCGCGCGGGCGATCCCGACAACGGCCTTTTCCTTGCCGGTGTGATAGAAGAAGATTCGATCGCCCTGCCTGATCGAGCGCAGGTGCTTCTGCGCGAGGGCATTCCTCACGCCCGTCCAGGACGTCCTGCCGTCGCGGACGAGGTCGTCGAAGCTGTAGTGTTCGGGCTCTTCCTTGAGCAGCCAGTTCATGATCAGGTTCCAGGCTTGCAGGTGCCGGCTTCAGCCATCGGGTGCCGGCTGTCGATCGCGAGCCGCCGCCTTCCTGTACCACGTGAGCTCGCGGTGGCAGCCCGGGCGAGGTCCCGCTCGGCGGACCGTGTGGATGATTTCTGCAGGCCGCATCCGTCGTTTCACCCCGGTGACTGGCATCCGGATGGCGGAGCGAGCCGCTCCTCGATCCGAGCATACGGTCCGGCAGGGGCACGATACCACGTGAGACGACTGCCCGCCGCCACCTGGAACCACCTCCGGCTCGAGGACCGGTTAGGGCCCGGGCTCCGCGTCCTGTTCGTCGGGATCAATCCCGGCATCCGGTCTGCCACGACCGGCCACCATTTCGCGGGGTTCTCGAACCGGTTCTGGCGGTTGCTGTCCGAGTCCAGGCTGGTGCCGCAGCCGATCACGTTCGAAGACGACCGGCGGCTGCCGGAGTGGGGCTTCGGGATCACCAACCTCATCGCGCGGCCCAGTCCCGGAATCGGTGACCTGCGCCTGGCCGAATACGCCGAGGGCTGGACGACCCTGGAGCAGAAGATCCGCCGCTTCAGGCCCGAGTACGTCGCGCTGGTCGGCGTGACGCTCTATCGGGCAATCCGGCCGTTGCTCCCGGAGGCTCCCGGTCCGGACCGCCGGCGCCTCCGGCTGGGGCTGCAGCCCGAGACCATTCATGGGGCTCGCATTTTCGTGCTGCCCAATCCCAGCGGCCGCAACGCGAACTTCAGCTACGCGGAGATGCTGCGTGCCTTCCGTGCGCTGGCCCGGGTACTCCGGCAGCGGGACTGAGCGCCGGCAGACCCTCCCGCACCGGATTGGCCCCTGATGAGCGCGGATGGCCGCGGATCGCTGAACCCGGAACCCGAAAGCGGAACCCGGAACCTGGAACCCGGAACCCGGAACCAGGAACCTGGAACGTGGAACCTGGAATATGACCGCCGTCATAGGTGACGGCCGGTAGAACTGCGACCATGCGGATGAGGGGGCGCCTGCGTGCGCCCCCCCGGAGGAGGCCGCATGGAACCGAACGCCATTGCCGGGACGAAGCTGGTCACGGCTGTCCTGCTCGCCACGGTGGCCCTGAGCGGCTGCACCGGAAGCGCCGCAACGCCTGACGCCGTCCAGGGGCGGGAGGACGCCATCCTCACCGACGCCCCCCACGTGCCGCCCCGCATCACCCGCACGCACCCGACGAGAGTCGTCGTCCGCCTCGAAGTGCAGGAGGTCGTGAAGCGGCTGGCCGACGGCGTGACCTACACCTTCTGGACTTTCGGCGGCTCGGTGCCCGGGAAGTTCATCCGTGTGCGCGAGGGGGACGAGATCGAATTCAATCTGAGCAACCACCCGTCCAGCAAGATGCCCCACAACATCGATCTGCATGCCGTGACCGGGCCCGGCGGCGGGGCGGCGGCGTCGTTCACCGCGCCGGGACACACCTCGGTCTTCTCGTTCAAGGCCCTCAACGCCGGACTGTACGTCTATCACTGCGCCACGGCGCCGGTCGGGATGCACATCGCCAACGGCATGTACGGCTTGATCCTCGTCGAGCCGCGACGGGGCATGCCTCGGGTCGATCGCGAGTACTACGTGATGCAGGGGGAGTTCTACACGGTCGGGAAGCACGGCGACCCGGGGCTTCAGCCGTTCAGCATGGAGAAGGCGATCGAGGAGAAGCCCGACTACGTGGTGTTCAACGGCGCGGTCGGTGCGCTGACGGGTGACAACGCCATCGCGGCCAGCGTCGGCGAGACTGTCCGGCTGTTCGTCGGCAACGGCGGGCCCAACCTCGTGTCCTCGTTCCACGTGATTGGCGAGATCTTCGACCGCGTCAACGTCGAGGGGGGTGACTTCGCGAACTCGAACGTCCAGACCACACTGGTGCCGGCTGGGGGATCAGCCATCACCGAATTCAAAGTGGACGTGCCCGGCACGTTCATCCTCGTGGATCATTCGATCTTCCGTGCCTTCAACAAGGGCTCTCTGGGCATGCTGCGGGTCGACGGACTGGAGAACGCGTCGATCTATTCCGGCAAGCAGTCGGATCAGGTATACCTGCCCGAAGGCGGTGCGATTCAGACGATCGCCGGGGAAGCGCCGAAGCCGCCGGCGCCCGCGGCGAACCGGGGGGAGCGCATCGAGCGGGGGCAGCGTACCTACACGGCGATCTGCGCCGCCTGTCATCAGCCGAACGGGTCCGGGATGGCCGGAGCCTTCCCGCCGCTCGTCGCCGCCGACTTCCTGAACGCGGATCGCCAGCGGGCCATCCGTGCGGTAGTAGACGGGTTGGCCGGCGAGATCGTCGTGAACGGCACGCCCTTCAACAGCGTGATGCCTGCCCTCGGGCTGTCGGACGAGGAGGTGGCCAACGTCCTTACGTACGTGTACAGCCAGTGGGGCAACGCCGGCTACGACATCACGCCAGAGGAGGTCCGGCGGGTTCGCGCCGGTTCCGGGCGATGACCAGCCGCGGCCCGCTGGCCACGGCGATCCTGCTCGGGGGGGCGCTGGCAGTTGCCGTTCCGGGCGCTCGCGCGGCCTCGACCGGCGGGGCGGACCAGGCACCCCGGATGGCAAGGATTCCGGCGGGGTCGTACCTGCCGTTGTACGCGCGGGGACCGGCTGACGGGACCGGAGCCGGGAACCCGCCGCGATCGCGGGTGGCCGTCGAGGCGTTCCACATGGACGTCTTCCCGGTCACGAACGCCGAGTACCTGGAGTTCGTCCGCGCGCACCCGGAGTGGCGCCGTTCGCGCGTCAAAGCCGTCTTCGCCGACGGCGGCTACCTGCGCCACTGGGAAGGGGACCTGCATCCAGGTAGCCGTGCGCCCGACGCGAGTCCGGTCGTGTTCGTCTCGTGGTTCGCTGCGCGTGCCTATCTGGCTGCGCACGGCAAGCGGCTGCCCTCGGTGGACGAGTGGGAGTACGCGGCCGCGGCCAGCGAAACGAGCCGCGACGCATCCAGAGACCCGGCGTTCCTGGAGCGCCTCCGTTACTGGTACGGGCAGCCGACGCCCGAGCGGCTGCCATCGGTGTTCGCCTCCCCCCGGAACATCTATGGCGTCGCGGGACTCCACGGCCTCGTGTGGGAGTGGACCCTCGACTTCAACTCGGCACTCGTCACCGGCGAGTCTCGCGGCGACAGCGCGCTCGAGCGGGCGCTCTTCTGCGGAAGCGGCGCAACGGGCGCCGCCGACTTCGAGAACTACGCGTCGTTCATGCGGTACGCCTTCCGCAGCAGTCTCGAAGCTCGCTTCACCATCGCGAGCCTCGGGTTTCGAGGCGTCCGGCGCGACCAGGCAGGCAGCTCATGACTTCCGCGCGCGCGCTCGTCGCCCTCCTGGCCATCGCGGTTCTGGCGGCCGGCCTCCCGGCGTGCGGCGCCGTCACGGGCGCTGACCACGATCCTCCGGTGCAGGCACCCGAGCCGGGCGACGAGATTCCCGGCGACTCGATCTACAACCTCGACCTGCCGCTCGTCGATCAGGACGGACGCCGGCTCGTGCTCGCGGACCTCGCAGGGCACCCGATCGTCGCGGCCATGATCTACAGCGCGTGCACCACCGTGTGCCCGCGGGTGACGCAGGAGATGAAGGCCGTTGAAGCGCAGCTCTCCGCGGCCGGTCGCCAGGACGCGCGGTTCGTGCTGTTCTCGCTCGACCCTGGACGCGACACGCCCCGGGCACTCCGCGAGTTCGCCGCCGCCCACCGTCTGGATCTCTCGAGATGGCGGCTCGTTGCCGCTCCGGAGGACGAGGTGCGGACGCTGTCGGCCGTGCTCGGGGTGAAGTACAAGCTGGAAGGGAACGGGGAGATTGCACACTCCGCACTGATTGCCGTCATCGACCGCCGCGGCGTCGTCCGCCACCGGCAGCTGGGGTACACGCAGGATCCGCGCGCGCTGCTCGCGGCGGTGGGTGGGGTGATGTAACGAGCGCGCTATCGGTGCCCTGGGTGCGAGGGGACCTTGGGCGAGATGCCTTGGCACCTTGACTCCCGCCGCGCAGGTGTCCGGGTGCACAGGGCCGGGACTGCAAGCTCGGCGGCAGCGGTGATCGTAAGATGTCCTGATGACAGTCAAGCGAGTTGCCTCTGCTCTCGCCTGCGCGGCCCTGCTGGCGGGTGTGCTCGCCTGCCGCGGCCAGGCGGCGGCCGGGCAGTCGCCCGATGACCGGAAGACGCCCCAGGCATTTCTGACCGAGGTCAATCAGGAGCTGCTCGATCTGGCCATTGCCGCGAGCCGTGCCGGGTGGGTCCAGTCCACGTACATCACGCCCGACACGGAGATCCTGGCGGCCGAGGCCAACGGGGCTCTCGTGAAAGCCACGACCCGGTACGCGAAGCAGGCGGCCGAGTACCGGGACGCCCAGGTGGGACCTGCCGAGCGCCGTCAGCTCGAGCTGCTGCGCACCTCGCTCACGATGTCGGCGCCGCCCGATCCCAATGAGGCGCAGGAGCTGACCCGGCTCGTCACGACGATGGAGGGTGTCTACGGGCGCGGCAAGTACTGCCCGAAGGGAGCCACCGGCGAGGCCTGCCTCGATATCGAGGAGGTCACCGAGATTCTCGCTGAGAGCCGCGATCCACAGCGGCTCGAGGACGTGTGGGCCGGGTGGCACACCATCGCCGTGCCGCTCCGCAAGGACTATGCTCGGTTCGTCGAGCTGTCGAACAAGGGTGCGCAGGCGCTCGGATTCGAGGACACGGGCGCGATGTGGCGGAGCAAGTACGACATGCCGCCGGAGGCGTTCGCCAGGGAGCTGGACCGGTTGTGGGGACAGCTCCGGCCGCTCTACCTGTCGCTGCACACGTACGTCCGCGCCCGTCTGCGCGAGAAGTACGGCGCCGCCGTGCCCGAGAAGGGACCGATCCCCGCGCACCTGCTCGGCAACCTCTGGCAGCAGGACTGGTCCAACATCTACCCGCTCGTCGCGCCGCCTGACGGGGAGCAGACCTTCTCGCTCACCGAGCGGCTGAAGGCCCGCAAGATCGACCCTCTCGAGATGGTGCGCATCGGCGAGCGCTTCTTCACGTCGCTCGGATTCGATCCCCTGCCCCAGACGTTCTGGGAGCGGTCGCTCTTCGTCAAGCCCCGGGATCGCGAGGTCGTCTGCCACGCGAGTGCCTGGAACGTCAACCTCGTCGACGATCTGCGCATCAAGATGTGCATCGATCAGACGGCCGAGGACTTCACGACCATCCACCACGAGCTGGGGCACAACTTCTACCAGCGCGCCTACAATCGCCTCCCGGTCGTCTTCCGCGACAGCGCGAACGACGGGTTCCACGAGGCCGTGGGCGACACGCTGGCGCTCTCGGTCACGCCCGAGTACCTCGTCAGGATCGGCCTCCTCGACAAGGCCCCCGGCGCGGCAGGTGACATCGGGCTGCTCCTGCGCGACGCGCTCGAGCGGGTTGCGTTCCTGCCGTTCGGCCTGATCGTCGATCAGTGGCGCTGGCAGGTGTTCGAGGGCACTATCCCGCCCTCCGGCTACAACCAGGCGTGGTGGGACCTGAAGCTGAAGTACCAGGGCGTCGCCCCCTCGTCGCCCCGCGGCGAGGAGTTCTTCGACCCGGGTGCCAAGTACCATGTGCCGGCGAACACGCCGTACGCGCGCTACTTCCTGGCCGGTATCCTTCAGTTCCAGTTCCACCGGGCGCTGGTCCGGGAGGCCGGCTGCACGGGCCCGCTCCACCGCTGCTCGATTTACGGCAGCAAGGCGGCCGGGGCGAAGCTGAAGGCCATGCTCGAGATGGGGGCCTCGCGCCCCTGGCCCGACGCGCTCGAGGCGCTCACCGGCCGACGCGAGATGGACGCGGGCGCGATGGCCGAGTACTTCGCCCCCCTGAAGACCTGGCTGGACGAGCAGAACAGCGGCCGCCCGGACGGTTGGTAGCCCGTGCCGCCGTCTCGCTATACACTGAGCCGGGAGGCCGTATGACCCTGCTCCTCTCGGCGACGCTGGCCATGATCGGCGTTGTCGCCATCTCCGTCAGCGGTTCCGGCCCGCAGTCCCAGGCTGCGTCCGCGCAGTCCACGCCCCGGATCGTCTACGTCTCGGTGTCCGACGCCGATGGAGTGCCCGTCTCCGATCTCTCCGTTGAGGACTTCGTCGTCAAGGAGGGGGGCAAGGAGCGGGAGGTCACGCGCGCCCGCATCGGGGACACTCCGATGCAGGTGGCGATCATCGTCGACGACAACGGAACCGGGATCTTCCGGTACGGGCTGACGCGCTTCGTCGAACGGCTCGAGGGGCGGGCCGAGTTCTCGCTGAGCACGGTGACCGGCCAGATGTTCAAGGTCGTGGACTACACCTCGAGCCTCCCGGCAATCCAGCGCGGGATCGTGACGCTGGCCGCGCGTCCGGCCACCAACGACGGCGGGCAGCTGCTGGCCGGCATTCACGAGACGGCGAAGGAGCTCCGGCGCCGTGAAGCCAGACGGCCGGTGATCGTGGTGCTGACCGTGGGCGGCGAGGAGCACAGCACGCTGCGCGCGTCGTACGTGCTCGACGCGCTTCGCGACAGCCGCGCGTCCTTGAACGTGCTGACCGTTGCCCGTTCGATGCTCCGCACCTCGGCCGCGGTGACCCGTCCTTCCGCGCTCCTCGAGGAGAGCCTGAACCTCGGCGAGGTCCTCGGCGACGGTCCGAAGCAGACGGGCGGCCGGCGAGACGAGATCGTGGCCTCCGCCGGGATGCTCAGCGGGTTGCAGCAGCTTGCCGAAGAACTGGCGATGCAGTACGTCGTCGAGTATTCGCTTCCGGCCGGCGTGCGGCCGAGCGAGAAGCTGAGCGTCACGCTCAGGCGGTCGGGTTTGACCGTGCGCGCTCCTACCAAGGTGCCCACGCGTTGACGGCTTTTGCGCCGAGATGACCCGTTCGAGAGTGCATCGTCGCGACGTGTTGCGAGCGGGTGGACTGGCCTCCCTGCTTCCGCTGGCCGCCCCCGAGGAGGGGACCATGCCCGCCCCCGCGGCGCAGCGCGCAGCCGACCGCCGGCGCGAGCTGTACGGGCTCCTCGGCGATCTGCCGAACCGCACGCGGCCGATTGACAGCCGCCTGCGGCGGGAGGAGCGGCGCGACGGCTACGTCCTCGAGACATGGGAGCTGGGCCTCAACGGGATCGAGCCGGTCCCGGCCCACCTCGTACGGCCCCAGTCGCTGAAGGATCGGGCGCCCGGCGTCCTCTTCAACCACTCCCACGGCGGCGGCTACAAGATCGGCAAGCAGGAGTTCCTCGAAGGACGGAGCTACCTGCAGCCGGTCCCGTACGCGAAGGTCCTCACCGATCTCGGCTGCGTCGGGTTGTGCATCGATCACTGGGTCTTCGGCGAACGGAGCCACACGACGGAGCTCGACACCTTCAAGGCGATGCTCTGGCAGGGCCAGGTGCTCTGGGGCATGATGGTCTACGACAGCCTGCGCGCCCTCGACTGGCTCTCGGGTCGCGCCGACGTCGACCGCGCGCGCCTCGGCACGCTCGGAATGTCGATGGGCAGCACCATGGCCTGGTGGCTCGGCGCGCTCGACGAGCGCGTCAAGGTCACCGTGGATATCTGCTGTCTGACGGACTTCCATTCGCTGCTCGCGAGGAAGGGGCTGTCGGCCCACGGCGTCTACTACTACGTGCCCGGCCTGATCAAGCGGTTCACGACGGCCCAGATCAACGCCCTCATCGCCCCGCGCGCCCACCTGGCTCTCGCCGGCCTGCAGGACAAGCTCACTCCCGTCGAAGGCCTCGACGCCATCGATCGCGAGCTGAAGTCGGTATACGCCGAGCAGGGCTACCCGGAGCGCTGGAGACTCCTGCGCTACGACGTCGGTCACCAGGAAACGGCGGAAGGCCGGCGCGAGATCATCCGGTTCCTCAAGGAATTCCTGTAAGAGCCGGCGGCGACGTTCGCGCGGGATCAGGCGAGCAGCGCCTTCACGACCTTGCCGTGCACGTCGGTCAGCCTGAAGTCCCGCCCCTGGAAACGGTAGGTCAGCTTCTCGTGATCGATCCCCAGCAGCTGCAGCATCGTTGCATGCAGGTCGTGGACGTCCACCGGATCCTCGACGATGTTGTAGCCCAGGTCGTCGGTGCGGCCGATCGTGATCCCGGGCTTGACGCCGCCGCCCGCGAGCCACATGGTGAACGCGCGGGGATGGTGGTCCCGGCCCAGGAACCTGGAGCCGTTCCTTGCCTCGTTCATCGGCGTCCGTCCGAATTCCCCGCCCCAGACCACCAGCGTGTCCTCGAGCAGGCCGCGCTGCTTCAGATCGGTCAGCAGCGCGTAGATCGGCCGGTCTGTCTCGCGGCAGAGGTGCGGCAGCTTCTCGACGATGTCCTCGCCGAAGGAGGCGCCGTGGGTGTCCCACCCCCGGTGGTACAGCTGGACGAAGCGCACCCCGCGCTCCACCAGCCGCCGCGCCAGCAGGCAGTTGTTGGCGAAAGACGTCCGCCCCGGCTCCGTGCCATACAGCTCGTGAATGGAAGGAGGCTCCCGTGAGAGATCGGTCAATTCCGGCACGCTCGTCTGCATGCGGTACGCGAGCTCGTACGCCGACATGCGGGTCTGGATCTCCGGGTCGCCGACCTCGATCTGGCGCAGCCGGTTCAGGTCGTTGATCGCCGCGATGGAACGGGCGCGCACGCCGGCGTCGACGCCCTCGGGGTTCGAGGCGAACAACACGGGCTCGCCGCTCGACCGGAACTCGACTCCCTGGTGCACCGTTGGCAGGAACCCGCTTCCCCAGCACGACTTGCCGCCGTCGGGGTTGTTCTCGCCCGACAGCAGCACCACGAACGCCGGCAGATCGCTCTGCTCGCTTCCCAGCCCGTAGCTGAGCCACGCGCCGAGGCTCGGCCGCCCGATGACCTGGTGGCCGGTGTTGATGAAGATCTGCGCCGGCGCGTGATTGAACTGCGTGGTCTTCATCGAGCGGACGATGGCGATTTCGTCGGCGATTTGCGAGAGATGCGGCAGCAGCTCGGAGACCTCGGCGCCGGACTGGCCGTGCCGGCTGAATTTGAAAGGCGAAGCCAGGAGCTTGGGCGTGCCCTTGATGAACGCAAAGCGCTCACCCTGGATGAACTCGGCGGGGATGTCCTCGCCGTCGTGCTTCGTCAGGACGGGCTTGGGGTCGAAGAGATCGATCTGCGATGGCGCGCCGGCCATGAAGAGATAGATGACGCGCTTGGCTCTGGGCGTGAAGTGCGGCACCGGCGAGTGGCCGTTCTGCGGCGCCGCCCGGAGTACCAGCGGGTCGCCGAGGGACGCGAGCGCGACGGCGCCGATCCCGAAGGCGGCCTGCTCGAAGAAGTGGCGCCGGGTGATCGCCACGGACGAACACGAACCGGGTCCTGCCACGGACGAACACGGATCGACACGGATTGGTCGTCTCTCCTGGGGCATGGGCGTTCGCTCCCGTCGTTCAGTCCTTCGTCACCGTTTCGTCCAGGTTGAGCAGCACGTTCGCCACGATCGTCCAGGCGGCGCGATCGGCGAGGGAGGCCGCCGGCCCGTGGTCGCCCGCGACCTGCTTCGCGGCGTCCGGCCGCGTCCGATAGTGCTCGCGCTCGGTTTCGAACAGCGCGACGAGGCGCTCGTCCTCGGCCGCGGTGGCCGCGCGCGAGAGCACGAGCGTGACACCCCAGGCCGCACGCACGCCTGGCGGGGCATCCGGCGGCGGCTCGGACGTCATGCGTCCAGCCAGCGCGCGCGCGGCCTCGAAGTATGCCGGATCGTTGAGCAGCGTGAGCGCCTGGAGCGGCGTGTTCGTCCGCACTCGGCGAACCGTGCAGTACTCGCGGCTCGTCGCGTCGAAGGTCATGAAGCTCGGGTAGGGCGACGTGCGGCGCCAGAACGTATAGATGCTGCGCCGGTAGCGATCCTCGCCTTCGCTCGTCGTCCACTTGTCGCTGTTGTACGGCATGTTCCAGATTCCGGGCGGCTGCAGCGGGAACACGCTCGGCCCGTGCATCTTCGTGCTCAGGAGTCCGCTCGCGGCCAGGGCGGCGTCGCGGATGCTCTCGGCCTCGAGGCGGAAACGTGGGCCGCGCGCGAGGAGCTTGTTGTACGGATCGCGCTCCTGGAGGTCCGTGGTGACCGCGGACGACTGCCGGTACGTCGCGGAGAGGACGATGGTGCGCAGGAGGGATTTCTGGCTCCAGTTGCCCGCCACGAACTCCGTCGCGAGCCAGTCCAGCAGCTCGGGATGGGTAGGCGGCGTCCCCTGCACGCCGAAATCCTCGCTGGTCTCGACCAGGCCGCGGCCGAACAGCTGCTCCCACAGACGGTTCACCGCCACCCGCGCCGTGAGCGGGTTGGCGGGATCGACCAGCCATCGCGCCAGCCCGAGCCGGTTCACCGGCTGGTCGTCGCGCATGGGATGCAGCGCGGCCGGCGTGGCGGCGAACGTCCTGGCGGCCCGCGCGGTGAAGCTTCCACGCTCCCGGAGCTCGTACGACGGTCGCTCGAACGACGGTCGCTCCCTCATCACCAGCGTCGAGGGAATCTCGAGCGCCACGAGCTTCCGCCGCGCCGCCGACAACGCCTCACGCGTGGGATCGAGAAGCGGCGTCGTCGATCGGAAGAACGCGGCGAGATCGGCGGCCTGGGCCTCGCTGCGCGCGGTCGCGGCCAGGCCGAGCACCGGCCGGAGCCGGGCGGGAAGGTCGGCGCCCCTCAGCGGGTCGGGAGCCGTCGTGGCCCAGAGCCGGAGGCGCCCGAGGCCCTGTCCGATCGTGCCGTCGAGGTGGTCGATGCGAAGCGTGATCCGCGTGCCCGTGGCGTACCCGAACGGAGCGTCGACGGGAAGCACAGCCTGGCGCGGAGCTCGATCGGCGTCGCGCATGGCGTTCACCGCCCACGCTCCGCTCTTCCGGCCCGGCGAGTCCCCGGGCGGCGACAGCAGATCCTCCGGCTTGACCGGATACGCTGAATCGTCCACCTTGACCGTCGAGAACCGCAGCTCGCGCGGAGCCACGGCCTCCGTCCTCGCGCGTCCGCCGGTGCCGGCGGCCCCGGTGAGCGGTGCGATGTCGGCGTGAATGCCCGTGACGCGGAAGTGGCCGTATGCGTCCCGCCCGGGTCCGCCGCGCGGGAGCGACGGGTCGGGCAGCGCCTGGAGCCGGAGCCCCGTGATGCCCTGCAGCGGCGTCTCGACGGTGATCGTGTAGCTGGTCAGCGCCGGATTGTCCCCGGACGCGAGGACGGAACCATCGGCCAGCGTCTCGAGGACGGCGCCGTGGGTCGCCGAGGCCGCGGTCGCGGGCAGCGGCGTCCAGGCACGCTCGGCGGCGCGGAGCCCGAGCTCCCAGCGGGCCTGCGCCGCGCGCAGCGCGGCCGTGTGCGTCTTGAGCTTGCGGTCGAGGCCCTCGATCTCGGCCTGCAGCTTCGATCGGGCCGTCTCCTGCGCGTCCGTGGCGAGGTCGAGCGTCGGCTCGAAGTGCCGAGTGCCGTCGCCGAATGCCCGGCCCTCGTAGTCGGCGTTGGCAAAGAAGGCGAGCAGGCGGAAATAATCCTTCTGGCTGAACGGATCGAACTTGTGGTTGTGGCACTGCGCGCACGCCAGGGTCGTCCCGAGCCACACCGTGGCCGTCGTGTTGACGCGATCGACGAGCACTTCGTACATCGACTCGTCCGGATCCACGCCGCCTTCCTCGTTCGTCATCGCGTTTCGATGGAACCCGCTGGCGATCTTCTGCGCGGTGGTCGCGCGTGGCAGCATGTCGCCCGCAATCTGCTCGACGGTGAAGCGATCGAACGGCAGGTCGGCGTTGAAGGCATCGATCACCCAGTCGCGGTACTTCCAGATCGACCGGCGGTTGTCTTTCTCGTACCCGTTCGTGTCGGCGTACCGCGCGAGGTCGAGCCAGGGGCGCGCCCAGCGCTCCCCGTAGCGCGGTGACGCGAGCAGGCGATCGACGACCCGCTCGTAGGCCCCGGGCGAGGCATCCGCCAGGAACGCCTCGAGCTCCGCGGGCGTAGGGGGCAGGCCCGTCAGGTCCAGCGACACGCGGCGCAACAGCGTGGAGCGCCCGGCTTCGGGTGATGGTGTGAGCTTCTCCTCGTCCAGCCGCGCGAGCACGAACCGATCGATGGCGTTGCGGGGCCACCCGGGCCGGCTCACGTCGGGCGGAGACGGGCGTCGGGGCTTGACGTAAGACCAGTGCTCCGCGGGCGCGGCGGCTCCGGCCGCCAGGCCCGGGACGGCCGCGCCCTGGTCGATCCACGTGCGCAGCCGCGCGATGAGCGCTTCGGGCAGCGGATCGGCTTCGAGCGGCATCCGGTCCTCATTGTCCAGCCCGAGCACGCGCCGGATGATCAGGCTGTCGTCGCTCCGGCCGGGAACGACGACGGGCCCCGAGACGCCGCCCTTCAAGACGAGATCGGGGGAGTGGAGGCGAAGCCGGGCGCGGGACTTGGCAGACCCGTGGCACTCGGCGCAGTACTGCTCGAAGATCGGCTGGATGTCGCGCGCGTAGTCGATTGGCTGGGCGGCTGGAGATGCCGGCGTGGCTTGCGCCCGCGACGGCAGGGCGCGCGCGGCGAGCGCGACATCCGCCTGCAGGCGGATGCCACCGGAATCGACTCGGGAGCCGGGACCGCGAAGCTCCGGTTGCGCCCGGACGACCAGCGTACCGGCGAAGAGCGCCGCTGCCCCCGCGATCACCAGCCGTCCGGACGTCATGGCGCGACCTGCCCCCCCAGTCAGGCGAGGAGCTTCCTGACGATGTCGCCGTGCACGTCCGTGAGCCGGAAATCCCGGCCCTGGAACCGGTACGTCAGGCGCGTGTGGTCGATCCCCAGCAGGTGCAGGATCGTGGCCTGCAGATCGTAGACCGACACGGGATCGGCGGTGATGTTGTAGCTGAAGTCGTCGGTCTCCCCGAGCACCGTTCCCGCTTGCGTGCCGCCCCCGGCCACCCACATGCAGAAGTTGCGCGGGTGGTGGTCGCGGCCGTAGTTGGCCTCGGTGAGCTTGCCCTGGCTGAACACCGTGCGGCCGAACTCGCCGCCCCAGACGACGAGCGTGTCGTCGAGAAGGCCGCGCTGCTTCAGGTCGGTCACGAGCGCCGCGGTCGGCTGGTCCGTCCCGCGGCACTGCAGCGCGAGGTCGCGCGGCAGGTCCTTGTGCTGGTCCCACCCGCGGTGATAGAGCTGGATGAACCTGACGTTCCGCTCGGCCAGCCGGCGTGCGAGCAGGCAGTTGGCGGCGTAGGTGCCGGGCTTGCGCGATTCCGGGCCGTACATGTCGAAGATCGAGTCGGGCTCCTTCGACAGATCCATCAGGTCCGGCACCGACGTCTGCATCCGGTACGCCATCTCGTACTGGGCGATGCGGGTCTCGATCTCGGGATCGCCGTAGGCGTCGTGCCGCATCTCGTTCAGCTTCGCGACCGCGTCGAGCATCTGCCGACGTGTCGTCCGATTGATGCCCGGCGGGTCCTCGAGGTAGAGGACCGGCGCGCTCCCGGCCCGGAAGCGGACTCCCTGATAGCTGGAAGGCAGGAAGCCGCTCGCCCACAACCGCGAGAAGAGGGGCTGGTCGGCGTTGATGGCATGCGCCTGGGAAAGCAGGACGACGAACGCCGGCAGGTTCTGGTTGTCGCTGCCGAGCCCGTAGCTGAGCCACGCGCCCATGCTGGGGCGCC
This sequence comes from Vicinamibacterales bacterium, assembly GCA_035620975.1. Lineage (GTDB taxonomy): Bacteria > Acidobacteriota > Vicinamibacteria > Vicinamibacterales > 2-12-FULL-66-21 > DASPFV01. The sequence goes on from DASPFV010000090.1 coordinate 26,195, forward strand.
CGGGCTGCTGGAAGCCAGTCTGAATGAATGTGATGGCCGGGTCGTGGTTGATCGCGTCCGTGTACATCGTCCGGATCACGGCCAGGTCGTCGACGATTTTCGCCGTGTGCGGCAGCAGCTCGCTCACCCAGGTGCCCGAGTGCCCATGCTGCGCGAAGCCGAACGGTGACTGCGCCACCGGGAGCGTCGACTGGCCCATGGTCTGCGCGACGCGCTGGCCCATGCGGATGGAATCGGGAATCTGGGTGCCCTGGTACTTCGCGAGTCCGGGCTTGTAGTCGAACGTTTCGAGCTGCGAGGGCCCGCCGGACTGATGGAGGAAGATGACGCGCTTGGCTCTCGGCGCGAAGTGCGGAAGGGCCGTGAGGCCGCCCGTCTGCGGATCGCGAGGCTCCTGCACGCCCGCCGCGGCCGCGACGAGGTCCGGCCGCAGCAGCGAGCCGAGGGCGGCGATGCCGATGCCCCTGGCCGTGAGGCCGAAGAGTTGACGACGGGTGAGGTGGAGATCGAGCTCGTGCGGTATCGTCATGGCCGGCTGCCAGCTCACTGCTTGGTGATGGTTTCGTCCAGGTTGAGGACGGCGCTCGCCACGGTGGTCCACGCGGCGATTTCGACGGCGTCCAGGCGTGCGTCGCGAGGCGATTCGCCGACGCTCAGCAGCTGCCTGGCAGCCCGCGGATCCTTCCGGAAGAGCGCGCGCTGCCGCCTGAGCAGATCCCGCAGCACGCCGACCTCGCGGCCGGATGGCGTGCGCGCGGTCGCGAGGCGGAAGGCGAAACGCAGCCGGCTCTTTTCGTCCGGGCCGCCTTCGCGCCAGGCGCGCTCGGCCAGTGCGCGCGACGCCTCGACGTACGTCGGATCGTTCAGCAGCACGAGCGCCTGCAGGGGCGTGTTCGTCTGGGCGCGTCGCGCCGTGCATTTCTCGCGATCGGGAGCATCGAACGTCGCCAGCGAGGCGGGCGGCACCGTGCGCTTCCAGAACGTATACATGCCCCGCCGGTAGAGATCGGGCCCCTGGCTCTGCTCGTACGCCTGGGCGGAGTAGCCCTCGCCGAACGCCATCTCCTCCCACAGACCCGGAGGCTGGTACGGCAGCACGCTCGGCCCGCCGATCTCGCCGTTGAGCAGGCCGCTCGCCGCGAGCGCCGTATCGCGGATCATCTCGGCCGGCAGGCGGTAGCGCGGTCCCCTGGCCAGCAGCCGGTTTTCCGGGTCCGCCTCCATCAGTTCGCGTGTGATCTTCGAGGACTGGCGGTAGGTCGCCGATGTGAGGATCAGGCGCTGCATGGCCTTGACGTCCCAGCCCGTGCGGACGAACTCGGTCGCGAGCCAGTCGAGCAGCTGGGGATGCGACGGCGGCTCGCCCTGGACGCCGAAGTCCTCCTGCGTCTTCACCAGCCCCTGGCCGAAGTGCATCTGCCAGAATCGGTTCACGGCCACGCGGGCCGTCAAGGGGTGCGCCGGATCGACGAGCCACTGCGCGAGCGTCAATCGGTTGAGCGGCGCGCCCGTCGGCAGCGGTGGCAGCATCGCCGGGACACCGGGCTGCACCTTCTCGCCGTGATTGCGGTAATCCCCACGCAGCAGGACGAACGTGTCGCGCGGCTTCTCCTTCTCGGCCATCACCATGACCGACGGGATCGTCCGCTCGAGCCGCGTTTTCTCCTGGAGGAGCGCCTCGAGCTCCCTGTGCTGCGCCGCGAGCGCCGGCGGCGCGGCATGAGTGAGGAAGTACTCGCGCAGCTCCTCGGCCTCGGTCCTGGACGGCTTGCCCGTGACGCCGGACAGGACGGCACGGGCCGGATAATGCACGGCGAGGTACTCCGTTTCGTCGGGCCCGAGCACGCGATCGTAGAGCCGAAGGTCGTCGAGCTGACCGACGAACGGCTTCCCGAGCACTTTGCTGCCGACGCGCAGCGCCGCCGGGGAGGCGGTCGGACCCTTCAGGGTGTCGCTGAGGATCTCGGTCGGTGAAGGCTTGCCACCGATGTAGAGCGTGAGCCCCTTCGCGCGTCCGGATCCATCGTAGGTGAGCGCGACATGGTGCCAGTCGCCCATGTTGATCCGCTCGCGCGTGCGGATCCGGAGCGCGCCGGCGGGCGCATCCGACGCGACCGTCACGGTCAGCCGCGCCGCCCATTTCTGGATGTCCACGAGCACCATGTCGTCGAGCAGCCACTCGTACCCGCGCGGCGTCGCGGCGTCCGCCAGCTTCTGGAACACCATCATGGGCTGATTGCCGCGGCCCTTCAGCCACACCGCGAGGCTGAAGGCCGCCGACCGGTCCAGGGCGCCGACGTTGCCGAAGCTCACCTCGGTGTCGCCGTCGAACGTCGCGGCCCGCCCGATCATCCCGTCGTCGAAGGTCGGCTCGCCCGCGATGGTCCGCCCGTGCTGGTATCGACCGGACAGATCCGAAAAGCTGCCGTCCATCTCGTAGTGCGCCGTCGGCCCGTTGCCGCTGATCGGCGGGACGCTGTCGGCGATACGCCGCTCCCACTCGGCCTGCACCGGCGCGACGAGCTCGTCGTCGAGGGCCCGCTCGCGGACCTCGATGGCGGCGTCGAGCTCGTCCAGCCTGGCCTGCTGCTCGTGGCTGGGCAGGAGCATGATCGGAACGGCGTTGCCCCGTCGCCCGTCCAGCCCCAGTTCCGGGACGTTGTTGAAGAACGCGTAGAACTGGTAGAACTCCTTGTGGCTGATCGGGTCGAACTTGTGCGAGTGGCAGCGCGCGCAGCCCATGGTCAGGCCCATGAAGGCCGTCGAGGTCGCCTCCACCCGGTCGATCACGTACTCGACCTGGTACTCGTCCGCAATCGCGCCGCCCTCGAAGTTGATCATGTGGTTGCGGTTGAAGCCCGACGCGATCCTCTGGTCGCGCGTGGCGCCGGGGAGCAGGTCGCCGGCAATCTGCTCGACGACGAACCGGTCGAAGGGCAGGTTGCGGTTGAACGCGCCGATCACCCAGTTGCGCCACGGCCACATGCCGCGGAGGCTGTCGATGTGGTAGCCGTGCGTGTCGGCGTACCGCGCCGCGTCGAGCCACGGCATCGCCATCCGTTCACCGTAGCGAGCCGACTCCAGGAGCGCGTCCACCCTCCGCTCGTACGCGCCGGGGGAGCGATCGGCGAGATAGGCGTCGATCTCGGCTGGCGTGGGCGGCAGGCCGGTGAGGTCGTACGTCACCCGCCGCAGGAGCGTTTCCCGATCGGCCTCCTTCGAAGGCTCCAGGCCGTCCTGCTCCAGCCGCGCCAGGACGAACTGATCGATGGGGTTGCGGATCCAGCTACCGTCCCGCACTGCCGGGGGCTCGGGCCTGAGTGGCGCCGTGTAGGCCCAGTGCGTATCCCAGGTCGCGCCCTCCGCGATCCAGCGCCGCAGCAGACCGATCTGCGTCTCGGTCAGCGTGCGCCCGGTCTCGGCCGGCGGCATGCGCTCCGAGAAGTCAGGATGGAGCACGCGCTGGATGAGCAGGCTCTTCGACGGATCGCCGGGGACGATGATGCCGGGCTCCTTGAAGGCTCCTTCCTGCGTGTCGAAGTGGAACTTGGTTTCCCGCTGCTTTTCGTCCGGCCCGTGGCACGCGAAGCAGTTGTTCGCGAGGATCGGGCGGATGTCGCGGTTGAAGCTGATGCGTGCCGCCGCCGTCCGCTCCTGCGCCAGAACACCCGGAGCGGGCCCACCCGCCGCGATCACGCCGAGCGCCGCGGTCACCAGGGCCGCCGCCCAGGTGCCGTTGGCCTTGCGCATGGCGACAATATATAGCGCCCGGCGTTCAGCTTCCAGCTTCCAGCGGCTTTTCAGCCGCGAACGGCGAGCCCCACGGTTCCTGCGTTTTTCAGCCATCAGCCCTGCGGCTGGACGCTGGTCGGCCGGTTGCTGGTAGCTTCCCTGCTATGCCCAAGGTCCACCAGGAAGTTCTGACGATCGACGGCCGGGAGGTCGCCGTGTCGAACCCGTCGAAGGTCCTGTTCCCCGGGCCCGGCCACACGAAGCTCGACGTGGTGCGGTACTACATCGCGATCGCCGAGGGCGCGCTTCGTGGTGCCGGCGGCCGGCCGAACGTGCTCGTGCGCTACCCGAACGGCATCGGTGGCGAGTTCTTCTACCAGAAGCGCGCACCGCAGGCGCGCCCGGAGTGGATCGAGACGGTCACGCTGGCGTTCCCCTCCGGCCGCACGGCGGAGGAGATCGTCCCGCGGAACGCGGCGGCGCTCGCCTGGATGGCCAACCTCGCCTGTCTCGAGCTGCACCCGCACCCCGTCCGGGCCGAAGATCTGGAGCACCCAGACGAGCTGCGGATCGATCTGGATCCCGTTCCGGGGATCGAGTGGCACCAGGTGCGGCAGGTCGCGCGCGTCGTGCAGGCGGCGCTCGCCGACTACGGGCTCGTCGGGTGGCCGAAGACGTCGGGGTCGCGCGGCATGCACGTGTCGGTGCGGATCGAACGTCGATGGACGTTCGGCGAAGTGCGCCGGGCCGCGCTCGCGTTCGCGCGCGAGGTCGAGCGGCGGGTTCCGTCGCTCGCGACGAGCAAGTGGTGGAAGGAGGAACGGCAGGGCGTCTTCCTGGACTACAACCAGAACGCGAAGGACCGCACGGTTGCGTCTGCCTATTCGGTCCGGCCGCGACCCGACGCGCGCGTCTCTGCGCCGCTCGACTGGAGCGAGATCGACGACTGCGACCCCGGCGACTTCACGCTGGCGACCATGCCCGGCCGCTTCCGCGGGATCGGCGATCGCCACGCAAACATCGATCGGCAGCCCTGCTCGCTGGAATCGCTGCTCGAGCTCTCGGCGCGTCATGAGCGCGAGGGTCTTGGCGACGCGCCCTGGCCGCCGCATTACCGCAAGCAGGCCGGTGAGCCGGCGCGCGTGCAGCCGTCGCGGCGGCGCGTGCCGAAGCACCCGTTGATCGAGATCGGCCGTGCGGAGCGGAAGGAGGACGCCCTCGCCGGGCTGGAGCGCTGGAAGGCGCGACACCCCCGGGCCGCCGCGCATCTCGCGCCTGCCGATGTCCTGGTCGATGCCATGCGCGGCCGCTTTCACACCTGGACCCGTATTCGTGTCAACCTGCAGCACGTTCCGGACGCGCTGCGACCGCCGCAGGAAACGCTGGACCCGGACGCCGGCCCCACGTGGGACGGCAGCCCGCCGCCTCGTCGCGCCCGCCGCGCAAGGCACGAATGAGCGGAGCCAATCCAGAGCAGGTCCACGACCTCGAGAGCTGCCGCGAGCACCTGGCGTGGCTGGAGGAGCTCCGGCGGAATCCGCGGGACCGCGATCGGCGCCACGCACGGGCGAGCGGTGAAGTCAGCGCGGCCAGCCTGGTGCCGCTCCCGACTGCATCCCTTCACAACGCGGGCGCGTTCCTCCGCCGTTCGCCTACCTGACCGCTGCGATGGTGCCTGCCGATGTACACTCCGCTCGCCATGCGGGTTCGCGCCTCCGCTTTCGCCATAGGAACGGGCGTGGCCGTGGCCTACGTGGTTGCGGCCCAGCTCGGTTTCCGGATGGCGTTCACGGCCGAGCAGGTGACGACCGTCTGGGCACCCACCGGAATCGCCATCGCGGCCCTCCTGCTCCGCGGGCTCCGGTTCTGGCCTGCCGTCTGGGGGGGCGCGTTCGCGGCCAACCTCAGTACCAGCGCCCCAACCTGGACCGCTGCCGGCATCGCCACTGGCAACACGCTCGAAGCGGTGGTGGCGGCCTGGGCGCTCAGTCGCCGGAGCGGGTTCGACCCCGCCATGCGGCGCACGCGCGACGTCCTCGCGTATCTGCTGCTCGCCGGCGGACTCGGCTGCGCGATTGCCGCGACCTCCGGCGTGTCCGTCCTGTGCGCGGCCGGCGTCCAGCCCTGGGCGTCATACTGGCCGCTCTGGTCGGATTGGATGCTCGGCGATGCGCTCGGCGCCATCGTCGTCGGGCCGGCGATCCTCACCACCTTCCGCCCGCGCGCGCGACTGAGCGCGCGGCAGCGGCTCGAGACCGTTCTGCTGCTCGTCATGGTGATCGTCGGGACGACGATCGTCTTCGGCGGCGTGTTTGCCACCACCATTGGCTCGCATCCCATCCAGTTCGTGCTGTTCCCGTTCGTGCTCACGGCTGCCGTCCGCCTGGGGCAACCGGCAACCGCGGTGCTGGCGCTGGCGGTGTCGGCGGTGGCGATCTGGAACACGTTCCACGGTCGAGGGCCCTTCGTGGAAACGTCGGTGCATCAGAGCCTGGTCGTCCTGCAGGTGTTCCTCGGGGTCCTGGCGAGCAGCGGCCTTCTCCTGTCGGCCGCCGTGACCGAACGACGGATCGCAGACGAACGTCGAGGCGCCCCCAACCCCCGCGGGGTGGGGGGGTCCCGAGCGTCGAGCCCCAGGGACGCA
>DASPFV010000091.1:0-35866 GCA_035620975.1 Vicinamibacterales bacterium
CGTACGCTATTGCAAGACCTGACCCCGCCTCAGGACGCAGCCAGCAGCGCGGTCACGTTCACGTCCGACGCCGGACGCAGCGTTTCCACGACGTGCCGGTCGTAGCCACCCGTGTGCGTCCGCCGGCTCGTGTCGACCTCACCCGGGATCCGCTGGTAGTCGGGTCCGAGCAGCGCTACGACGGGGTGGAGGGGCTCGTTGGGGTTGGTGCGGATGACGATCCCCAGCTCGTCGCGATCCGTCCGCACGAGCGAGCCGATCGGGAAGAAGCTGATGGCGTTCACGAATGCCTTGACGAGTGCCGTGTTCAGCTTCGTCCCGGCGAGCCGCGCGAGCACCAGGCAGGCCTTTTCCGGCGGCGCCGGCTCCTGATAGGAGCGCGCCCCCGTCATCGCCTCATAGATATCCGCGACCGCGACGATCTGGCTCATCAGGTGCGGCACGTCCTCTTCCAGGTCCGGATAGCCCGTGCCGTTGATCCCCCGGTGGTGCTCCAGCGCGACCGTGGGCGTCAGCGGCTTCAGGCCGTCGACTTCGACCAGAATCTCGGCGCCGAACACGGTGTGCGACTCCATGATTTTCCGCTCGCGCTTGTCGAGCGCGCCCGGCTTCCGCAGCAGCTCCAGCGGAATCCGTGTCTTGCCGATGTCGTGAAGCAGTGCGGCTTCCGCCAGCGCGGCCGTGGCCGCCGGATCGAACCCGAGCTGGCGCCCGATGAGCAGGCCGAGCGTGGCGACGTTCACCGAGTGGCAGTAAGTCAGGTTCTCGTACAGTTTGACGGCGAGGATCTGGGCGAGCGCCGCGCTGCTGCCAGCCACCTTCCGGATCAGGAGCTCGACGATCTCGCGGACCGTGAGCAGGTTCACGCCCTTCCCGCTGGCGGCGTCCTCGAAGGTCCGCTCCATGAGCGCGAGCGATTCAGCGTACGACGGATCCAGCTCCCCGGTCGGGGCATCGGGCCACTCCGGGGTCTTCCAACGGGTATCGAGCGGCACCAGCCTGCCGAGGCTGATGTTGAGGATGTGCCGCCTTGCCAGCCGAACCTCCATCGGCTCGACCGACGGCGCGTCCCGCAGCTGCCAGAGGAACTCCGAGAGCGCCTGCAGCTCGTCGCGTGTCACGCCGCGGCGGATGTGGATGCTGTCCACGCCGACGTCCGTCAGCTCGCGAAGGATCATCGCCTGCGTGTCGCTGTCTTGCCGGTACGAGACGCCGTCGAGATGCACGTCTCCGCGGATGATGTCGAGGTGCAGCGCCGGCTGCCGTCGCAGGTGGGTCTGCACGCTGTCGTCGATCTCCGCGAGCTTCTGCACGATCGAGGGATGCCCCGGCGGGTACATGCCCGTCAGGCGCCGCAGGCTCACGAAGCCCCGGAACAGCGCGACCGGATCGATGCCCGGCTGATCATCATCGTCCGGGAGGGAACGCAGCGGGCCCTTGGTCGAGGTGCTCATCGGTTGAGGAGTGCGCGCGCCTTGCGTCCCAGCCGCCTGACCGGCGGATTCCAGAAGCGGTACTGGAGGGGCGCCGTCGATTGAAGGATCGACTCGAGACCGACGGGATTGGTCTGCGCGGCGCGATCGAGGAGCCGTGCGGCGATCTCGGGCTGCCGCAGCATGAACTCGCGGCTGCCCAGCAGTTGCCGGATCTCGCGCTGGGCCTCGGCCGGCGGGAAATGGCAGAGGGTCTGTTCCGCCGCGGCGGCCATGCCGTTGCGCTGCTTCCGAATCTGCCCTCCGACAATGGAAGCGGCCTGGGCGGTCCCGATCTTCGCCAGGCTTCTCAGCGCCTCGCGGACAGTCTGCTCGTCGGGACTGTCGAGGAGCGTACCGAGCGTCGGCTCGTAGCCTCGTCCGGCCAGCCCGAGCACCCGCGCAATGATCCGCTGCAGCGGCGCGTCGGCCTCCGGCAGCGCGCCGGCCAGGGATGGCGCAACGAGGGCCGCGTGCTCGCAGAGCAGCTGGACGATGGCCCGGCCCCGGGCCGCCGCTGCATCCTCGCGCTTTTCGCCGAGGACCGCGAGCAGGCCCGACCCCATCGCCGGGCCGAGCGCCTGGAGGATGGTCCCCGCGACGGCCCGCATCTCGGGACTCTGCTCGGCCAGCGAGACCAGGCGGCGTGCCCGCTCCGGCGTGCAGAGGCCGTTCAGCCGGCGTTCGATCACGTCGGCAACATCGGGCCGCGTATCGCGCAGGTGCCGCGCCAGCAGGCGGAACTGCGCAAGCCAGCGTCCCAGGTCGACCCACCGTGCCAGGCGCTCGAGCTCGGACGCGAGCCCGGCAGACCGCTCGACGAACCGCTCGACCAGCTCCGGGTTGGGCTGCAGCCGCGCGAGGTTGTTGAGGCAGCGGAGCTGGAGGTCGAGCAGGTCGGTCGCGCCGACGGTCTGGCAGATCTGCGCGAGCGTCTGAACGGTCGGCGGGTCCAGGGCCAGATCGAATGCGCTGAATTCGGCAAAGTCGCGGCCGCCGTGCCGTTCGATCTGAACCAGCTTGCGGGCGTGAGCGTCGAGCCCCTGTTCGTGAGGGCGCTCTCCCCGGCGCTCCTCCAGCCGGGCTTCGATCAGCGGGAGAATTGCGGCCTGCCGCTCGGCCGACAGGTCGAGGCGCGACAGCGCCGCGGTGACCACTTCTGGCGCCGCGGTTTCGAGATCCAGCAGCAGGCAGAGCGATTCGGCCAGCTCGACGTCGGGGAAATCGCGAAGGACGCTCCCGTCGATGCGGCCGTCGAGCAGGCCCGGCAGGATCGTCCGCCGGAGGAGCGCCTGCCGCGTCGTGGTGTCGAGCTCGAGGACGGCCCGCGCCAGCTTCGCGAACATGATCCGCGCCACGCGGGGATCCAGCGCGTTGAACAGCGTCGTGACATCGCTGAACTTCGCAGCCAGCGCGCCCTCGCCCCCCTCGCCGCCGCCGGGCACCTCCTCGTCCGTCAGCCGGACGAGCATCGTCGCCAGAGACCCGGGATCATCGGCGAGCAGCGCGAGATCGATCAGCGACACCGAGGGGAACGGTACCGACGGATCGAGCCGCACCCAGCCCTTGTCGGGCGGGTAGAGATGATCCACGGGGCCGCCCGCTGCCAGCGTCTGCTCGCGGATCTGGCGCTGCTTCGCGATGAGGTCGGCCACCGGAGCGGGTGGCGGGCTCACGGGGAGGACCTCGGGCCGGTACGCGGGACGGAGCGCGACGCGATCCACGCCGTGCTCGGCGAGCAGCTCGATGAAGCCCGTCTCGGCGCCGCCGCGACAGCTCGTCGCGATCAGATCGCAACAGAAGTGCGTCAGCTCGCGGAGCGAGACGTCCTGTTCGATGGCAACCTGCGCGATGGATGCGGCATGGAGGCGCCGCGCCAGCTCGACCTCCACGATCGTTCCCCGGCCCGTCGGCGTCTCGTCGACGATCAGGTCGGTGGGTGAGACGCGGAACGAGAACTGGTCCCGCGGCAGCGTCGCAATCGCGCGCTGGCACGCCTCGACCGCCGACGCGCAGATCGGACTCGACGGCGGATAGGTGTGGAATTGCTGGACCGCGCGCGCCAGGAGCTGCAGCGGTTCGTCGAGCGGCGTCGTGCGCGCCTGTGCGCGCGCGGGCAGGGGGCGGGCATCCGCGCCGTCCGCACCGGAGGCTGCCGTGCCAGAAATGTAATCGACCGCCCGTACCTGTCCTGCCACAGCTCTCCGGTCTTGTCTCGCAGCGCGACGACATCGCCCGCGTTCCCAGCGAGTTATGCCGGGGGGCCCGGCTGTCGCCCGCCGCCGTGCGCGGGTGTGCGGCCTGAAACGGGCAAGAAGTGGGCCTGCTCCAGGTGCACCTGGTGTCGCGGGTGCGAAGGTGCGGAGGTGCGTGCGTGCCCCGGGTGCGGTGTCCTGGTGCGAGAAGGGTTGCCTCAGGGTGCGGGACTGCCCGGTCCTCGGGTCAACCGCAGCGGATCGCATCCACGGGATCGAGCCGGGCGGCGCGGCGAGCGGGGAGCAGGGACGCCAGGGCCGCCACGGCGGCCAGGATGCCGGCGACGGCGACGAGCGATGCCGGATCCGTGGGGGTCACGTCGGCGCGGCCGGTCGAGAACATCCAGCCCCACACTCTCGTGCATGCGATGCCCGCCGCGAATCCGAGCGCCAGCTGCCAGGCCACGCGCCGCGCGACGAGCTGGATCACATGACGCGGTCGGGCCCCCAGCGCGAGCCGCACACCGATCTCGCGTTTCCGCTGGCTGACCCCGTGTGCCGTCACTGCGTACAGCCCCGCTGTCGCCAGGAAGACGGCAATGAGCGTCAGCGTCTGGAACAGGTCGTTCGACAGCCGAGGCACCCAGGTGGCCTCCGCGATGGCCTGACGCATCGTGCGCGTGCGATAGAGCGGCAGCGCACTGTCGAGCGCCTGCACTTCACGTCTCAACAGCCCGACGAGCGCGTCGGTGTCCATCGGGCTCCGCACGAGGAGCGTGGCACTGGGAGCAGCTTCGGCCCTGAACGGCAGGTAGACCACCGGCTCCGCGCCGCGGTTCGAGCGGTGGCGGATCGACGGGGCGACCCCCACCACGGTCAACCAGGAGGATGGCTCCGGCCCATCGTCCGGCACCACCGCGAGCGACTGACCGATCCAATCCGGCCCGCCCGCAAACACCTCCGCGAAACGCTCGTTGACGATGACGTGCCCCCGACCGGGCGCGCCGTCGTCGGCGGCGAAATCACGACCGCGGACGAGGGCGAGCCCGAACACGCTGAAATAGCCGGGCGTGACCGAGACAGTCGCCGTGGTCGCTTGCCGATTCCGATCCGGGGCGCGCATGTGCGGGACGTAGAGCCGCTGTTCAGCGGCGCCCAGGAGCGGCGCCGAGCTGGCCAGCGCGACGCTCTCGAGCCCCGGCATCCGGCCGAGGCGCTCGAGGAGCTCGGAGTAGAAGGCCGCGCGCCGCTCCGCCGTGTCGTACCGCGCCGGCGGCAGCGTGACCGCGGCGGTCAGGACCTCGCTGGTCCGGATCGCGTCGTCGGTCGCGAGCGGCGACTGCGCGGTCCGGACGTTGACCACGAAGTGGGAGAGAAGGATGACCGCCAGCCCGAACTCGGCAGCGAGGAAGCCGGTGCTCCATTTCCCGCGCCGTTCGAGCCCGGAGCGGAGACCTTCGGTCAGCGTCGCATTCACGTCTGTTCTCGCGGCCTGGACGGCCGGGAACAGCGCGAAGAGGAAGACGGTCGCGGCCGTCACCGCGACGAGCGCCGCGAGTACGCGGCCGTCGGGAGTGTAGTCCACCCAGTAGGGGAGCGCCTGCGGCGGGATGGCACTGCGGAAGAGGCGAACGCCGGCAATTGCGAGCGCCAGGCCTGCGGCGCCGCCGAGCGCGGCCAGAATGGCTCCCTCGACGAGCATCTGCCGCGTCATCCGCCACCGGCCGGCCCCCAGCGCGGCCCGAATCGCGATCTCACGCGAGCGCTCTACGGCACGTCCCATCACGAGGTTCGCCGCGTTGGCGCAGGAGATCAGCACGACGAGCACACCGGTGGCCATGAAGGCGGCCCATGCGGGATCCGACATGCGTCCGAGCACCTGCTCGTTGACGGGCGCGACGCGCACGCGGACGCCCCTGTTGGTGGCCGGATGCTCAGCCGCCAGCCGGCTCGCCACGGCCTCCAGCTCGGCCCGAGCGGCCTCGAGCCCTGCGTCGTTGCGGAGACGCGCGATGGACTGGAGCGACCGCGCGTCCCGCGCACGGTCGCGGAGACCGGCAATCCGGGAAAGCGGGAGCCAGATCTGGGGGGTTGCCGGAAACCCGGAGCGTTCCGGCACGACGCCGACCACGACGGCCTCGAGGCCGTCGATGCTGACGACGCGCCCGAGCACGTGCGGATCCTGGCCGTATCGCGACATCCACAGCCTGCTGCTCAGAATCGCCACGGGCGCGGATCCGGCCATGTCGTCGTGGGTGGCGAAACCGCGCCCGAGCGTCGGCTGTGTGCCGATCAGCGGGAAAGCGGATGCGGAGACGAACGTCGCGTCGAGGCGCTCGGGCGCACGCCCGTCTTCCGCGACGACGACCGGTGCGCTCGTGTACGCCGCCATTTGAGTGAAGCTGCGGGTTTCCAACCGCCAGTCCACGAAGTCGAGGAAGGAGACACCGCCGGCCCGGTTCTGCTCGTCGAACGTGGACAGAGACACGACGCGACCGACGTCCTCGATCGGCAGCCCGCGGAGGGTGTGCGCGTTCACGATCGTGAACAGCATGTTGTTGACGCCGATTCCGACGGCCAGCACGGCGACGGCGGCCAGGGTGAAGCCGGGATCGCGGCCGAGCAGCCGACCGGCGAACCGCACGTCCTGCAGCAGGCCGTCGAGCGCTGGCAGCCCCCGCTGATATCGGTAGTCTGCCGTCACCCGGTCGACGCCGCCGAACGCCCGCCGGGCAGCCCGTCGCGCGTCGTCGGGCGGGAGGCCGCGAGCCGCGTATTCGTCGGTGAGGAGATCCAGGTGCACCTGGATTTCCTCCGAGAGCCGCGCATCACGCCGCCGCCGCAGCAGGAACTCGAGACACCGGTTTACGAGCACACGGAGCGTCGTCATGGCTCGCTCTCCAGCAGCCGATTGACCATCGAGACGGTCCGTGCCCAGAGTTCCGCCTCCGACGCGAGCCGGCGCCGTCCTGCGGCAGTAATGGTGTAGAAGCGGGCGCGGCGATTCTTGTCGCTGGCGCCCCAGGCGCTTCGGAGCCAGCCCTTCTGTTCGAGGCGGAGCAGCGCCGGATAGATGGTGCCCTGATTGAGGGCGAGCGCGCCCGCGCAGGCCTGCTCGATCCGGCGCGCGATCCCGTAGCCATGCAGCGGGCCCATCGCGGCGACGGTCTTGAGGACCATGAGGTCGAGGGTGCCGTAGGGGACTTCCGACCCGGGCGGGCTCATGGGCAAGCTCCTGTTGAAAGGCAACAGGAGCTTGCCATCTTTTCTGTTGACAGGCAACAGAAAAAATGCGGGTCAGGGTCGGCGGTCGCTGACCACAGCGCGCAGGTCGAGCCGATCCGGGCCGCGGAGCACGCCCAGCACGGCCACCCCGCCGATGCGCTCCTCCGTCAGGAACCGGTGCAGGTCGTCGAGGCCGGAGACGACGTGGGCGTCGGCCGCCACGATGATGTCCCCCTCGCGCAGGCCGGCGGCTTCCGCCGGTGCACCGGGTTCCACCGACACCACGAGGACGCCGCTCGTCTGAGCGAGGCGGTGATGGCGCGCCACCCGTCTGAGGAGCGGCACGTCCTGACCCGCGACGCCGAGATAGCCGCGACGCACCCGGCCGTCGCGGAGGAGGGCCGGCACCACCGCGGCGACTGTGCTGATCGGGACCGCAAAGCTCAGGCCCTGTCCTCCCGCGATGATCGCCGTGTTGACGGCGACGACCTGGCCGCCGCTCGTGACCAGCGGTCCGCCCGAGTTCCCCGGGTTCAGCGCCGCATCCGTCTGGATGACGTTCTCGATGAGCCGCCCGCTCCTGGCCCGCAGCGAGCGGCCGAGCGCGCTGACCACGCCGGTCGTGACCGTGTGCTGGAAGCCGTACGGGTTCCCGATGGCGATGACGAGCTGGCCAGGCCGGAGCGACTGCGACTCGCCGAAGGCGACCGACGGCAGATCGGCGGCGCTGATCCGGATCACGGCGACGTCCGTGTCGGGATCGTGTCCGATCAGGTCCGCCTGTGCTTCGCGGCCGTCCGGCAGCCGCACGTGGATCGCGTCCGCATCGTCGACGACGTGGCTGTTGGTGAGGATCAGGCCATCGGAGGCGAAGACGAATCCCGACCCGCTGCCCGCGTGCACGGGCGTGCGGACGCGTCCCGGACCGCCGCGCTTGTGGACGTCGAGGCTGACGACGGCCGGCGCCACGCGCTCGACCGCCTGGATCACGGCTTCCGAAAAGGCGTCGAGGAGTTGCTGCATGGACTTTCCTCGTAAGACGCCACGATGTGGCGCTCGGATCTCGACCGCAGCCGTTTATAATCCTGACATCCCGTGGGCAAACTGAAGATTCTCGTTCTCTACGATCGGTGGGAGGAACCCGACGAGGCCGGTGCGGCATCGGGCGAGAAGGCGCCCCTCACCCGCACGCTCGACAAGAAAGAGGTGGAGGAAGAGGTTGCCGAGACGCTGGCGAAGCTCGGCCATGATGCGGTCCTGCACGTCCTGGACGGCACGATCAGGAGCCTGCATGCCCTGGCCCGGATGGAGTGCGATCTCGTCTTCAACCTGGCCGAATCGTTCGGCGGGGACGACACCGCCGATTACTGCATCGCCGCGTATCTGGAGCTGATTGGAAAGCGCATCAGCGGCTCCGGCTCGCATGGCCTGCTCTACGCGCAGGACAAGGCCGTCGCCAAGAAAATTCTCGAGTTCCACGGCATTCACACGCCCGTGTTCGCCCGCTCCTACCGCGGCCGTCTGGACTTCTCCCACGACCTCGAGTTCCCCGTCATCGTCAAGCCGGCACGCGAGGACGGCTCCATCGGGATCGAGTTCAACGCCGTCGTCTCCTCGATTCGTGAGCTGATGGAGCGGATCGACTGGCTGCACGCCAACTTCGACTCCCCGGTACTGATCGAGGAGTACGTCGAAGGCCGGGAGATGTACGTGGGAGTGCTGGGCAACGACAACCCGATGGCGCTGCCGGTGGTGGAGCTCGATCTCTCCAGGCTGCCGGAGGGCAGGCCGCGGATCGCCGGGGCCGAGGTCAAGTGGGGCAAGGGCACGCGCGCGTATCGTGACACCAAGTCCGCCATCGCCGAGGACCTGCCGGAGGAAACCATCGGCCTGCTGCAGACGACCGCCGTCGCCGTGTTCCAGGCACTCGAGCTGCGCGACTACGCGCGCATCGACATGCGGCTGCGCCCCGACGGCCGCGTCGCGGTGATCGAAGCCAATCCGAACCCGTGGCTCGCTTCGAAGGCCGAGTTCGCCATGGCCGCTCGCAGGTCCGGACGCAACTACACCCAGCTCATCGAGGAGATCGTCGATCTCGCCCTGGCCCGGTACGGGCCGTAACAGGGGCTCGGGGCTCGGGGCTCAGGGCTCTGGCGTTCACGGTCGCACGACGCCGTCGGCGCGCCACAGATAGAGTGTGATTTCGTCGCCGCGCCCCGTGGTGAACTGATCGACGCGGTCCGCGGGCCACGCGGGGCCCATGCTGAAGGCGTGCGAGACGATGCGGGCTCCGGGTCGGAGCTGCCGCGTGAGGAGCGGGCGCAGCTTCACGTTCGACGACGTGAGCAGGTAGAGCGTGACGACGGTGGCGGGCGAGACGTCGGCCGCCATGACGTCCTGCAGCCTGAATTCCACCAGGTGGTCCACCCCGGCCGCCTTCGCGTTGGTGCGCGCTTCCTCCACGCGCCGGGCGTCTATTTCGATGCCGACGCCTCGCGCCCCGTACAGCCGCGCCGCCGCGATCGGGATGCGGCCGTCTCCTGACCCGAGGTCGTACACCACGTCCCCGGGGACGACCTCGGCCAGACGCAGCATCCGCTCGACCACGTCTTCCGGCGTCGGCACGTACGGAGCCAGGCTCTGCCCCAAGCTCAACAGTACGATGCACGGCAGCGCCACGAAGAGGCGGACCATGGCTGGATTGTAGCCTGGCGGATGGGGCATCCAGCCGCAAACCATTTGACTGCCGGAGCTTATCCTCACAGTCCGCAGGTGTGCAGGATCGGCGCTCTTGCCCCGAGCGGGCCGCACGGGCGGGTGAAGTGGCAAAAACCGCCTGTTTTCGGGCCGAAACCGTTGCCTGCGGACAGCGTTTCCGATATACTGACAGGACTGCTCGTCGGGCGCACACCACTCCTTATCCACTCCTTACCGTTGGGGGGCTTGTGACATTTCAGGTTGGTGACAAGGTCATTTACCCGAATCACGGACTCGGCGTCGTTCAGGGCATCGAAACCAAAACCATCCTCGGCACCACCTGCGGGTTCTACCATCTGCGAATGGTCGCGAACGAGACTACCGTTCTCGTTCCCGTCGACAACGTCGACGGCGTCGGGCTTCGTCGGGCCATCAACGACGAAGAGATCGATCGGCTGTTCACCCTCCTCGGCGACGGCAAGATTGACAACCACCAGAACTGGAAGGGCCGGTTCAAGGACAACTCCGACCGCATGCGAACGGGCTCGATTTACGACGTGGTCGAAGTGCTGAAGAGCCTGACGTTCCTGGCGCGGTCGAAGAACCTGTCCTTCCGCGAGAAGCGGATGCTGGACCGGGCCAAGTTCCTCGTGGTCTCCGAGATCTCCGAGGTCTCGCGCGAGAACACCACGATGGTGGAAGAGAAGGTCGAGCGGGCGCTGGAGCGCTGCTTCACGATGAAGAACCGCTCGATCGCGCGGGCGAAGGCGGCCAAGGCGAGCGCCACCACGCGCGTGACGGCGCGGCGCACGGCCAAGGCTTCCTGATTCCGTCCCTCGCGGGTGTCCCTTCAGGCCGGAGGCTGGACCACAGTCTCCGGCCTTTTCTGTATCATCCTGAGCCGCGTGTCGCATCCGATCGTCTGGTGGCTCCGCTCGATTGCCACGTACGTCGTCGTCGCACTGTATGTGCTGCTGATGGGGCCCCCCTTCGTCCTGCTCGCTCTGGCGACGGGAAATCCCGCGATCCTGTACCGCGTGGGACTGCTGGGCGTGCGGCTTGGCCTGGCGTTGAGCGGCATCCGGTACGAGGTCGAGGGTGCCGAGCACATCCAGCGCGACCGTGCCGCCGTGTACGCCGTCAACCATGCGAGCAACGTGGAGCCGCCAATCCTCTTCGCCATGCTGCACGAGATCTTCCCGCGGCTGCGCGTTCTGTACAAGGCCGAGCTCCGGAAGCTCCCGATCCTCGTCCGTGCCTTCGACCTCGCCGGTTTCGTTCCCCTCGACCGGCGGAACCGCGACCAGAGCCTGCCCGCCATCGAGCGGGCCGCGGAGGCGCTGCGCCAGGGGAATTCGTTCCTGATTTTTCCGGAAGGGACCCGCAGCCGGACCGGCGAGCTGCTCCCGTTCAAGAAGGGAGGGTTCATCATGGCGTTGAAGGGGCAGGCACCGATCGTGCCTGTCGCCATCAAGGGGGCACGGGACGCCATGCGCAAGGGCAGCCCTGTGATCCGGCCGGTCCTGGTCAGGGTCCGGCTGGGCCGGCCGATCGAAACGGCCGGCCTTTCCGTAGATGATCGTGATCGGCTGATCGGCGACGTGAGGGCCGAGGTGAGCCGGCTGCTGCACGCCTGAGGCCGGACGCGGCGGCTCGGCTGGAGGGACCGGCTCTGGAAGCGGGAGGGCATGATGGAACTGCTGGCTGCGCTCGGGCGGACGCTGGGGTTCTCGTTTGCGGCCGGGATCAATCTCTACGCGACGGTTGCGATTCTCGGGCTTGCCAAACGGTACGGGTGGGTGGCTCTCCCGGAGCAGTTCGCGGTCTTCGACCACGACCTCGTGATCGGCGCCGCGATCGTGCTCTACCTGGTCGAGTTCGTCGCCGACAAGGTCCCGTGGGTCGACTCCCTGTGGGACGCGGTGCATACCGTCATCCGGCCGGTCGGCGGGGCCGTCATCGCGGTGACGACGCTCGGCGAAGCCAGCCCGACGATCGAAGGCCTGGTCGCGCTGATGGGCGGCACGGTGGCCGCCGGAACGCATCTCACCAAGGCCGGCACGCGCGCGGCGGCCAACACCAGCCCCGAGCCGTTCTCGAACTGGGCTCTCAGCCTGTTCGAGGACGTTTTCGTCATCGGCCTGGCGGCGCTCGCGCTGAAGTACCCCGTGATCGCTGCCCTCGTGGTGATAGCGGGCATCATCATGATGGTGGCGTTCGCCACCTGGATCGTGCGTGCGGTCAAGCGGCGCTGGGGCGGCGGCACGGCCGAGCCCGCCACATCGTAGGTACAGGCGAACCTGTGATCGGAACCTGGAACCCTGAACCTGAACCCTGAACCTGAACCCTGAACCTGAACCCTGAACCTGAACCCTGAACCTGGAACCCTTCAGCTACCGGTCGAGAACGTCAGCGACCAGGGCGGCAGGGGCTGTCCATCTCTGGCCGTAATCCCTTCCAGCAGGTCGACCCTGACGCGTGCGAAGCGCTGGAGGGGCTTCGCCATCTTGATCAGCAGCGCGTTGAGCCCTTCGTTGTACGTGAACGAGATGTCGGGGGGCTGGGGCGGCTCACCCTGGGCGGGCGCGAGGTAGCCGACGCGGACGCGCCCCTTGAGCGTGGCGGCGTCGAGCGCGCGAGAGAACTGGATCCGGATTGCCGTCGTGACGGCAACGTCGACTTCGTCCGGGACGGGGGCGCTGAAGATGACTTCAGGCGGGGGCTCTCTGGGAGTGACAGGAACGGCCACTTCGACCTGCGGCTCCTCGGGCTCGGCAGCCAGCTGGATCGATTTGCCCTCGATCCACACGCGCGTGCCTTCTGTCTGCACGACCCCGCTCACCTCGAGCCAGCGGCCCGTGTCGGCGCGGAGCCCGGGATCGAGCTCGAAGTCTCGCCCCCGCGGGCGGACACCGCTGACCCACAGGGCGGCATCCGCCGACTGCAGCACGAAATCCCAGCGGGATTTGTTCAGCGCCGTTGGCAGGTCGCCGTAGAGATTCCGTCCGCGGAACCGTCCCGACACAGTCACCTGCCGCGAGGCGTACCGTGTGGGTTCCATGGCGATCGCGCGCACCGAGGGCGCCACGGGCGGAGGGCTCTCCACCCGGATGGCGTTGAGGATCACGAACACCAGGTCCCGCGGCGGCCACTGCCCCGCACTGACCATCTCGAGCGCGGGACGGAAGTCGTAGCTGGAGAACCGGGAGTCGCTTTCGGTCACACGTCCCAGGTCCCAGAAGTCGCCGCGAATCTCGCCGGCGCCCGCCGACGGCCGGTCCTTCCAGTACACGAACACAATCCGTTCGGCAATCTTCTGGTCGACATCCGTTGCCGCCACCTGAAGCCTGGCGAGGCCGCGCTCTTCGACGACAGTGCCGCGGACGGCAATCTGCTTTCCGTGGAAGAACACTGGCGATGCCAGCAGCGCTTCAGGCGTGGTGGCGAGGCGCCCCGGTGTCTGGGCGGACACGGTTCCCGCCGCCACGAGGAGCCCGACCGCCCGGGTGATCAGGGGCATAGGTAATGCTACTCCCCTGCATTGCCGATTGCCGAATGCCGATTGCAGATTGAATTGACGATTGGCCGATTGCCGACTGCTGATTGGTCGATTGACGATTGGTCGATTGACGATTGGTCGATTGGCGATTGGCCGATTGACGATTGGCCGATTGACGATTGACCGATTGACGATTGGCCGATTGCTGATGGGTGGACTGCACGAGTGAAGCGCACGGTGCGGGCCAATTCTCCTGCAATCGCCCAATCAGCGATCCGCAATCTTCCAATTCGGAAATTCAATCTGCAATCGGCATTCTGCAATCGGCAATCTGATTAGCTCAATTTGCGCTGTCCGACGCGCGAGAGGACCATGCCGAGCGCGAAGAACAGCAGGCCTCCGGCGATGAGTCCGCCCGTGCCGTCATGAAGGAAGGGCAGCAGGCCGTGCGTGTCGGCCGAGTCGGCTTCCGGGACGAGGCCGTTGCCGTAGAGAACGGCGTAAAGGATACCGGCCAGCGAGCCTCCGGCGATCAGCCCCGAGCTGAACAGCGTCCCGGAGCCCACCTCCGATTCTTCGGTCGTGCCCGTCTTTCGCTCCACGTAGGCGCGGACGAGGCCGCCGGCGAAGATTGGCGCGGTCGTGGCGATCGGCAGGTAGGACCCGACCGCGAAGGACAGGGAGTGGATCCCGCAGAGCTCGAGCGTGATCGAGATGCACACCCCGACGAGCACCAGCCCCCAGGGCAGGTTCTGGCTGAGCAGCCCCTTGATGATCGTGCTCATCAACGTCGCCTGCGGCGCCGGCAGCGCGTCGGATCCGACGGTCATCACCTGGTGCAGGTAGAGCGTCGTGTAGCCGATGATGAGAGCCGACGCGAGCACGCCGATGATCAGGCCGTACTGCTGATAAACGGGGGTGGCGCCCACGATGTAGCCGGTCTTCAGGTCCTGCGATGTCGCGCCGGCATTTGCCGCCGCGATGCAGACGACCGCGCCGACGCAGAGCGCGACCGGGGCGTAGAGGTCACCCGTCCATCCCAGGGCCACGAAGATCGTGCAGGTCAGGATCAGCGTGGCGATGGTCATCCCCGAGACGGGATTGGACGACGATCCGATCAGTCCCACGATCCGCGACGAGACCGTGACGAAGAAGAAGCCGAACACGACGACGAGCGCCGCGGCGACGGGGTTGCCCTGCGTCGGCATGCCCGGCGCGAGCGCGAGGAACACGGCGAGGAGCAGGCTGCCCGCGAGCACAATCGTCATCGGGATGTCCCGCTCGGTCCGGATCCGGCCGGCGTCGCCCGTCCGGGCGCTGAAGTCCTTCACGCTCTCCCGGAACGACGACACGATGGTCGGGATGGTGCGGGCGAGCGTGATCAGGCCCGCGGCGAGCACGGCTCCCGCTCCGGTGTAGCGGATATACGCGCTCCACAGCTGGCCCGGCGTCATCTGGTCGATCCGCAGCCCGCTCGCCGGGACGGGCGGGAACGGCTGGGTCATGTAGTTGCCCAAGATGCTCAGCAGCGGCAGCAGCACGAGCCAGGACAGCACGCCGCCGGCGAACATGACCCCGGCGATGCGGGGCCCGATCACGTAGCCGACGCCCATGTACTCCGGCGAGATGTCGACGTTCAGGGTCGCGTTCGGGAAGACGCTGGTGCGGGACATCGACCGGCCAATCGCCGTCGGAAAGATCTGCACGATCCAGGAGAGGCTCTTCCAGAGTGCGCCGACGCCGAGGCCCATGAAGACAGTCCGGGCGAGCGCTCCCCCGCGCTCGCCCGCCACGAGCACGTCGGCACAGGCCGTCCCCTCGGGGTAGGGGAGCACGCCGTGCTCCTTCACGATGAGCGCCCGGCGGAGGGGCACCATCATCAGGACACCGAGAATGCCGCCGGCGAAGGCGAGCAGCGTGATCTGGAAGTAGTTGAAATAGCCCGGCCCATAGGGCGTCAGGAAGATCAGCGCCGGAATGGTGAAGACGACGCCGGCCGCCACCGACTCGCCGGCCGAGCCGATCGTCTGGACGATGTTGTTCTCGAGAATGGTCGATCCGCCGAGCCGCTTCAGCACCGAGATGGCGAGCACGGCGATCGGGATCGAGGCGCTGACGGTGAGCCCCGCGCGCAGGCCCAGGTACACGGTCGAGGCGCCGAACAGCAGGCCGAAAAGGGCCCCGAGCACGATGGCCTTGCCGGTGAACTCGGGCGGCGCCTGCGTCGCGGACACATACGGGAGAAAGGCGCCGCGCGTGGCCGCGGTGGTGACCCGTGGGGCTGCAGGTTTATGTGCCATACGGGGCGGCATCTTAGCAGGTTCTCAACCCCTGCAGGCAGTTGGCGTCCGTCAATACTGCACGAGCCCACTGCAATCACGACGGAACCATACGAGGATGACACGACGATTCCCCGAAAGAATCACCCTATCGTCGCTTCGTACCATCGTGAGCATCGTGCTGGCCGCCGGTTCGTGCATGCGCGACTCGAGTGAATTCCACAGGAAGTGCCCTCTCCGTGTCCGTCCGTGTTGTTCCGTGGCTTAGAATCGTGGCCTGTGAAGAAACGGCTCAAGGCCCGGCCCGCCGAGGCCGGATCCGCGGCGTCCCGGGCCCCCGTCCGGGACGCGGAGTCCGTCTCCGAGCTCACGACCAACCGCCTGTCCGTCTACCTGCGCTGCCTCAACACGCTCGACGCCGCCGGCGTTCGCACCATCTCGTCGCAGGCCCTCGCCGAGCAGTTCCACCTCAACGCCGCGCAGATCCGCAAAGATCTCGCCCATTTCGGAGAGTTCGGCGTCCGCGGCGTCGGCTACTACGTCCGGGAGCTGCGCCGCCACCTGCGCCAGATTCTCGGCCTGGACCAGCGCGTGCGCGTGGCGATCATGGGCGCCGGCAACCTCGGTCTGGCGCTGGCCGACTACCAGGGCTTCCGGCTGGAGGGGTTCGAGATCGCCGCGCTGTTCGACACGATGCGCGAGAAGATCGGCGGTGAGTCGCGCGCCGGCGTCCCCATCCACGACCTGCGGCAGCTCGAGAAGATCACCCGGCGCGAGCGCATTGCGATCGCCGTGATTGCGGTGCCGGCCGACGCCGCGCAGACGGTGGTGAACGCCGTCGTGGATGCCGGCATCAAGGCCATCCTCAACTTCTCGCCAGGGGCGCTCAAGGTGCCGTCCGACGTCAAACTGAAGAGCGTGGATCTGACGGTGTCGCTCGAGAGCCTGTCCTTCTTCCTGGCGCAGGGCGAGCCGGCGGAGTAGCGCAGGGGGCGATCATGGCGAGAGCGACGCGGAAACCTCCGCTGACGCGGGCCTCGCGGCGACGCGCGACGCCGGCACGGTTGTCGCACGTGGATGTGCGCGGCCGCGTCGCCATGGTGGACGTCGGGGCCAAGCCGATCATGGCGCGCGAAGCGGTCGCGCGGGGCCGCATCAGAATGTCGGCGGAGGCGCTCGCCCTGATCCGATCGGGGCGGGTCCGCAAGGGAGACCCGCTGCAGACGGCGCGGCTGGCCGGGATCATGGCCGCCAAGCAGACGGCCGGCCTGATCCCGCTCTGCCATCCCCTGCCGCTCTCGCACGTGGATGTCGATCTCCACCCGCGGCCGCGGGGGTACGACATCGAGGCGCGGGTCCGGACCGCGGCGCAGACGGGCGTCGAGATGGAGGCCCTCACCGCGGTCGCCGTCGCCGCGCTCACCATCTACGACATGATCAAGGCCGTGGACAGGCGGATGGTGATCGGGCAGATCCGGCTCGTGCAGAAGCACAAGGTTCCGATCTGAGATCCCCTTCACGTGCGGATCCTGATCTACATACAGAGCCCGTTCGCGATCTGGCGCATCCCGGCGCCGCACGTGGAGCGTCTCAGGCGCGAGTTCCCCGGGCATGATTTCGTTCAGGCACACGACGAGCAGGAGGCGCAGCGGCTGGTGGCCGACGCCGAGGCCGCGTTCTCGTCGCACATGACGCCGGCGCTGCTGGCGGCGGCCCCCCGGCTCCGCTGGATCCACAGCCCCGCGGCCGGCGTGGGATCGATGCTGTTCCCCGCCCTGCAGCACGGTCCCGTCCTCGTCACGAACTCCCGTGGGATGGCAGCCGACACGATGGCGGAACACGTCCTCGCGGTGACGCTGGCGATGTTCCGGCGGCTGCCGCACGCGCTCCGCAGCCAGGCGCGGCGGGAGTGGGCGCAGGACGCCATCGGCCGGGCCGCCAGCCGCACGATTGCCGGCTCGCGCGTGCTGATCGTGGGGCTCGGCGCCACCGGCCTCGCTGTCGCCACGCGGATGCACGCGCTGGGCGCGGAGGTCACGGGCATCCGCCGCCGCGTAGAGAACTCCCGCCCCGACGCCGTGGCGCGCGTCGCACCTCCCTCCCGCCTCCGGGAGCTCCTGCCGGCCGCGGACGTCATCGTCCTGAGCGCGCCGCACACGCCGGAGACCCGGCACATGATCGGCGAGGCGGAGCTCGCGGCCATGTCTCCGCGGGCGCTCCTGGTCAACGTGAGCCGCGGCCGCCTCGTCGACGAGGCGGCCCTCGTGCGTGCGCTGGCCGCCGGCCGCCCGGGCGAAGCGGCGCTCGACGTGTTCCAGCAGGAGCCGCTCCCTCCCGGCAGCCCCCTCTGGACGCTTCCCAACGTCCTCATCACGCCTCACACCTCCGGCTTCCGTGCCGATCACTGGGATGCGGCGCTCCGCCTGTTCGCCGAGAACCTTCGGCGTCTGGACGCCGGTCTGCCCCTGCGCAACATGGTGGACAAGGAGGCCGGGTACTGAAATCAGACTCTCCTCAGCCTGTTTCAGCGTGCGTGCAGCGGGCCGTCCGTCGCGGCCCGTATAATCGGTTGTGATGCCTGCCACTGGCGCCATCGCCGACGAGCCCGCGGTCGCCGTCAGAACCCTCGCAGACCTGCCGTTCCACTTCATGGGGCGGTTTCCGAAGCCGATCCTGGTGGGCCGGTGCAGCGCCGACGGTATCGTGGGTCTGTCGAGCCAGGTTCTCTTCGAGCGCATCCGCGATCTCTCCCTCGGGGTTCAGGCGCTCGGGGTCGAGGCGGGCGACCGCGTCGCGATCGTCGCCGAGAGCCGGCCGGAGTGGCTGATGGCCGATCTCGCGATCCTCAGCGGCGGGGCGGTCACGGTCCCCATCTACCCCACGCTGGGGTCGTCACAGGTCCGCTACGTCCTGGCCGACTCCGCCGCCCGCGTCGTGATCGTGTCGACGCGGATGCAGCTCGAGAAGGTCCAGCAGGTCCGGCACGAGCTCCCGGCAGTCGAGGCCGTCGTGCTCATGGACGGCCACCTGGAGTCGGATACGCCGTCGGTGCTGTCGTTCGCGCAGCTCGCCGAGCGCGGGCATGCCCGACTGGCCGGCCGGGAGTGGGGCGCCGCGCGGGAGTTCCAGGAACGGGCGCGCGGCGTGCGCCCCGATCGGCTCGCGACCCTCATCTACACCTCTGGCACCACGGGAGAGCCGAAGGGGGTGATGCTGACCCACGCCAACCTGGTGGCGAACCTGCGTGCCGCCGCCGAGGTGCTGAGCGTGACGCAGGACGACGTCGCCCTGTCGTTCCTGCCGCTCAGCCACGCCTTCGAGCGGATGGTCGCTTACGTGTACCTGCTCTGCGGCGTGACGCTCGCCTTCGCCGAGTCGTTCGACACGATCGGACGCGACCTGGGTCTCGTGCGGCCGACGCTGGTCACAGGCGTGCCGCGGGTCTACGAGAAGCTGCACGCGCGGATTGTCGAGAAGGGGCAGTCGGGTTCGGCGGCGAAAGCCGCCCTCTTCCGGTGGGCCGTGGCGGTGGGCCAGGCTCGTGCGCGGGCCGTGCTGACGGGGCGGACACCGGGGTTGCTGACGTCCCTGCAGGTCCCTATTGCCGACCGCCTCGTCTTCGGCAGGATCCGCGAGGGACTCGGCGGCCGGATCCGCTATCTGATCTCTGGCAGCGCGCCGCTCCTGTCGAGCCTCGCCGAGTTCTTCTACGGCGTGGGGCTGCCCATCCTGGAGGGCTACGGCCTGACCGAGACCGCGCCCATCCTCACCGTGAACCCGCCCGACGCGCCCCGCGTGGGCACGGTGGGCAAGGCAATCCCCGGCGTGGAGCTGCGCATCGCCGAGGACGGCGAGATCCTGGCGCGCGGGCCCAACGTGATGAGCGGGTACATCAACAAGCCCGGGCCCACGGCCGAGGTTCTCCGCAACGGCTGGTTCCACACGGGGGACATCGGCACGCTCGACGCGCAGGGCTACCTGCGCATCACGGACCGCAAGAAGGATCTGCTCGTCACGTCGGGCGGCAAGAAGATCGCGCCACAGCCCATCGAGGCGGTGCTGAAGCGCAGCCCGCTCGTTGCCGAGGCCGTCATCCTGGGCGACCGCCGGAAGTACGCGGCGGCGCTGGTCGTGCCGGAGTTCGCGCAGCTGGAGCGCCGGCTGGCCGAGCTCGGACGCCGGGTGGGGCCGCGGAGCGAGCTCGTCACGCGGCCGGACGTGCTCGCCCTCTACCAGGAGATCGTCGACGCGCTGAACAGGGATCTGGCCCCGTTCGAGCGCGTGAAGCGCATCGCGCTGCTGCCCAGGGAGTTCTCGATCGAGTCCGGCGAGCTGACCCCCACCCTGAAGGTCAAGCGCAAGGTCGTCGAGGATCGCTGGCGCGAGACGATCGAGCAGCTGTACGTCGAATAGATTCCGGGCTGACCGAGCAGGCTCGCGGACTCGCGACTCGACAACGGAAGCTGGAGGTCCAGAGCCGGGGCTGAGAGCCGAACTCACCGCTGCGCCGGGATTTGGGATGGCGGCGGCTCGATGTGGATGATCGCGTCCGCGATGTGAGGATAGCGGTGCATCAACCGGTCCTTCACCACGTGCGAGAGCCGGTGGGCTTCGTGCAGCGGCGTCTCGCCGCTGACCCAGACGTGCAGATCCAGGAACGTGTGATCGCGCGATCCGCGCGTGCGAATCCGATGACAGCCCATCACCTTCGGCACGCTCATCACCACGTTCCGGATATCGTCCTCTTCCAGGACGACACGGTCCGCCAGGATGCCTGACGTCTCGGCCGCGATCTGGTAGCCGGTCCTGGCGATGAACACGGCAATGACGAGCGCGCCGATGGGATCGAGCTGCGGAAAGCCCAGCCAGACGGCAGCGAGCGAGATCAGCACGGCGCAGGATGTCAGCACGTCGCTGCGCGTGTGGGCCGCGTCGGCGAGGAGCAGTTCGCTCGAGAGCCGCCGCCCCTGCGCCGACTCGTAGCGGACCACCAGCAGGTTCACGGCAAGCGTGATCAGCATGACGCCGAAGCTGGCCGCGCCCACCCGCGGAACGCCGGAGCCGTAGAGCCGCGAGATTGCCGTCTCCACCACCTCGATGACGACCAGCAGGAGGAAGACGAAGATGCCCGCGGCCGCGAGCGTCTCGTACTTGCGATGCCCGTACGGGTGCTCGGCGTCAGGAGGCTTTCGCGCGGCCCGGAGCGCAACCAGCCCCATGATGTTCGAGGCCGAGTCGGTGAGGGAATGGAAGCCGTCGGAGACGATGCTGATGGCGCCGGTCGCGTACCCGAACATCAGCTTGGCGAGAGCCACCGCCACGTTGAGCACGAGCACGAGAACGAGCACGCGCGCGATGGCGCGCTGTCGCTGGGACACGCTCATCGTAGCTCGTTGCCCGCAGGTCCGCGTCGAGAGCAGACGTGCTTCGCTCCGTCTCCCGGCTGACGCTGAACCCTGAAGGCTGAAGCCGCGAGCCGCTCAGAAGAGCCGCGCTTCGGAGAGCGGCCACCAGCGCAGCTGGACGCGTCCGATCACGTACTTCTTGGGCACGAAGCGCCAGTGCCGGCTGTCGGAGCTGTTGTTGCGGTGATCGCCCATCACGAAGTAGTAGCCCTCCGGCACCACTTCGGGTCCCCAGTCGTCGTGGCTGCGATACTCGGGCGGAACGTAGTCGTCGTTGAGCGGGACGTCGTTGCGGAGGACGCGGCCGTCGACGATCCGCACCTGATCCCCTTCGGCCGCGATGATCCGCTTGACGAACGACTTCTCGGGGTTGAGCGGGTAATAGAGCATCACGATGTCGCCGACCTGCGGCTCACCCAGGCGGTAGGCCAGCTTGTTGACGATCAGCCGATCCTGATCGGCGAGCGTCGGCGCCATGCTCTGGCCCTCCACGCGGGCGACCTGCAATCCGAACGTGACGATCAGGGTCGCGTACACGGCTGCCGAGGCCAGTGTCTTCAGCCAGGCGACGACCTCCTCGACGACGCGTCCGAGACCGAATGCGGGAGCCTGGCCGGCCGCACGGGCATCGGTCGGCGCGGTCGGAAGGCTCCCGGCCATCGCCGGAATGGGCTCTCCGGCGACCAGCGGCTCCGGCACCACGATGGGGTCGGCCCCGGGAAGCGAGTCCTCGATCCGCAGCATCTCCGGTGGGTCCGGCTGCGGAGGGGGAGTGGGCGCGGCGTAGGGGTCGTAGCTGTTGTCGTTCATAGCCTCAGGTACTCGCGCAGCCGCCGGGTCTGGGCGCGGCTCACGGGGATCTCAGTCCCCTTGGCGTCCTTCATCTTGAGCAGGTAGTTCCGGCTGAACCAGGGGACGATCTCCTTGATTTTGTTGATGTTCACCAGGTGCGACCGGTGGACTCTCCAGAATACCCCAGGATCCAGCCTGGCCTGCAATTCATCCAGTGTCCGATAGTTGGACGTCCCTGACAAGCTGTTCGTTGCGACCGTGATCACATCGTCCTCGACGGAGGCGTGGACCACCTCATCCGTGTGAATCAGCAGGTAGCGGTCTCCCACCCGCACGGCGAGCTGTTCGCGCCGCTCCTGGCGGTTGCCGAGCAGCTCCAGCAGCCGCTCGATTTCCGCCGGCCGGGACGGCCGGTCGGACTGAATCCGCCTGCGCACCCGGTCGATGGCCGTAGCCAGGCGCCCGGCTTCGACCGGCTTGAGCAGGTAATCGACGGCATTGACCTCGAACGCCTCGATCGCGTGCTGGTCGAACGCCGTGATGAAGACGACCTGCGACTCGATCCCCCCGTCCAGCAGGCGGCGTGCCACTTCGAAGCCGGTCAGCCCCGGCATCTGGACGTCCAGCAGCACCAGATCCGGACTCTGTTCCTCTATTACGGTCAACGCCTCCACTCCGTTGACGGCCTGGGCGACGACGTGGACCCCCTCCACCTGGCCGAGCAGGAAGCACAGTTCCTCGCGTGCCAGCTGTTCGTCGTCCACCACCACCGTACGCAGCTGCTCCATCAGTGTCAGGCAGGGATACGCGCAGGCTGAACGAGCTCGGGGACCACCACCCGGGCGCAGGTCCCCTCGCCGGGCACGCTGTCGAGCTGCAGCTGGTAGTTGGCGCCGTAAATGACGCGCAGGCGCTCGTTCACGTTGCGCAGGCCGATTCCTCCCTCCTTCATCCCGTCCATACGCGAGGGGTTCACGCCGACGCCGTTGTCGATGACGTCGATGACGACGTGGCCGTCCTGGCGGAGGCTGCGGATCGTGATCCGTCCCTGGCCGATTTTCGGCGCCAGGCCGTGCTTGATCGAGTTCTCCACGAGCGGCTGGAGCAGCATGCTCGGCACGACCACGTCGAGGGTGTCGGGTGCGACGGCCTTCTCGATCGTCAGTTTCGGGCCGAAGCGGACGACCTCGATGTCGAGATATTCGTCGATGGCCTCGAGCTCCTCGCGGAGCGTGACGAAATGCTCCTGGCTGCGGAGCAGCCGTCTGAGCAGGCCGGAGAGCTTGACGATCAGCATGCGGGCCGTCTCGGGCTGCGATCGGATGAGCGAGGAGATGGAGGTCAGCGTGTTGAAGAGGAAGTGCGGGTTGATCTGGCTGGCCAGCGCTTCGACGCGGGCCGCCATGAGCAGCTTTTCCTGCTCCTGCAGGCGGTGCTCGATGCGGGCGCTGTTCCAGATCTTGATCGGGATCGCGACGCACAGCACGGTCGCCAGGACTACGATCGCGAGCAGCCACCAGGACGTCTGCCAGTCGTGGTAGAAGATCCGTCCGTACTGGTGCCCGATGGTCTGGCGAATGAGCTCGAGCCCGATGGGGGCTGCCAGGAGGATCACGACCCAGTCAATCTGGAACCGCCGAACCAGCTTCCAGACGTTCCGATGCAGGTCGGTGAAGAACAGGGGCGAGAAATGCCAGATGGCCTCCTTCGGACAAATCTCCCGCAGGCCGCCCCCGGCGAATCCGCAGCCGATCGCGAACGGCAGGGCGATCCACTCACCAGCGATGAAGGCGGGGACGGCCACGAGCGCGCCGACGATCGCGCCGGCGTACGGGCCGGCGAGCAGCCCGACGAGGAAGGATCCGGAGAGCGTGAGGTCGGCGGCCTCGTAGTTGAGCAGCAGGCGGGCAGCGACGCCCGCCGTCAGCGGAAGCCCGAGGCTGGCCGCGAAGACGAGCCGTTCGGGCCAATCGCGCTTCTCGGTAAGCAGGATCCGGCGGAACCAGGGGAACCGGACCAGCATCGTCGCCAGCACGGCCACCACCGCCAGCTTGACCATGAGCGTGGTGAGGAGATACTCCTCAGCCGACAGCAGCCTGGTCTCGTGCGGCATTGCCGCCCGATTATAGCGGGTTCAGCCACGATTCCGCCTCCGCAGGTTCCAGGTTCCAGGTTCCAGGTTGCCGGTTCCAGGTTCCGGGTTCCAGGTTCGGTTCGGGGTCCGGAGTTACCCGTACCAGGAAAACCAGGAACCCGAACCTCGAGCCCTGAGCCCTGAGCCCTGAGCCTTGAGCCCTGAGCCTTGAGCCTTGAACCGAACCTGTTATGATTTCCGCATGATCCGTCCGTTCCTCATCGGGTTCGCGACCACGCTCAAGCACATCTTCAAGAAGAAAATCACCGTCAACTACCCCGACGAGAAGGTGCCCG
Organism: Vicinamibacterales bacterium; assembly: GCA_035620975.1. Taxonomy (GTDB): domain Bacteria; phylum Acidobacteriota; class Vicinamibacteria; order Vicinamibacterales; family 2-12-FULL-66-21; genus DASPFV01. The sequence continues at coordinate 23,995 of DASPFV010000091.1, forward strand.
TCTTCCCGAAGTACCGCGGCAAACAGGTGCTGATGCGCGACGAGAACGGGCTCGAGAAGTGCGTCGCGTGCGGGCTGTGTGCAGTGGCCTGTCCGGCCGACGCCATCTATCTCGAGGCGGCAGAGAACGACGGAACGGTCCAGGCCGGGCCCCGCTACGCCAAGGTCTACCAGATCCACAAGACGCGCTGCATCTTCTGCGGCTACTGCGAGGAGGCCTGCCCCGTGTCGGCGATCTTCATGGGCAAGGACTACGAGCTCGCGGTGTACAGCAACAAGGACTTCATCTGGGACAAGCAGGATCTGCTCGTGCCCGCCGCGACGACGACGGCGGCCGCCGCGCAGTAGCCCGCCAGCGGGTCTGGCGCCACCCCAGCTGCGGGAGCGCCTGAGGCGGCCTCCGCTCGATGGCCGTTCTTTTCGGGGCTCTCGGCGATATCCACGGCGATTTCGCGTCGGTGAGACGGATCCAGCATCGCCACGAGGACGTGGCGTTCTGGATCTGCGTGGGCGATCTCGCCGACGACGCGGGGCGGTACGAGCCGCTGGAGGGCCCCCTGCACTGGATCAAGGGGAACAACGAGAACTTCGACGCGATTGCCGCCGGCGATCTGCCGCGCAACCTGTTCTACCTTCCGAACGGCCTCCCCCGCGTCGTGTCGCAGCTGACCATCGCGGGCCTTGGCGGCACGCTCGCACCGAGCCTGTACGAGATGCCCGCCGCGGCGCTGCCGCATCCCGAGAAATCCACGCCGCGGGCGACGGCGCTGGCAGACAGGCGGCGCCACTTCGTCCGGGAAGAGGTGGAGGCGTGCAAGGCCCTGCGGGGGGTGGACGTGTTCCTCACACACGAGGCGCCGCGACCCTACCCCGTCGGCACGGGTGCCGGCCGTCGCAACGATGCAGGCAAGACCCCGGTGAACGAGGTTCTCGCCGCCATGCAGCCGCGCCTTCATCTGTTCGGGCACCATCATCGCTTCACGGAGTCCATGCGACAGGGCGTCCGGTCGGTCGGGCTCGACCTCGTGTCGCGGTCCTACCTGATCCTGGAGTCGGGGACGCTCGAGTACGAGCACCGGCCGACCTGAGCTACGATCGGACGGATCCCCGGGTCAGCCGGACCGTGCCGGGGTGTGGGGCGGCGCCCCACGTTTAGACAATGACGAAACCTTCCTTCCGGGACGAGATCGATCGGCGGGTCCTCGTGTGCGACGGCGCGATGGGCACGATGCTGTACGCGAAGGGCATCTTCCTGAACCGGTCGTTCGACGAGCTGAACCTCACGCAGCCCGATCTCGTGGCCGAGGTGCACCAGCAGTACGTCCGCGCCGGCGCGGACGTGATTGAAACGAACACGTTCGGCGCCAACCGCGTCAAGCTGGGGGCGTTCGGCCTGAGCGACCGGGTGCACGCGCTCAACGTGCAGGGTGCGCGGATCGCGCGGCACGCGGCGCGCGACCAGGCGTGGGTCGCCGGCGCCATGGGTCCGCTCGGCATCCGGATCGAGCCCTGGGGCCGGACGGGCGTGGCGGACGCGGAAGCGTTCTTCGTCGAGCAGGCGAGGGCGCTGCTGGAAGGGGGCGTCGAGCTGTTCGTCCTCGAGACGTTCCGCGACGTCAACGAGATCGGCGCGGCCATCCGCGCCGTTCGATCGATCTGCGATCTGCCGGTCGTGGCACAGGTCACGACCGAGGAGGACGGCAACACGCTGGACGGCGCGGCGCCGGAGATGTTCGTGCCCGAGCTCGAGCGGTACGGCGCGGACGTCGTCGGCCTCAACTGCAGCGTGGGACCGGCTGCGATGCTCGAAACGATCGAGCGCATGGCGCGCGTCGCCCGCGTGCGCCTGTCGGCGCAGCCCAACGCCGGACGGCCGCGCGAGATCGAGGGCCGCAACATCTATCTCTGCTCGCCGGAGTACATGGCGTCGTATGCGCGGCGCTTCATCAACCATGGCGTGCGGCTGGTCGGAGGCTGCTGCGGAACCTCTCCCGAGCACATCCGTCACATCAAGTCCGCGGTTCGTGCGTCGACGCCGGCCCCGATCGCGCGGACGGCGCGCGGCGCGGGTGGCGCCGACGCGCTGCAGGCTGCGATGCCGCCGGTCGGCCGCGCCGAGAAGTCGCGGATGGCCAACGGCCTCGCACGCGGGGCTTTCGTCGTCAGCGTGGAGCTGGTCCCGCCGCGTGGACATCACGCGCATCCGCTCGTCGAGACGGCCCGCCAGCTGCGCATCCATGGGGTGGACCTCGTCAATATTCCCGACAACCCGCGGGCGAGCGGCCGGATGAGCGCGCTCGCGGCGGCCGTGATGATTCAGCAGCAGTCGGGCGTCGAGACGATCCTGCATTACGCCTGCCGCGATCGGAACCTGCTCGGCATGCAATCGGACCTGCTGGGCGCGCACGCGATGGGGGTCCGGAACGTACTGCTCGTCACCGGCGACCCGCCGCGCGTCGGCGACTATCCGGACGCGACGGCCGTCTTCGATGTCGATTCCATCGGGCTCACGAACGTCGTCGCGCGGCTCAACCGGGGGCTGGACATCGGCGGCCAGACCATCGGCCAGCCGTCAGCATTCCACATCGGCGTGGCGGTGAACCCGGGAGCCCTGGACCCGGACGCGGAGCTCCGGCGGTTTGAGTACAAAGTGGAGGCGGGCGCGGAGTTCGCCATTACACAGCCGGTATTCGACGTCCCGCTGTTCACCGGCTTCCTGGACCGGATTGCCGGCGCGCGCATCCCCGTGCTCGCGGCCGTGACGCCGCTCGAAAGCCTCCGTCACGCCGAATTCATGGCCAACGAGGTGCCGGGTGTGCGCGTGCCGGACGAGGTCGTCGAGCGGATGCGGCGAGCCGAAGCGGCCGGGCGAGCGCGTCAGGAGGGGCTCGCGATTGCCCGCGAAGTCGTGGCCGCCGTGCGGCCGCTCGTGCAGGGGCTGCAGATATCGACCGCCGCCGGGGCAGCCGACCTGGCGCTCGAGATGCTGGATGCGATCCATGTGTAGCGCGAGCTGCCCACTTGCCGTTGATGAGCTGCCGCGTTATAGTCCCGTGTCGGTTTGATTCTTGCTCGCAGGTGGCGAGAACAGGTGCCCTGATCGCTGATTCCCGATCCTGTGATGACTGAACCGCACCGGCGATCGATCAAGACATCAACCGCTTCATCGAGCTCTCGGACCCGGACGCGGTCACCCTCCGAACACCTGTTGTTTCTCGGCCGCTTCGTTCGCAATCCGGCGCGCGTCGGCGCCATCCTCCCGAGCTCAGTGCGGCTGGCACGAAGTATGGTCGAGGGGACGGAACCGTCGCCGGGTATCCGCGTGGCCGAGCTCGGCGCCGGAACGGGACGGATCACAGCCGAGATCGCGCGCTGGCTGCCCGCAGACGGGCTGGCTCTGGCCATCGACATCGATCAGGTGTTCGTGACCGAGCTCACGGATCGCTGGCCGCGCGTCGAGGCCGTGTCTGCCCGGGCCGAGCACCTGGTCGATCTGCTCAGAGCACGCGGGCTCGGCCCTCTGGACCACATCTTCTCGGGGCTGCCCTTCGCCAGCCTGCCCATGGCGACGACACAGCGGATCCTGTATGCCGTCTTCCGTTCGCTCCGGGAGGGCGGCACGTTCACGACGTTCCAGTACGTCCACGCGTGGCGATTCCCTTCGGCGACGCGGTTCCGGCGTGCGGCCACCCGGCGGCTGGGCGCCCCACCGACGTACCAGTTCGTCGGCGCCAACGTGCCACCGGCAATCGTGCTGCGCTGGCGCAAGGCAGTCGAGGATTCGGACACGGCCGCACGCTCCGGTCGTGCCGAGATCGAGAGGCCGTAGTGATTACGCTGTTCGGTGACCGGAAGCCCGCGCAGGACGACGACCTCCTCACAGGGGGTGCAGGCGCGGCCCAGTTGTCCGCGGCCGCCGTCGAGAACGACTTCGTCGAGGGCGTCTACCAGAAGCTGGCCTCGATTTACGACTTCGCGTTCGGGCCGGCCCTGCATCCCGGACGGCTGCGGGCGATCGAGCACATGAACATCCAGCCCGGCGAGCGCGTCCTGGAAGTCGGTGTCGGGACGGGCATCAATCTCGCGCTCTACCCGAAAGACGCCCTGATCACCGGGATCGACTTCTCCGAGCCCATGCTCGAGAAGGCGCGCGAGCGTGTCGCCCGCAAGGGGCTCCGGCGGCTCCGCCTGCTCCAGATGGACGCGGCCGACCTCAAGTTCGCCGACGACGCCTTCGACATCGTCTACGCGCCGTACCTGATCAGCGTCGTGCCGGATCCGGTCAGAGTGGCGCGCGAGATGCGGCGTGTCTGCCGATCGGGCGGACGCATCGTCTTCCTGAACCACTTCCTGAGCACCAACCCCGTCCTCTCGCGGATCGAACGGTCAATCTCGCCGCTGACCGTGCACATCGGCTTCAAATCGGATCTCGACCAGACCGCGCTGCTGGCGCAGGCCAGGCTCACGGCCGTGTCAATCGAGAAGGTCAATGTGCCGCGGATCTGGTCGCTCGTGACCTGCATCAAGAACTAGGACACCAGGTGGGCTGCGGGTGGTGACTGGTCGGTTCTGAGTTCCGAGATTTGTGTGCTGAGTTCTGAGGTCTGAGTCGCTGGCCGGCGGCGCGTCGGTTGCGCCCTTCAGGCCGCAGCTCAGGGAATGGACCTGGTCACGACGGGCGTTGCCGCCTCGCGATCGCGCGGATCGTAAATCGCGACCGGGATCTTTCCCGCTGCCACGGCACCGGGGGGCCAGTCCAGGCGTCCCAGCCGATTGCCGGCCGCATACCGCTCACGGAAGCCGGCTTCCTCCCACCGCTCCAGCACGAAATACGGCTCGTACCCCGCCGCCTGCAGGTGCGCGACGATCGAGTCGAGGCGCCCTTCCGGCAGCAGGTCCCAGCGCAGGATCTCGCGGTGGCCGTAGAACCGCAGGCTGCCGCTGTGCTGCATCGCCACGAACACCGCGCGCCGCGGGAAGGACGTGCGCACGAAGTCGCCGATTCTCCGATACCGGTTCTCGAAGCCCGCCAGGTCGACGTTGGCGAGGCCGATCTCGAACCAGGCGCCGTGGACGACGAGCAGGCTCAGCAGCACGAGGCCCAGCAGGCGTGGAGCCAGTGTCCGGCGCACGGCGTACACCAGCACGCTGGCCGTCAGCGCAAACAGGGCGGGATACGAGGGCAGCACGAATCGCAGATACTCCCAGGTTTCGAACGGGAGGTAGGGGAGGTAGGCCGCCCAGACGAGCGCGCAGAAGACCAGCAGGAATCCCGCGACCCGCGCTCGCGCCTCGAGAACGAGCGGCGCGGCCACGGCCGCCGCGATGAGCGGGGTCGCCGTCGAGGCGAGCCAGACGGGATATCGCTGCAGGTTCGGGACGATGTGCGCTTGCGAGAAGAGGTACTCGAACGGTCCGTATCCCGACCTGACCGGTGACCCGTACCAGTAGCTGAACGTCGCCGCGACGATGCCGGCCGCCGCTGCTGTGAGGAGGGCGAAGATGCCGAGCGCGAGGACATGATCGCGCCTCGAGCCGGCTCCCTTCCAGATCCGCCAGAGCCACGGAAGCGCGACGGCCCCGGCGAGCGGCGCCAGATTCGGCCTGGTCAGGATCGCTGCCGCCGCGCAGACACCGGCGAGTGCGGCGCCCATGCGTGTGCCGTGAAGGGCGGCTGCCACCGCACCGGTCCAGAAGGCCGCAGCGGGCACGTCGCTCATAGGCGTGAGGCTCGCGACCACCCAGGGCGGCGTCGTGGCCATCCAGCATGCTGCAAAGCACCCCGCCACGTCGCCGAGCAGCCGGCGTCCGAGCAGGAACGTCAGCCAGATCGTTGCGCCAGCGAGCAGGGGAACGACGGCGTAGACCGCTTCGCTGCCGCCGACGCGCCGGAACGCGGCCATCAGCAGGGGCAGCCCGGGCGCGTAGGACGGCACGATTCGGCCGCGCTCGCCGGATGTCGGGGCGGGTACGTAGCCGAGCGGCGTGGCGGCCCAGTCGCCGACGTCAGCCGGCAGGTGCCGCGCGATCGGCACGCGGTCGCTCATCCTGCCTTCCGCCCAGAGCGCTGCCTGGCTCACGTAGCCGTAGGAGTCGGCGCCGCCGGCCACGTGAGTGCCCTGCCGCCACGCGAAGCCGGTTGCCGCCACTGACACGAGCATGGCGATGGCCGCCGGCAGAGGCCGCCAGCATGCGAACGCGCCGAGGCCTCGACCGCCTGCCGTCGCATACGGCGCCGTCCGTTGCACGACCGTCACTGCCGTCCCGGCGAGGAGCCGCAGTCCCGCTATCGTCCACTCCGCGTACAGGACCGCGACGGCCAGACCGTACGTGTGCCACGAGAGCAAGAGCCGGTACTTCGTGAACCGGGGGGTTCCGAGCACAGCCGCGAACACCAGAAGCACGAGCGCGGCAAGCGTGCGACGTGCCAGACGAAGGCGGCCATCTGCGGGCCAGGAGAGCCGTGGCCGCAGCAGCACGAGGATCAGGAACACCGGGAGGAGCACGCTCAGCGGAACCCTGGGAATGCCCCCCCGTTCGCGAGGCACGACGACGAAGCTGAAGACGCCTCTCGAGAAGCCGTACACGTTCGCGAACTCGACGTAGGTCACGGCCCAGCCGGGCGGCCCGCCTCGCAGCAGGAGCTGACTTCCCGTCGCTGCCTGCACCCGCACCGCAGCGTTCACTCGCACCTCGCGGCCGGCCGGCACGTCCACCTCGACGAGCCGAACGCCATCCAGAATCACGGCGATCCGGCTCGCAGCGGCTCCGCCCTGAAGGCGGACGATGAGAGCTGCCGGTTCTGCAGCGAGCGGAGACAGATCGGGCAGCGGGATCGCGAGCGACGTGCCCTGCGCGGGCGAGGGCTCGGTCACCACACGGAGACGCACGCGCTCGAGTCCGGTGTGCACGCCCAGCGCCAGTGACGCCACGCATACAGCCGCCAGCACCAGGGAGAGCGGCGTCACTGCTCCGAACGGGCCGCGGGCCGTCCCGCCAGTCACGGTGACGACAGCCACGGCACTTTCATCATGTCCAGCCCCACGGAAATGGCGGCATTGCCCAGCACTGCCAGGGGGAGGAACGATCGCCACGGAAGCGGCGACACCAGGACGTTGAAGGCGACCGTCATCGGCAGCACCACGCGGCCAACGGCCCCGGGATGTCCCTCCCACACGGCGTCCCCGAGCACCACAGCCAGCAGCGCATAGGCGATGCCGAGGCGCCACCAGGGGCTGCGCCAGTCGGGGCGCGAGGCGAAGAAGACTGCCTGGGTCGTGAGGCCGATCAGGGTCAGGAGGCTGAATCGCGCGTACGACTCCCATCCGCCCTGCTGCAGGTCGCGCAAAGTGGCCGACCATTTGCCCAGGTACGCGGCGAACGGCGCGCCGAAGTTGCGCAGCCCGGTGTCGTCTGCGTCCAGCCCCAGCGACGAGAGGTAGAGCATCCACGAGAGGAGGGGCAGGATGACGATGAGGCCCTGGAGCGCGAGTGCCTGCAGGGATCGCTTCGTCACCCTGTCCGGCGCCAGGAGGACGGCACCAATCAGGTTCGTTTCCCGCGCGAGCGCCGCGATTGCCAGCAGGACGGCAGCCGAGCTGCGGCGGTTGCGCTCGACGGCGCGCACCGCGAGCGCCAGGATCAATACGCTCGCCCCGTCCGGCAGCGACTGCCGCATGCTCGCGAGCAACCCCTCGCCGAGCAGGCACGCCGTCCAGGCGATCGTCGGTCGCGCCGCACCCGGCGGCAGCCAGCGCGTGAGCAGAAAGGCGAGAACCAGCCAGCTTGCGACATTGAGAAGCGCATACGCCTGCAGCACGCGCCAGGGGTCGCCCCAGCCGAGCACGTGCGCCGTCCACGGCAGCAGGATCCGGCGGCCGCGGTAGGCCGGGCTGTCCAGCGCGTGCCGGATTCCATCGCTGCGCAGCAGCGGGTCAATCGCGAGCTGCGCGTAGAACTGGCCGTCGTAGCCGCTTCCGACGTCCACCCAGTGCGGCACGTTCCGCAGCGTGGGGAGCTTGCTGGACTCGAAGCTTCCGCCGAACAGGATGAGCGGCGTGAAGCCGACCTTCGGCCGGTACAGCTGCCCGACGCTCCAGAGCACGAGGACGATCACGGCTGCGTGCGGCGCGTACCGCAAACGCGGCCGCACGATCATCCAGGCCGTCGGCCCCACGCGGCGCCCTGCCCAGGCGAGCGGGTCGGCATAGAGCACGGCGGCGAGCAGGAGGAACGTACCCGGGGACAGCAGCAGGCGGAAGGGGCTGATCAGGTGTGCCAGCAGCCCCGCGGCGAAGAGCAGGAGGACGACGCCCATTGCGGCGCGGTGCAGCCGGCGGACGGTGCGGCGCCGTGGCCAGTCGGGCCTCGGCCGCAGGGCCAGCAACCCGAGTCCCGCCGCCGCCGCGAGCCACCAGGGCACGCGACGCGGCTGCCGGTCGCGCGGGGCGATCACGAAGTCGATGAGGCCTCTCGAGAAGCCATGGACGTTCGCGATCTCCGCGTACAGCAGCGACCAGCCTGTCCGGTCCGCGCTGATCCGGACGTGATGATCTGCCGAATCGGCGAGGTAGCCGGACGCATCGACCCGGCGCTCGTCTCCGCGCGCGACCCTGACGGTCTTCAAGGTGACCTCGTCGAGCGCGATCGTGAACATGGTCGGCTCGGCCCCCGCGCGCAGGCGGAGGATCACCGCCACGGGCCAGCCCGCGAGGCGGGCCGGGTTCCGGATCGGAAGCGTGACGCTCGTAGCATCGGAGGGAATGGGCGCGACCGGCGGGCGGGATCGCACGCGCTCGAATCCCCGATCGACAGCCGTGGCGAGGACGACGAAGCAGAGGAGGGCGAGGAAGACCGACCAGCCGCGTTTTCCCTTTCCCCCTTTCCCATCTCCCATGCAGGCGTTCCCGGTTACCGTTCGAGGTGCTCGAGGATCATACCCGCGATTCGCGCGGCGCCATCGGTGGCCGGCTTCGCGGTCGGTTCCCTCCGGGCCAGAACCGCGTCCAGCGGCGCCCGCCACCGACCCTGGAACAGCTCGATCTGGTCGATGTACCCGCAACGGAGGAGCGCGGGCATGGCGTCCACGAGGACCTCGTACTCGCGGAACCGTCCGCGCGACGTGTAGAGGATCGCCGGACCATTGGCCACGCACTCGGAGATGATGCCGTATCCAGGTTTGGTGAGGACGACATCCGCCGCCGCGACGAGATCCTCGTATTGGAATCCGGACTCGTAGATCCTCTGCTCGGGAACCACGTGTACGCCCGGGCGATCCAGCGCCGCCACGCCGGCGGCTTCGTGGCTCGTCAGCAGGACGTCGTACGCCGGCAGGCAGTCGAGATGGTCAAAGTCCAGGTCCCTGACGGCGAACCCGCCGAACGAGAACAGGACGATCGGGCGGTCCGCCGGCAGACCGAGCGTCCGGCGGACCGTGGCGCGATCGTGACGCGCATGCCGTGCGACGAACGGCACGTCGATGATCCGCTCCGCCTCAAAGGCGGCGAACCCGCCATGCATCGGGAGCCGCCAGGCGCCGCCGGCGCGACCGTAGGCCTGCCGGATGTGCGGGATGAGCTCCGGCGCCGAGCCGAGCTCCGCGGGGTACCCTTCGTAGATCCAGTCCCAGGTGAAGTTCGAGACGACGACCGACGGCACGCCGGCGGCCCACGCCGCTTCGCACGCGAGGGGGGGAGCATCGGAGATGACCAGCCGTGCCTCGTGCCGGCGGAGCAACGCAGCCTCGCGGGCGGCGCGCGCGGGCAGCTCGGCGTGGAACGCGTCGGCGCGGCAGATGGTCTCCGCCTCGTCCAGCCGGAGGCTGTCGAACTGCACGACGCCGGTGTCGCAGTCGCCCGGCTCGACCCGGGCGGGCACGCGGAGCGTTCGGCCGAACACGGTCAGCGGCACAGACGATCGGATCACGATCTCCACTTCGGGCGCGCGCGCGCCGAGCGCATTGACGATCGCGATCTGCCGTGAGGCGTGGCCGAAGCCGTGGCCGGAGATGTAGAAGAAGACCGCCGCCAAGGAAGCAGCGCTCTCAGGCGGGAGGCGGCAGCGCGGTGGAGAGCACTTCGTCCAGCGTGCGCACGGGCACGAACGTCAGATCCGTGCGCACCTCCTCGGGCAGCTCGGTCAGGTCCTGCTCGTTGAGCGCGGGCAGGATGAACGTGCGGATTCCGTGACGCCGGGCCGCCAGGGCCTTCTCCCGGATGCCGCCGACAGGCAGCACGAGGCCGGACAGCGTGATCTCCCCGGTCATGGCCACGTCGGACTGGACGGGCACACCGCGTGCCGCCGACACGATCGCCGTCGCCATCGTGACGCCCGCCGAGGGACCGTCCTTGGGAATGGCGCCGGCCGGGACGTGCACGTGGATGTCCTGCTTGCTGAGGAACTCAGGGGAGAGGCCGAGGGTCGACGCTTCCTGCCGGATGTGCGACAGCGCGGCGCGCGCCGATTCCTGCATGACGGCACCCAGCTGCCCGGTGAGCGTGACGTTGCCGCTGCCGCCCGGCAGCAGCGCCGCCTCGACGAACAGCACGTCGCCCCCGGTTTCGGTCCAGGCGACGCCGGTGGCCACGCCCGGCCTCGACGTGCGGAACGCCGTCTCGGAACGGAACCGCGGCGGCCCCAGATACCCGGCCACCTCGTCCGCGTCGACGCGCGCCGTGTGCGCCGCGTCGGTGGCGACCTTCGAGGCGACTTTCCGCGCGATCGTGCCGATCTGCCGCTCGAGGCTCCGCACACCGGCCTCGCGGGTGTAATCGGCGATCACCCGGCGCAGGGCCGCATCGGTGATCTCGATCTGCCCGTTCTCGAGCCCGTGCTCCTCCCGCTGGCGCGGGACCAGGTAGATCCTGGCGATGTGGACCTTTTCGTGTTCCGTGTAGCCGCTCAGCTGGATGATCTCCATGCGATCGAGCAGCGCGGGGTGGACCGTGCCGAGCTGGTTGGCTGTCGCGATGAAGAGCACCTTGGACAGGTCGAGCGTGATCTCGAGGTAGTGATCGCGGAAGGCGTGGTTCTGCGCTGGATCGAGCACCTCGAGCAGCGCGGCCGCCGGGTCGCCCTGGATCCCGACGGAGATCTTGTCGATCTCGTCGAGCATCAGCACCGGGTTCGACGAGCCCGCGGTCTTCAGTCCCTGAACGATCCGCCCGGGCATCGACCCGATGTAGGTCCGGCGATGGCCGCGAATCTCGGCTTCGTCGCGCACCCCGCCGAGCGAGATGCGCACGAACTTCCGGTTCATCGCCCGCGCAATCGACTGGCCGAGCGATGTCTTGCCGACGCCCGGGGGCCCGACGAAGCACAGGATCGGCCCTTTCATGTCCCCCTTGAGCTTGCGGACGGCCAGGTACTCGACGATCCGCTCCTTGACCTTGTCGAGGTCGTAGTGATCCTCGTCGAGCACGCGGCGCGCCTCGACGGGATCCAGCCGGTCCTCCGTGGGCTTCTCCCAGGGCACGTCGAGGATCCAGTCGAGATACGTGCGGAGCATCTGGTATTCCGGCGAAGCCGGGGTCATCCGCTCGATCCGATCGACTTCGCGCATCGCGGCCGTGTGCACGGCCTCGGGCAGGTCGGCCTCGGTCACGCGCCGGCGCAGCTCGGCAGCTTCGCTGTCCCCCTCGCCCAGCTCGGACTGGATCGCCTTCATCTGCTGCCGCAGCAGGTACTGCCGCTGGGCGTCGGTCATCTCCTTCTCGGCGCGCGACTCGATGCGGCCCTTGATCTCCAGCACGTCGATCTCGCGCGACAGCGCCGTGGCCACGGCGTCCATCTTGATCGCCAGGCTCGGCTCCTCCAGGAGCCGCTGCTTGTCCTCCGGCTTCATGTCGAGCAGGCTGGCGAGCAGGTAGGTGATG
>DASPFV010000092.1:0-3218 GCA_035620975.1 Vicinamibacterales bacterium
CAGATCGTTCCAGCCGTCGTCCGGGTTCCAGCCCTCGAAGTCGCGAAGCACGAAGAGCAGCTTCACCGGTCCCACCCGGGCCATCTCGCGAATCAGCACGTCCTGGCAGCGCTCGAGATCGTCCTTGCGCAACTGGCCGGACACCTCGAGCCGATAGACGCTGTCGCCGTCAGGCCGCATCTGGATAGACACGCTCTCCACCATCCCCGGTTCATGCGAGCGGGCGCAACCGGGACCGTCGGTGCCGCCCGGCACACGAATCTCCGAACACCGGACGCGGGGCTGAGAGCAGGGAGTGTACCCGAAGGAGGGTTGCGTCGGCACGTCCGGAAAGCTGGCACCACGCCCGGCGCTGTGCGCCCCACCCGAGGCAGGGGATCGAGCCACCTCCGTCAGGAGCCTCCGCGTTTCCGGAGTTCCTCCGGAATGCCGGACACGTCGGACGCTCGTACACGGCTGGCGCCAGCCTGCCGGGGGACACGGCGTGCCGGCTGCACGGATCGTCCCTTGCAGCCGCATTGTGTCCCATCGGTGAAAGCGCACCAGGGTGTGGGACGAAGCCACACGCCGGACGAAAGGACAGATCCATGCGAAAGACAGTTGTGGCCACCGCGGTCGCCGTGATGCTGGCGGCGGCAGGAACGCTGGCACAGAAGGTCAGCTACGACTTCGACAAGAGCGCGCCGTTCGCGAACTTCAAGACGTTCGGGCACAAGGAAGGGACGCCGGTCGGCCAGCCGCTGATCGACAACCGTATCGAGGCGGCAATCGAAGCGGAGCTCGCCGCCAAGGGGCTGACGAAGGTCGAGGCGGACCCGGACCTCTTCGTCGTGTATCACGTGGCGTTCGACAAACAGAAGGACATCTCGACCTTCAGCTCCGGGTACGGCGGCGGCTACGGCCCCTACGGCTGGGGGTGGGGCGGAGGCTGGGCCGGCGGCACCACGACGACCCAGGTCCGGGACATCCTCATCGGCACGCTGGTGATCGACCTGGCGGATGCCAGGAAGGGTCAGCTCGCCTGGCGCGGCATCGGCGTGAAGGAAGTGAACACCCAGGCGAACCCGGAGAAGCGCGACAAGAGCATCAACAACGCGGTGAAGAAGATCTTCAAGAACTACCCGCCCAAGGTGAAAAAGACGACCTGAGAAGCTCTCAGCCGTGCCGGGGCCGTTGCAGCCCGAGCTTGGCCATGCGGGTCTCGAGCGTGGTGGGTTTGAGGCCGAGCCGGTCGGCGGCGCCGCCCGCGCCTCGAACGCGCCAGCCGGTACTCTCGAGCACGGCGCGGATGTGCTCCTTCTCGACCTCGGCCAGCCGCTCGCTGCGCCTGTTGGCGGCGGCGGTCAACGCGGGCAGCGCGATCGTGAGGCGCGGGCCGGTCGCCAGGATCATAGCGCGCTCGATGACGTTCCGCAGCTCGCGGATGTTGCCCGGCCAGGCGTAGCGCTGCAGCGCCATCATGTTCTCGCGCGGAATCATCTCTATCCGCTTGCCGAACGTCCTCGAGAACTCGTCCACGAAGCGCGCGACGAGGAGCGGGATGTCCTCGACCCGCTCCCGGAGGGGCGGCACCATGATCGGGAAGACGTTGAGGCGGTAGAAGAGGTCGTCCCGAAACGCCCCGTCGGCGATCCGCTGCTCCAGGTCCCGGTGCGTCGCCGCGATCACCCGCACGTCCACCCGAATCGACTTCGGACTGCCGAGCCGTTCGATCTGCCGCTCCTCGAGAACGCGAAGGAGCTTGACCTGCACCTCCGGCGGCAGATCGCCAATCTCGTCGAGGAAGATGGTGGAGTGATCGGCGAGCTCGAAGCGGCCGATCTGGCGGGCGAGCGCGCCCGTGAACGCCCCTTTTTCACGGCCGAAGAGCTCGCTTTCCATGAGCGTTGCGGGGATCGCGGAGCAGTTCACGCGGACCATCGCACGTGCGTGGCGGGCGCTCAGCTCGTGGATGTGGGTGGCGAAAAGCTCCTTCCCCACTCCGGTTTCGCCGAGGAGCAGCACTGTCGAATCCGTGCTGGCAACCTGCCGGACCTGCTCGAGCACGCGGCGAATCGCCGGGCTCTGGCCCACTATCGTGTGGGACCCCAGCCGCTCGCGGACCTCCTTGCGGAGGTAGACGTTCTCGGACTGCAGCTGATCGCGGAGCCGTTCGACGTCCGCCAGAGCCTTGCGCAGCGCATCGTCGCTCTGCTGTCGCGCCAGAACGTTGCCGAAGGCCGTGGCGATCACCCGCATGCGGTGCAGGTTCTCCTGGGCCCAGGTCCGCTCCCGGCGCACCATGTTGAAGCCGACGGCGCCGACGACGCGCCCTCCCACCGAGAGCGGCACGGTGACGACGGATCGTGTGCCCAGGGCTTCGTAGCTGGCCCGGTCCACGGGGTTCGGCACGTCGGCCAGGGTGTTCACGCAGATCGTCCTGCCGGCCCGGGCGTTCTCGAGCGCCCACGGGAAGTGCTTGGCGGCGTCGATCGTGGCCGGCATGCGCGGCACATCCGCCCGAGACCAGCCGATCGGATCCGACAGCGTGCCGTCCGGCTGGATCCGGAAGAACGTGCAGCGATCGAGATCGAGTGACTCCCCGACCCGCTGCAAGGCACTCCGGATCGCGTCGTCCACCTGCTGAGACGGAAGGTTGATGAACTCGATCGACAGATCGGCGACGAGCCGCTCGAAATCGATTCGGCCCTCGACGGCCCGATGGGCGGCATGCTCCAGTTCCCGGCGCGATGACAGGTCCGCGACCGAGGTGAGGACGAAGACTCCCTGCGGAGTGTCCAGCGCATTCAGGCGGATCTCCACCGGAAAGTGGGAGCCGTCCCGGCGCCGGGCGAAGAGATCCCGCCTCGCGCCCATGTGGCGCGTCGACGGGTTGCCCGCGAAGTGCTCCCGATGGACCTCGTGAATCTCGCGCGCGGCCTCGGGAATGAGCATTTCGACGGCCTGGCCGAGCAGGTCCTCCCGCCGGTAGCCGAACTCCCGCTCGATCTCCCGATTGGCGAGGGTGATGCGGCCGTCGAGGCCGACGAGGAGCACCCCGGCCGCGAGCGCGTCGACGGCAGAGCTGAACAAGCCTTCGGCTGGCGGCCGCGCCTCGTGCGGCACGACCGGGCTCGGCCCGGTGTCGCTGTCCGACATTGCCTTAAGTGTATATCCCGAGCCCGCCGGATCCGCTCGTGACCGCTCCGGGATGCCGGAGTCAACCCGGGATCCCGGAG
>DASPFV010000093.1:0-28182 GCA_035620975.1 Vicinamibacterales bacterium
CGGTTCAGCGGTGCTCGGTCCGGCTCCCGGTCCGGTCCCTGGTTCCTCGAACCCGGAACCTGGAACTCCTGAACCTCGAACCCTGAACCTGGAACCGAACCTGGAACCCGGAACCTTGAACCTGGAACCGTGAACCAGCAACCGAACCCGGAACCCGGAACCTGGAACCCTGAACCAGGAACCGAACCTGGAACCTTGAACCAGGAACCTTGAACCCCGTCAGGCTTCTCGCAACCTGCCATCCTCGAGCCGCAGGACCCGGTCGCAGGCGGCGGACAACCGGGGGTTGTGCGTGGCGATGATGGAGGTGAGCCCGCGCTCGCGGTGCATCTCCCGCAGCAGGTCGTGGAGGGTGTCGGCCGTGTGCTCGTCGAGGTCGCCCGTGGGTTCGTCGGCCAGCAGCAGCGTGGGCTCCATCATGAGCGCCCGGGCGATGGCGACGCGCTGCTGCTCGCCGCCCGAGAGCATGCCGGGACGGTGATCGAGCCGCTCGCCGAGTCCGACGCGCGAGAGGATCCCGGCCGCCCGCTCGAACCGCTCCTCGGACGGGCGCCTCGCGATCCGCATCGGCATCTCCGCGTTCTCGAGCGCTGAAAACTCCGGGAGCAGGTGGTGGAACTGGAACACGAAGCCGACGTGCCGGTTGCGATACGCCACGAGCTCGGCATCCGTGAGCCGGCCCAGCTCGACGTCTCCGATCCGCACGCTGCCGGAGTCGATGCTGTCCAGACCGCCGAGCACGTGCAGGAGGGTGCTCTTGCCGACTCCGGACGCCCCGACGACGGCGACCATCTCCCCCTTCTCGACCGCCAGATCGAGATCGCGCAGCACGACGAGCCTGGTCGTCCCGACCGGATAGCTTTTCGTCAGAGCAGTGACTTCGATGAACGACACAATCGTTATTGCCGATTGCCGATTGCCGATTGCCGATTGGATCGCGTGATTGTGGATTGGGGGAGTTTTGATTGTTCGATTGCTACATTGCTGGAATGGGTATTGGCGATTCCGGCCGCGCGCAGCCGCGCGCCTTCGAACGCGTTCTCAGACCGCGCTTCCGGCACCTCGCTCAATCTGCAATCCACTCTGCATTCCACCAATCCGGCAATCGCCAATCCCGTCAATCGCCAATTCCGTCAATCGCCAATCCATCAATCGCCCGTTCAGCAATCTGACAATTGCCAATTACCCGATTCAATCCGCAATCCGCAATCGGCAATCGGCAATGTCCTATTGGTATCTCAAAGCCTGTGCCGGGTCCAGCTTCGAGGCCTGCCTCGAGGGATAGATGGTCGCGACGAAGCAGATCAGCACGGCGGACACGACGACCACCACGAAATCGAGCGGCTGCAGGCGGAACGGCACGTGTGAAATCTGGTACACGTCAATGGGGATGCTGATCAGCTTGTACCGATCCAGCACGTAGATCAGGGCAGTGCCGAGCGCGGCGCCGCCGATCGTGCCGACCAGGCCGATGATGAGCCCCTGCAGCACGAAGATCCGGCGGATGCTCGCCGCCGAACAGCCCATCGTCTTCAGGATCGCGATGTCCCGGCTCTTCTCCATGACGAGCAGGATCAGCGACGCGACGATGTTGAGGGCCGCGACCGTGACGATGAGGCCGATGGTGATCGAGATGGCCATCTTCTCGATCCACAGCGCGCCGAAGAGCGACCGGTTCATGTCGGCCCAGTCCTGCGCCTGGTACTCCGGGCCGAGCGCCGCGGGAATGCCCGCGGCCACGCCTGGCGCGCGGAACATGTCGTCGAGGCGCACCTCGACGTAGGCGGGCTGCTCCTGGCCGAACAGCCGCTTCGCGACGTCGAGGTGGACGTACCCATACCCCGCGTCGAACTCGTACAGGCCGAGCGAGAAGACGCCCACCACCTTGAAGCTCCGCTGCCGGAGCTGCGGGCCCATGGGCGTCAGCGTGCCTTCCGTGGTGAGCACCCGGATCGTATCCCCCATGTAGACGCCGAGCTTGTCGGCCAGGTCGCGCCCCAGCACGATGCCCGGCGAGTCCCGGCTGTCGGTGAGGGCGTCCAGGCGGCCGGCCTGCATCGAGTGCTCGAGGTCGGTGACGTCCGCTTCGAGCTCGGGGATGATGCCCTTGACAGAGAGCGCGACGTCGTTGCTCGCGCCCGTCGCGATCCCCAGGTTCACGATCACGGGCGCGGCCCCGACGACGTGCGGGAGCGCGCGCAGCCGCTGGACGACCTCGTCGGGGTTGTCGAGCCCGCCGACCTTGTACACGTAGACGTGGGCCGTGGACCCGACGATCCGGTCGCGCAACTCGCCCTGCAGGCCGGTCATGAGCGCCAGCGCGATGAGGAGGGCCATGACGCCGACCCCCACGCCGATCACCGAGATGAGCGAGATCAGCGAGATGAACGCCTGCTTGCGCTTAGCCAGGAGGTAACGCAGCGCCACGAACAGCTCCAGCGGGAGGTCGCTGGTGCGCGAGCGCGGCCGGGCACGGACCGAGGGGAGGACCGAATCGGACAAAGGCTGACTCATTCCATGGCCTCTCAGTCGCTGCGCGGGCGCATCAGCGGGAACAGAATCACGTCCCGGATGGAGGGGCTGTTGGTCAGCAGCATCACCAGGCGATCGATGCCGACGCCTTCGCCGGCCGTGGGCGGCATGCCGTATTCGAGCGCGCGGATGTAGTCCTCGTCCATGACGTGCGCCTCGAGATCGCCGGCCGCCTTGTGCGCGATCTGCCCCTCGAAGCGGCGCCGCTGCTCCGCGGGATCGTTGAGCTCGCTGAACGCGTTCGCCACCTCGAAGCCACCGATGTAGAGCTCGAAGCGCTCCACCGTCCCGGGATCGTCCGGCTTCTGCTTCGACAGGGGGGAGACCTCGGTCGGAAAGTCGTACACGAAGGTGGGCTGGATCAGCCTGTCCTCGCAGGTCCGCTCGAAGATCTCAGTCACGATCTTCCCCGGCCCCCACGCCGGGTGCAGCTCGAGGTGCAGCCGCCTGGCAATCGCCACGGCGGTGTCGCGCTGGCGGAGGTCCAGCTCGGTGACCGCCTCCCCGAGCTTCGCCGAGGCAGCGTCCCGCGCGCCCTCACGCAGCGACAGCCGCCGGTACGGCGGCGCGAGCGAGATCTCGTGCTCCCCGAAGCGGACGTGATCGGTGCCCACCGCCTCCCGGGCGACGAAGGCGATCATCTCCTCCGACATGGCCATCAGGTCCTGATAGTCGCTGTAGGCCTGGTAGAACTCGAGCATCGTGAACTCGGGATTGTGCTGCGTCGAGATGCCCTCGTTCCGGAAGTTACGGTTGATCTCGTAGACCCGTTCGATGCCGCCGACAGTCAGGCGCTTGAGGTACAGCTCGGGCGCGATCCGCAGGAAGAGCTCCATGTCGAGCGCGTTGTGATGCGTCACGAACGGGCGAGCCAGTGCCCCGCCGGCAATCGGCTGCATCATCGGCGTCTCGACTTCGAGATAGCCCCGCGCATTCAGGAACGTGCGCATGGCGGCGAGCACGCGGCTGCGCACCTCGAAGACCCGGCGCGACTCGGGGTTCACGATGAGGTCGAGGTAGCGCTGGCGATAGCGGGTCTCGATATCCTGCAGCCCGTGCCATTTCTCGGGGAGCGGGATGAAGCACTTCGCGAGGAACTCGAGCGCCGAGGCGTAGACGGTCAGCTCCTCCGTCTTCGTGCGGAACAGGTATCCCGCCACGCCGACGAAATCGCCGAAGTCGAGCAGCTTGAAAATCGAGAAGTCCCGGGCGGGCAGGGAGTCCTGGCGCACGTAGACCTGGATGCGCTCGCGGCCGTCCGAAATGACGAGGAAGTTGGCCTTCCCGAAGCTCCGGATGGCCAGAATGCGCCCGGCCGTCGTCGTCTCGACCCGCTCCTCTTCCAGCTCCGACTTCGTCTTGTGGCCGTGGACGGTGACGAGCTCCTGCACGGTGTGGGTCCGGCGGAAGGTCCGGGGGTATGGCTCGACGCCGAGCTTGAGGAGCTGCTCGAAATTCGCCCGGCGTTGCTGCAGCAGTTCGGTTTCTGACATTGTCTGGAATCAGCTCGTGAGTCACGCCGCGGGGACTGCGATTCATTCACCTGCGAGGCGACTCGGGCCGTTCGCTTCGAAAACCCGCTTCCGCAGTCTACCTCCCCAGCTCTTTTCTGACCGCGTCCAGCACGCCGTTGACGAACGGGACCGCTTCCTCGCCGCTGAACGTCCGCGCCAGCTCGATCGCCTCGTTGATGATCACCCGGGCCGGGGTCTGCACTTCCGTGAGCAGTTCGTACACCGCCAGCCGGAGCACGAGGCGATCGATCACGGCCATCCGCTCGACCCGCCAGTTCGTCGCGTGCTGCGCAAGCTTGTGATCGATCTCGGCCAGGCGCTCGATCGTGCCGCGCACGAGCCCGTTGGCAAACGCCCGCAGCTCATCGGCCATCTGGTCGCCGGGATCACGCGCCGGCCAGTAGGTGACGATCGCCTCGTGTGGTCCGGTGCGGCCAACCTCCCACTGGTAGAGCATCTGCAACGCTGCCTCGCGCGCGCGCCGGCGTGCCGGCGGGTCGACGCGGTTCATCGCCGGGCGCCGCCGCGGAACGTCCGGAACAAGCCGGCCATCTCGATGGCGGCCGCGGCGGCCTCGAACCCCTTGTTCGTGCGGTCGCCTGCCGCCCGCTCCTCGGCCTGCTCCCACGTGTCGGTGGTCAGGACGCCGAACGCCATCGGCACGCCGGTGTCGCCCGAGGCCTCCTGGATGCCGTGCGCGACCGAGGTCGAGATGTACTCGAAATGCGGCGTCGCGCCCCGGATCACGCACCCGAGACAGACGATGGCGTCGAACCGGCCCGTGTCGGCGGCGCCGCGGGCGGCCTGGGGCAGCTCGAACGCCCCCGGGACACGAAACACTTCGACGTCCGCGTCGGTCGCGCCGGCCTCGGCGAGCGCAGCGCGCGCGCCGTCGCAGAGGCTCTCGGTAACCCGCTCGTTGAAGCGGGAGACGACGATGGCAAAGCGGAAACCGGCGGCGCCGGACAACGGCGCGGCCGACGGCATCTCGGAAGGGCGCACGGCCTATCGTCCCTTGAAAACAGCCTTGCGCTTCTCGAGAAAGGCCCGGGTCCCCTCGCGCATGTCCTCGGTGCTCGCGGCGAGGCCGAAGAGCGTGGCTTCGAACGTCTGTGCCTCCGCAAGGCTCATCTGCTCTCCGCGATTGACCGCCTCGATGATGTAGCGGACCGCGACGGGTGCCTTGGCTGCGAGGACGCCGGCGAGCTTCCGCGCCTCGGACATCAGCTCGGCCGCCGGCACCACCCGGTTGACCAGCCCGAGACGATGGGCTTCCTCCGCAGTGATCTGATCGCCGGTCAGCAACAGCTCGAGCGCGCGGCCTTTTCCGACGAGCCGGGGCAACCGCTGCGAGCCGGCGAACCCGGGCATGATGCCCAGGTTGATCTCCGGCTGCCCGATCTTCGCCGTGTCCGCGGCAATCCGGATGGTACAGGCCATCGCCAGCTCGCAGCCGCCTCCCAGCGCGTAGCCGTTGATGGCGGCAATCACGGGCTTGCCCATGTGCTCGATCAGATCGAGCACGTGCTGCCCCGCCGCCGCATGGTCCTTCCCGGAGCCTGGGGTCTGGCCAGCCAGCTCGTTGATGTCGGCGCCGGCAACGAACGCCTTCTCCCCTGCCCCGGTAATCACGACCGCACGCACACCCTCGTCGTGCTTCAGCGCCAGGATCGTCCGCCGCAGCTCGTCCATCGTCTGCGCGTTCAGCGCGTTGAGGACGCCGGGACGGTTCACCGTCACGACCGCGATCGCGCCATCGCGCTCGATCAGCAGGTTCTGGAGGCCGTCAACACTATAGGAGGTCATGGGAAATGCTTGAAGCAGTATACCTTTGGAGCTTCCACCTTCGAGCACGCGAGCCCGGCCTCCAGGTGGGGTGTGGCGAGCTGGGAGCGACGGCTGCGGCCCGATCACAGGCTCTCAGCGTTCGCGGCCCGCGACCGGCTTCAGGGCCTCCCGCACCCATTTCACGATCATCACGAAGAGCGCGCCCCCGCAGGCACCCAACGCGTCCGCGGCGACGTCGAGCACCTCGGGTGAGCGTTGGGGGACGAGAGTCTGGTGGAGCTCGTCGGTCACGCCGTACAGCACCGAGAGGAGGATGGCCGCGAGCGCCCGCGGCCACGAAACGGCCGCCAGCGCCCCGCCCGCGAACGCGCGCAGGAACAGCGCGCTGAGCAGCGCGTACGCCGCGAAGTGCGCGGTCTTGTCGGAGATCTCGCTCGGGAGACCCGGGTCCGAGGAGGCCGAGGCCGTGAAGATGAGGCCCATGTGCAGGACGACAGGGCCCCAGAGCAGCAGGCGCGCCGACAGGGAACGGCGCTGGCTCAGAGTGGGAGCGGGTACATCAGCCAGCCGAGCACCAGCGCGGCGGCCACGAATCCGCCGAACATCGTCGCCGCCGTGCGCAGCTGGGCGGCCGGCTCGTCGCGCAGCAGCGTGGCGAACACCACCGACACCAGCGCGGCGAACACGACCAGCCAGAGCAGATGGCTGGTCACTTGCGCCCCATGGCGACGTCGAACACGTCGATCATGACCAGGAAGTTGAGCAGCCCCGCGACGATGAGAAACGTGTTGCCGTACTCGTACGTCGCCGCCGTCACGACGCCGCCGCCGAGGCCCAGCATCCGCGCGACGAGCCACGGCAGCCCGAGCCCGATGTCGGCCACCGCGGCCAGCGCCACCAGCGGTTCGTTCAACTGGAACGGGAAGATGCGGCCGTGCAGGGCGAGGCCTATGACGAACATCGCGAGGAGCGCGATGAGGAAGACCAGCCCTTTCTGCCTGCGACCGACCCAGAAGTGCCCGGCACCCGGAATCGCCCACGCGGCCAGACACACGAACACCAGGATCCCGGGCTCGGCTGTCACCCGGGCCCGCTCCACCGCGGTGGATTTCAAGGGCATGTTCTCCCGGGATCATAGCGCATCTGGAATCGGCTACCAGCTCTCAGGTGGCAGAGATCCGGGATGCCATCAGCCCCGCTCACTCCGCAATGCGCCGACGAAGATCCAGCCGGCGGCGGCGCCGAGCGGCAGGGCCGAGAGCGCCCGGAGCACCGAACCGGGAGTCACGAGGCCCAGCCACTCGACCGCGATCGTCGCGATCGTAGGAAGCGCGGCCATGCCCAGAACGGCACGCGAGTTCCCATTTCTGCTACCGGGCACGACCGTCCACGCCAGAAGCGCCGCCGTCGCCCCCGAGGCGTATAACCCGAAGCACCGGGCGCACACCGGCATCGGTTCGCCTGCAAGGAAGAAGGACCGGTCCGGTCGCTGATGGCAGACGGTTCCGCCCGCGTGATAGACGAGCCAGGCTGCCACCGAGCCGTCGGCGCCGCTCAACGGCGCCAGGAGCACGGCAATCACCCAGCCGACACCGATTGCCGTCAGCCCGGCAGCCAGCCAGCGGGACACGAGGTCATTGTGTTGGCAAACCCGGTCGCTGTCGAGAGGAACGAGTCAGCGATCCCGGAGCAGCTCCTCCACGAGCGCCGCGCCCGCCGCCTGGGCGAGATAGCCAGTGCGCGTCCGTGGACGAAGCTCGGGGCGGGTCGGAACCTTCACGATGATCCGGCGATAGCGGCCGTCCGCGCGTGCGTTCGACGGGCTGTAGCCGAGCGAGTACTGGCTGGTCAGCTCCTCCGCGATCGTCGCATAGATGCCGTTCAGCTCCGCGATGTCCTGCGGGAAGAATGCCTGAGCGCCGGTCTCCTGAGCGATCTTCCGGAGGCTGTACTGTGTTTGGGAAAAGTACCGGCGTCCGCCCGCGGGAACCGCCGCGTATCCGGACTGCAGCCCGATGGGATACACGCTGACGCCGCTCTTCTGCGCCTCCTGCATCAACTCCTCGAATCCGATCAGGCTCGCGGTGTCCTCGCCGTCCGAGAGCACGGCGATCGCCTGGCGCCGAACCTCGCCGCCCTGCCGCGCCGAGCGGCCGAACTGCTTCAGCGAGACGTAGATCGCATTGTGAAGGGCGGTTCCACCCTTGCCGCGCGTGTTCCGAATCGCGGTCGTCAGCAGGTCCACGTCGCCCGTCAGCGGCTGCACGACGTTGACGTTGTCGTTGAACGCGACCACGGCGCCGCGATCGCCAGGCCTCAGCAGCTGCACGACACCCGCGCCGGCCTCGTGCACGAGGGCCATCTTGTCGTACATGCTCGAGCTCGTGTCGATCAGCAGGATCAGATCGATCGGCACGGCGCTCGACTCGAAGAACCGGAGCTGCTGCCGGACGCCATCCTCGTAGACGGCGAAATCCCCGGCATCCAGCCCGGTCACCAGGCGCTTGTCGGTATCCGTGACTGTCACGCTGAGCGCGACGAGACTGGCTCCACTGCGGAAGAGAGTCGACCGCTGGGATTCGGAAGACTGCTGGGCGCCGAGAGGGGCGCCAAGCGCGACGACGACCACGGTGGCGAGGACAAAGTACTTCACGACAACTCCAATCGGCGGTCGTCGGTGCAAGGTCCGCTCCAGATCGAAGTGCGCACCGCACGGCTAGCCCGCCTTGACCCCTCTGAACTTGTACAGATGAGTCAGATTCTCCGGGGTCACAGGCCGACCGCGCATCAGCGCGGCGTTATCAAGCAATGCCACTAGCGAGGCGGAGCCTCGATGGTCTGAGGCGCAGCCTCGCTAGAAACTCGGCCGCGGCGACGCCTCCGGCAGCGACTGCCGTCCTGCAGCCTCCAGATCGGGATTGTTCAGGGAATCTCGTGGGCGGGTCGCGCGGAACCGCCGTCCGATCGCTCGCGCCAGGGGACCGTCGGAACCGGTGACGCCGGAGCAGCATCAGGCCCGCGATTGGCGCCGAAAGCCGACAGGTCGTGGGTACGAACAGGAAAGCTCTTACAGCCCGTCCGGGCTCCCGAAGTGGGCTTCGTATCGATCCCGGAACTCCGGCCAGGTGTAGGCGTGGCTCTGCCCACCCAGGTGCTCGAGCGCGTAGGTCGCCGCAACGCCGCCCAGACGCGCGCAGACCTCGAAATCCGCGCCGTGAGCCATGCCCTTCATGAAGCCGCCGCGGAACGCGTCGCCGACGCCCGTGGGGTCGACGATGCGGTGAGGAGGGACGGCAGGGACGACGACCTGCCGGTCGCGCTCGTAGATCGTGCAGCCGCGCTCGCCACGGGTCACGACCAGCGCCTCGGCCTGTTCGAGGATCGACTCTTCGTCGACTCCCGTTTTCTGTCGGATCAATTCGAATTCGTAATCGTTACAGACGACCAGCCGGGCGCCGACCTGACCGTCCCGCAGCTCGTCGCCCGACATCCTGGCGCACTGCTGGCCCGGATCCCAGATGTAGGGGATGCGCAAGGTCCGGCACTCCTCGGCGTACTGAAGCATGGCTCCGGGGTCGTTCGGTGCCACGATGGCCAGGCCGCATGGACCGGCCGTCCGGAACGACAGCTCGCCCGCGTTCGCCATCGCGCCGGTATAGAACGAGGCAATCTGGTTGTTCTCGGCGTCGGTGCTGCAGAAGAACGACGCGGTGAACTTGCCCGGGACCTCGCGCACGAGCGAGGTGTCGATGCCGGCCGACTCGAGCCAGCGGCGGTATTCGTCGAAGTCCTGTCCGGCCGTGCCCATCAGCCGCGGCCGCTCGCCGAGGAGGGCCAGCGTGTACGCGATGTTCGGCGCGCAACCGCCCCGCCGCTTGTCCATCGAGTCCACCAGGAAGCTGAGGCTCACGCGAGACATGTGCTCCGGCAAAAAGTGCTCGGTGAACCTGCCCGGAAACGACATCAGGTAGTCATAGGCGATGGAGCCGGTGATGACGACGTTCATGTGAACTGGTTCGGGCGCAGTCCGCAGTTCAAACCTGAAGCACCAGACCGGGAGGCACCGCTGCACGCGCCGACGGCTCCCCACGATGGCACGAAGAAACGATCAGACGAAGGAGGACACGAAGACTTCACGATTACCTTGTGAGGGCCCGGTGGGTACACCGCTGCACGCGCCGACGGCTCCCCACGATGGCACGAAGAAACGATGAGACGAAGGAAGACACGAAGACTTCGCGATAACCTGCAGGCCCTTCTTCGTATCGTCGTACCTCGTCTCATCGTGAGTGACCGTCGATGCGTGCAGTGCTGCCCGCGCTCACGGCCGGCAGCGTCGGGGCGTGCGGCGTCCGACGGGGTCGTTCGCCTCACAAGTACTTCCCCACGATAGGCCGCAGCTCCTCCCTGACGGCCGGGGGAACCGCCTCGGGCCGGGTGATGATCGCGTATTTGAGCGCGTCCGCGCATCCGCAGGCTCGCTCGAAGGGCAACTGTTCGACGGCGGCCGCGATGACCTGCTGCGCGGTCTTCGCGTTCTGCACGAGGTTGGCGACGATCATGTCGACGGTCACGTGCTCGTGCTCGGGGTGCCAGCAGTCGTAATCGGTCACGAGCGCGATCGTCGTGTAACAGATCTCCGCCTCCCGCGCGAGCTTGGCCTCCTGGAGGTTCGTCATCCCGATGATGTCCATCCCCCACGAGCGATACAGCCGGGACTCGGCGAGAGTCGAGAACTGCGGCCCTTCCATGCACACGTAGGTCCCTCCCCTGTGCACGGTCGCTCCGGCTGCCTGCCCCGCCTGAAAGGCGAGATCGCTCAACGTCGGGCAGAAGGGATGCGCGAACCCCACGTGCGCCACCAGCCCGCGACCGAAGAACGTCGAGACCCGGCCTCGCGTGCGATCCAGGAACTGATCGGGAATCACGAGATCGAGCGGCCGGTACTCCTCCTTCAGACTGCCCACGGCGCTGGCTGACAGGATGTACTCCACACCGAGCGTCTTCAGCGCGTAGATGTTCGCGCGGAAGTTCAGCTCGGAAGGCAGCAGCCGGTGCCCCACCCCATGCCGCGCCAGGAACGCCACGCGCCGGCCGCGCAGGGTGCCGACGACGAACGGAGCGGACGGATCGCCGAACGGAGTGGCGACGGCCCGCTCCTCGCGGTCCGTCAACTCCGACATCTCGTAGAGGCCGCTGCCGCCGATGATGCCCACGAAGGGCTCAAGGCTCAAGGCTCCAGGGTTCAAGGCTCAGGGTTCAAGGTTCAGGGTTCAGGGTTCAGGGTTCAGCGGTTCGCTGACGGGATGCGGGGCGAAGAATATCAGAGATCGCCCCGGGGCCGGGAAGTGCGTCAGACGGTTATTTGCCGGAATGCTGCACCAGCTCCACGAGCACGCCGTGCGCGCTGGAGGGGTGAACGAAGGCGACCAGGGACCCGTGCGCGCCGGGGCGGGGGGCCTCGTCGATCAGGCGGACGCCGTGCGCCCGCAACCGTGCGAGGGCGGCGTGGATGTCGTCCACCCGGAGCGTTATGTGATGGAGACCCGGGCCCCGCCGGGCGAGGTACTTCGCGATCGGCGAATCGGACGCGGTCGCCTCGAGCAGCTCCAGCGCCGCCCCACCCACCGGCACGAAGTGCGCCCGGACCCGTTGGGTCGCGACGTCCTCGGGCACCTCCACCTCGAGCCCGAGCGCATCGCGGTAGAAGCGAAGCGCCTCCTCCAGATTCGAGACGGCGATGCCGATGTGATCGAGGCTGGCTTTCATGGCCGGCGTACCGCCCTTCGCATGATCCCGTCCACGACGGTATACGGGTCCAGTTCCCGCTCGCTGATCCGGTCCAGCAGGCGATCGAGTTCGCCACCGGCGAGCACGTGCTGCTCCACGTGAGACAGGAACCGCTGCCCGAGCAGATCGCGGAGGCGCCACTCGGCCCGGACGCGCCGCCGCTGATGCTGGCTGGCCTGCGTGTGCGCGCGAAACCGCGCCACGGCGTCGAGCAGCGCGTCCACGCCCCGGCCGGTGGTCGCCTCGGTCTTCAGAATCGGCGGCCGCCAGTCCTCCTGACCGAACGCCTGCAGCGACAGCAGCGTCTCGATCGACGCGACTGTCCGGTCGGCACCCTCCCGGTCAGCCTTGTTGACGACGAAGATGTCGGCGATCTCCATGATGCCGGCTTTCAGCGCCTGCACCTCGTCGCCGCTGCCGGGTACGACGGTCACAATCGACACATCCGCGGTACGCACGATTTCGATCTCGTCCTGCCCGACCCCGACGGTCTCGATGAGCACGACGTCCTTGCCGGCGGCGTCGAGCACCAGTGCGACCTCGCTCGTGGCCCGCGCAAGCCCTCCCAGGTGCCCTCGCGTGGCCATGCTCCGGATGAAGACGCCCGGATCGCTGGCATGCGCCTGCATGCGGACGCGATCGCCCAGAATGGCCCCGCCGCTGAACGGGCTGGTCGGGTCGACCGCCACGACACCGACGGTCTGGCCGCCAGTCCGCAGCGCCGTCGTGAGCCGGTCGACGAGCGTGCTCTTGCCGGCGCCGGGCGGGCCCGTCATCCCCACGAGGTAGGCGCGACCGGTGTGCGGGAAGAGCTGCTTCAGCAGGGCGGCGCCCGCGGACGTCTCGTCCTCGATCAGGGACATCGCGCGGGCGATCGCGCGCGGGTCCCCCGTCCGCACACGGTCGGCGAGAGGGCGCGTGCTCACTGGCCGAGCAACTGCCGGGCAATCACCAGTCGCTGAATCTCGCTGGTGCCCTCGCCGATGGTCAGCAGCTTGACGTCGCGGAAGTACTTCTCGGCCGGGTAGTCCTTCACGAAACCGTAGCCGCCGTGAATCTGCACGCAGTCCTCGGCGGCCCTCACCGCAATCTCACTCGCGAAGAGCTTCGCAATGGACGACTCGCGGGTGGTGCGCACCCCGCGATCGCGGAGGTAGGCGGCGCGATACGTGAGCAGCCTGGCAGCCTCGATCCTGGTGGCGTTGTCGGCGAGCTTCCACTGAATCGCCTGGAACGCGGCAATCGGCTGGCCGAACTGGCGCCGCTCCCTGGCGTACCGGCGCGCCGCCTCATAGGCGCCCTGGGCGAGACCGACCGAGAGCGCCGCGATACCGATCCGCCCGGCGTCGAGCACCTGAAGCGTGTTGATGAACCCCTGCCCCTCTTCCCCGAGGAGGTTCGCGTGAGGCACGCGGCACTGCTCGAACACGACCTCGCTCGTGTCGCTGGCGCGCATCCCCAGCTTGTTCTCCTTCTTGCCGGGCGACATTCCCGGCGTGCCGTGCTCGACGATGAAGGCAGAAATGCCGCGATGGCTCCTGGCGCGATCGCTGACGGCCATCACCACCATGACGCCGCCGATCCGGCCGTGCGTGATGAAGGTCTTCGACCCGTTGATCGTCCAGCACTCCCCCTGCCGCACCGCCGTCGTCCGCATCGCGGCGGCGTCGCTGCCGGCGCCAGCCTCGGTGAGCCCCCAGGCCCCGAGCACCTCCCCGCGCACGAGGCGCGGCAGGTACCTGGCCTTCTGCTCGTCGCTGCCGAACATCGAGATGTGGGCGGAACACAGACCGTTGTGCGCGGCGATGGAGAGGGCCACGGCCGGGCACACGCGGGAAAGCTCCTCTATGCAGATGCAGTAGTCGACGGCCGACATGGCCGCGCCCCCGTACTGCTCAGGGAACTGGATACCGGTGAGCCCCAGCGCAGCCAGCCTGGGCAGCAGGTCCATGGGAAACTGCTGCGCCTCGTCCCACTCCATCACATGCGGACCAATCTCGCGCTCCGCGAATTCCCGGACGGTCTGCCGCAGCAGGTCCTGCTCGTCGGTCAGGCGGAAATCCATCAGGGACAGACTAGCACTATGGGTGCATCGCGTGGCCTGAGGTCCAGGTTCAAGGTTCAGGGTTCAAGGTTCACGGTTCAAGGTTCTTGGTTCAGGGTTCAGGGTTCAGGGTTCTTGGTTCAGGGGTTCCAGGCTCGCCGCACCCGGAACCCGGAACCCGGAACCCGGAACCTGGAACCTGGAACCCGGAACCCGGAACCTGGAACCTGGAACCTTGAACCTGGAAGCCGCTATGCTGTATCGATGCGGAAGCACGCGGTCCCAGGACTGATTCTGCTGGCTCTGCTGGCGTTCCCGGCCAGAGCGGCGGCGGACTTCACGGCATTTCTCGGGTCGAACTTCACGCCCTCCAACCGGCTCACCACGGGCCTCGGGGTGGGGATGGGACTCATCATCGTGGGGTTCGAGTTCGAGTACGCCAACACGCGCGAGGACCTCTCGGAGCTCGCGCCAGGCCTCCGGACCTTCATGTTCAACGGCCTGCTGCAGACGCCGTTCCCGATTGGGGGCATGCAGTTCTACGGCACGGCGGGCGGCGGCGTGTATCACGAGACGCAGCAGGACGACTCGGAGACGAACTTCGGCGTGAACGTGGGCGGCGGCGTGAAGGTGTCGCTGGCCGGGCCGCTGCGGCTGCGGTTCGATTACCGGGTCTTCACGCTCAGCGGGGACGCGCGGCATACGAAGCCGCAGCGGTTCTATGCGGGGTTGAATCTGAAGTTCTGATCGCCGGCTTCCAGCGGCCAGCTTCCAGGGGAGGAAGCCGGCGGCTGGCAAGTCGTCGCCGTGCCTACATCCCGCCGCCCGCCAGAGGCGTCAGGTTCAACTTGTTGTAACCGGCCGCGAACGCGTTCACGAAGCGCTTGAACATCTCCTGCGTCGCGGGATCGCGCAGCTCCTCGGGCGTCATCACCTTCTGGAGGAGGCCGAAGAAGTCGTATTCGCTCTTCGGAACGGCGGGATCGACCATGACGACGTAGAGGGCGTTGGCGCCCATGGGCTCGGAAGACTTGTAGACTTTCCATCCGGACATCTGCTGTTTGAGCTCGGCGTCCGTGCTCTTCTGGAGTCCGGCCCTCAGCTTCGCGACCAGCTCCTCGAATGCAGCGGTTTCACCCGGCTTGATCTGGACGAGGAGAAGACCCGCATTGGAATCGAACGCGAGCTTCGGGGCCGTCGGCGGCTGCGGTTGCGCCTCCGCGGGCGGCTGCTGGGCGGGCGGCTGGGCCGGCGGCTGCTGGGCGGGGGGATCCTGGGCAAAGATCGAGGCCGGCGCCAAGGCCAGCAGAAGTGCACAGGTCGTGGTCACAGAACGGCGGAGCATTCAAAGTCCTCCTTCATCACAGAACGGGATCGGCAGCCCATCCGGCAAAGCTGCCACTCTACCGTACCGCAAACGCGCGTGACTAGTGGCCCGTTCGGGTGGGGTCAGGTCTTGCACTGCAACATCCGTACGTCAATGCAAGACCTGACCCCAGGGGTCACACGAAAACCGCCATGATCTCGTTAGCAATGAGCATACCGGTGCGGGTGAGTCGCAGGCGCGGCCCCCGGCGCTCCAGCAGCCCTTCGTCGACGAACGGCTGGAGTTCCCGGCCAAAGCGGGACCATACCTCGACCCCGTACCTGGCGCCAACCGCCTCGATGTCCACACCCTCCGTCAGCCGCAGGCCGGTGAACAGCGCCTCTTCGAGGCGTTCGGCGGGCGTCAGCACCCGGCGGTCCGAACCGGCCGGCCGGCCGGCGGCCACGAGACCGATGTAGTCCTCGGTGCCGGAGACATTCTTCCAACGCACGCCGTCCCGCGTGGAGTGCGCGCCGCAGCCGAGGCCCAGCCAGGCGCCGTCGGTCCAGTACTTCAGATTGTGACGCGACTCGCGGCCGTTGCGCGCGACATTGGAAATCTCATACTGGCCGTACGCCGCCGCTTCGAGGCGCTCCATGCTCCACGTGTACATCGAGGCGGCATCCTCGTCAGGCGCGAGGGACCAGCCGGCGCGCGCCATTTCTTCTTTCAGCGGCGCATTCGGATAGAGCTCCAGGAGGTACAACGACGCATGATCGGCGCCGACCGACACCAGCGCCTCGACGCTCTCCTTCCACTCGTCGCGGCTCTGGCCGGGAAGCCACATCATCAGGTCCACGCTGATGTTGTCGAAGCCCGCGCGACGGGCGTCGGCGACGGCCTCCACGGCGCGTGCCGACGAGTGCACCCGGCCGAGCCGCCGCAGTTCCGCGTCGCGAAAGGATTGGACACCGAAACTGATGCGAGTGATCCCCGCCTCGCGAAAGCCCACGAGACGTTCGAACGCGGCCGTCTCGGGATTGGTCTCGAGGGTGACCTCGGCATCGCCGTCGAGGGCGAAGGCTCGCCGGCACGCGGCAATCAGCCGGCCGATCTCGGCGGGCTGCAGGAGGGACGGCGTGCCCCCGCCGAAATACACTGTGTCGGCCGCCTCGCCGGCCCCGGAGCGCAACACCTCCTGCTCCAGCGCGGCGACGTACCGCTCCGCCAGGGACTGATCGAGCAGGCCGCGGTTGAAGTTGCAGTAATTGCAGATGGACGAGCAGAACGGTATATGCAGGTACAGACCGAGCACGACGAATTCCTCTGAAGCCGGAGCCCAGAGCCCTTACGACCCGGCGCGACCTCCGGACCAGCCGAGATCCCCTTTTCCCTTCCTGGGGGACGGACCGAGCTGGGCACGCACGGGCCCCTTCGCCCTGGCGGGCAGCTTGCCTCGCTGCTCCCCCGCCACTTTCCAGAGGGCCATGAGGTCGTCGACGCCACCATTGGGCGGCAACAGGCGATAGTCGGCCCCGCCGTACTCGATGAAGTCGCACATCTCGTGCATCCGGGAGTACATCCGTGAACCGACGCGCACCCGGAGGGAATCGAGCACCTCGAGATCGGGCGTGTCCTCGTAGTTCGAGGTGAAGATGGTCGTGAGCCGGTTGTTGTATCGCGAGTTGACGATGAACGTCATCGTTTCCTCGACCCACTCCGACGTCTTCTCCTTCCCCACGTCGTCCAGCACGAGGAGCTGCGCGGTGACGAGCGGCTGCAGCACATCCATTTCGGCTGTCTTCGTCACGGGGTTGTAGGTGCTCCGGATCATCCGCAGCAGGTCGGATACCTCGTAGAAGAGGCCCTGGTGGCCGGCGGCGAGGGCGGCGCGCAGGGCGGCCACGGCGAGGTGCGTCTTGCCGATCCCGTGCGGGCCGATCAGGCAGAGTCCCTTCTGGACCCTGGGAAACGCGTCGGAGAAGGCCCGGACGGCCTCGACCGCGTTCATCAGCTTCTCGTTGGGATACACCTGGAAGTTGTCGAACCCGCAGCGGCGATACCGGGGCGGGATCCGGGCCTCCTCGAAGAGCCGCCGCCCGACTTCCTCGAGACGGCAGTCGCATCGCACCACGCGGCGGACGCCGTCGACCGCGACGGGTTTCCAGCCGGTATCGTCACATCGAGAGCAGGACATGTTGAGTGCCACGGGTGCCCCTCGTGCCCTGGGTGCGAGGGTGCCCTCGGTGCGTAGGTGCCGAAGGTGCGGTGCCAGGGGGCCGCAGGTGCCGTGCCAGGGCGCGTCGGCACGATTGTATCAGTTCAGGTATGACCGCAGCTCGCCCGCGCGCTTCGAGCGGCGCAGCTTGTCCTTGGCGCGCGCCTCGATCTGGCGGACGCGCTCGCGCGAGAGGCGCAGCCGGTCGCCGACCTCCTGCAGCGTGCGCGGCTCGCCGTCGCGATCCAGGCCGAAGCGGAGCTCGACGATCTCCCGTTCCTTGCCGTTCAGCTCCCGCAGCGCAGCGCGAACGCGCTCCGAGATCGCCTCGTGGAGCAGATCCTCCTCGACTGCCGGGACGGCTATCTGCTCGATCGTCTCGCCCAGCTCGGGACCATCCCCCTCCCCGCGCCCGGCGCCGATGCGATCGCTCAGCGAGAGATCGGCCCCCGAGATCTGCATCAGCGCGTCGACGTCGGCCTCGGAGATATCGAGGTCGGCGGCGATCTCGCCGCGTGTCGGCGTGCGGTCGAGCTCCTCGGTGAGCTCCGCGACCTCGCGCCCGATCCGGGCGGCGATGCCGGACAGCTTCTGCGGCAGCGAGAAGGCGCGGCTCTGCGACGACAGGACGTGCGTGATCGCCTGGCGAATCCACCAGACCGCGTAGGTGATGAACTTGACGTTGCGCTCGGGATCGAAGCGGCGGGCCGCCTCGATCAGACCCAGATTGCCCTCGTGAATGAGATCGAGGAAGGAAACGCCCAGCCCGCGATAGCGTTTCGCGTAGCTCACCACGAAGCGAAGGTTGCCTTCGACCAGGCGCCGCAGCGCATCCTCGTCCCCGCCGCGCTGGACGCGGCGGCCCAGCTCGCGCTCCTCTTCCGGCGTCAGCCGGGGCAGCCTGGAGATTGCACGAAGGTACGCGTGCAGCGCGTCGGACTCGGAGGCAGAATCGGTCCGCCGCATCCCGCAATCATACCTTGCCGATTACCGGGTGCGAACGGCGGCCGCGACGTCAGGCTTTCCGTCTCGATTCGTCAGGCTCCGGCTCGACGCCGGCGTCGAGGGGGGCATGCGCCGGCGGACTTGCACGGACGAGATCCGTGGGGGACGACTTGACGAGCGCCGTGCTCAGCCGCTGCTCCCAGTCGCCGATGCCGCGCGACAGCTCGCGCTTCACGTACTCCATGAACTCGTTGACCTCGTGCTGCATGGCCTCGATCTTCCGGCGCATGTTGAGGATGATCTCGACGCCGGCGAGGTTCACGCCCAGATCGCGCGTGAGCGAGAGGATGGTCTCGAGCTGCTCGAGGTCCTCCTCGGAGTACAGGCGGGTGTTCCCCTCAGTGCGCGAGGGCTTCAGCAGCCCCTCGCGTTCGTACAGGCGCAGCGTCTGCGGGTGGATGTTGTACTTCTGCGCCACCGCGCTGATCATGTAGTACGCCTTGCTGCTGCGCTTCGCCATGTCGCCGCTCAGAACCGGGGGGGCCCCTCCCGGGCACCGTCCACCGCACGCCACAGCTCCCGGCGGACGTCTCCGTCGTTCCGCCGGCCGAACTCCCGAATCAGCTCCTTCGAGCGCTCGTCGAGCACCGGCGGCAGCATCAGCGTGATCTCCACGACGAGGTCGCCACGGACGCCGCCCGCCCCCGCCACGCCCCGGCCGCTCAGCCGGAACCGCTGCCCGC
Source organism: Vicinamibacterales bacterium (assembly GCA_035620975.1). GTDB lineage: Bacteria > Acidobacteriota > Vicinamibacteria > Vicinamibacterales > 2-12-FULL-66-21 > DASPFV01. Next base: position 18,881 of record DASPFV010000093.1, read on the forward strand.
CCTGCGCGCCGGGCGGCACACGAAGCCGTACGGGACCGTCGAGCGTGGGCACCTCGATCCGCGCGCCCAGCGCGGCCTCCTGAATCGACACGGGCACGACGCAGAAGAGCGTGTCACCATCACGCCGGAAGACCGGGTGCGGCTGCACGTTGACGCTCACGTACAGATCGCCCGGCCGCCCGCCATGGCGACCCGCGTTCCCCTTCTCGGGGACACGGAGCCTGGCGCCATCGGACGTCCCCGGAGGCACGAGCACTTCGACCGGTTCGCTGCGAACCGTGCGGCCGTGCCCGATGCAGGTCTGGCACCGCTGGAACCGGACCTGTCCGGTTCCGGCGCACACCGCGCACGTTCGCGAGAAGACCATGTGGCCGCGCGCCCAGCGCGTCCGTCCCGCCCCCTGACAGGAGGGGCAGCGGCCGCCCGCGGAGGGCACCTGGCCTGCACTCCCGCAGGCGGAACACGGGACGTGCCGCGTGATGACGACGCGGCACTCCACCCCGCGCATGGCGTCGACGAAGCTGAGCGACAGCGAGGCGTGCAGATCGGCGCCCGGCTCCGGCCGGGGATCGAGCGCCGGCATCGGGTGGAGCACGTCGGCGAAAAGCTCGGTGAACGTGGCCGCCTGCGCGCCCGTCGCAGCCACCGAGAAGTCGAACTCGGTGAACTCGAAGGCACGCGTCTCGGTCTGCCGCATCGGCCCGCCGGCGTCGGCCCCGTCGTACTCCCTCCGCTTGTCAGGGTCGACGAGCGTCTCGTACGCGGCGGCAATCTGCGCGAACCTGGCCTCCGCCGCCCGGTCCCCCGGGTTGATCCCCGGATGGTACCGCCGCGCGAGCCGCCGGTACGCCCGCTTGATCTCGGCGGCGCTGGCCGTACGATCGATTCCCAGAATCGAATAGAAATCCATAATCGTCATTGCCGATTGCCGATTGCAGATTGCCGATTGAACTGGACAATTGACTCAGTGGGCGATTGTTGAATGGCGGATTCTGCGATTGCCGAATGAGTCGTTGATGGATTGTCGAATCGAGTGACTCGAAACCCGTGTTCCGACCGCCCTCGATCGGCAATCCGAATCACGCCAATCTTCCAATCCGCCAATCAACATTCGGCAACCAGTCAATTGCCCGGCTCAATCGGCATTCCGCAATCGGCAATCGGCAATTGCCTATTTCTTTTCTTCTTCGACGACTTCGGCGTCGATGACGTCGCCCGAGGGCCGGCCGCCACCGGCCGCCTGGTCCGGGCCGCCCCCGGCGGGTCCGCCTGCCGGGCCGCCCGCGCTCGCGGCGCGGTACATCGCTTCCGCCGCCTTGTGCTGCGCCTGATTGAGCGCGTCCATCCGCTTCTTCATCGCCTGCAGATCGTTCTGATCGATCGCGGTCTTCAGGTCGCTGATGGCCGATTCGATCGCCGCGCGATCCGCCGCCGGCAGCTTGTCCCCCGAGTCCCGCAGCATCCGCTCGGCCGCGTAGGCCGCCTGGTCGGCATGGTTGCGGGTCTCGATCTCTTCCTTCCGCTTCCGGTCCTCGTCGGCGTGCGACTCGGCTTCCCGCATCATCCGATCGACCTCGTCCTTGCTGAGGCCGCTCGACGCGGTAATCGTGATCTTCTGCTCCTTCTGCGTCGCCTGGTCCTTCGCCGTCACGTTGACGATGCCGTTGGCGTCGATGTCGAAGGTGACCTCGATCTGCGGGACCCCCCGAGGCGCCGAGGGCAGGCCGCTCAAGTGGAACCGGCCCAGCGTCCGGTTGTCGCGCGCCATCGGGCGCTCGCCCTGGAGCACGTGGACCTCGACGCTCGTCTGGTTGTCGGCCGCCGTCGAGAACGTCTCGCTCTTGCGCGTCGGGATCGTCGTGTTGCGCGGGATCAGCGTCGTCATCACCCCGCCCAGCGTCTCGATGCCGAGCGAGAGCGGCGTCACGTCGAGCAGGAGCAGATCCTTGACCTCGCCCGCGAGCACGCCTGCCTGGATGCCCGCCCCGACCGCGACGACCTCGTCGGGGTTGACGCCCTTGTGCGGCTCCTTCCCGAACAGGTCCTTGACGATCTGCTGGACCCGCGGGATCCGCGTGGATCCGCCGACGAGGACGACCTCGTCGATCTTCGAGGCCTCGATGCCCGCATCGGCCAGCGCCTGCCGGGTCGGGGCGATCGTCTTCTGCAGCAGATCGTCGACCAGGGATTCGAACTTCGCACGCGTCAACCGCATCGACAGGTGCTTCGGCCCGGTCTGATCGGCGGTGATGAAGGGCAGGTTGATGTCGGTCTCCATCACCGTGGAGAGCTCCATCTTGGCCTTCTCCGCAGCCTCGCGCAGCCGCTGCAGCGCCATCCGGTCCTTGCCGAGATCGATCCCTTCCTGCTTGCGGAACTCGCCGATGATCCAGTCGATGATGCGCTGGTCGAGATTGTCGCCGCCGAGGTGCGTGTCGCCGTTGGTGGACTTCACTTCGACCACGCCCTCGCCCACCTCGAGGATGGAGATGTCGAATGTGCCCCCGCCGAAGTCGTAGACGGCGATCGTCTCGTCCTTCTTCTTGTCGAGTCCGTAGGCGAGCGCCGCCGCCGTCGGCTCGTTGACGATGCGCATCACCTCGAGGCCGGCAATCTGCCCGGCGTCCTTGGTCGCCTGCCGCTGGGCGTCGTTGAAGTAGGCCGGCACCGTGATCACGGCCTTGCTGACCGGCTGACCGAGGTACTCCTCGGCCGCCTGCTTCAGCTTCTGCAGGATCATCGCGGAGATCTCGGGCGGGGGGTACTCCTTCCCGCCGGCCTGGACGCGCACATCGCCGTTGCCGGCCCGGACAACGGTGTAGGGGACCATCTTCATCTCTTCGGTCACCTCGTCGAACCGTCGGCCCATGAAGCGCTTGATCGAGAACACCGTGTTCTCGGGGTTCGTGACAGCCTGGCGCTTGGCGACCTGGCCGACCAGCCGCTCCCCCGATTTCGTGAAGCCCACCACGGACGGGGTGATCCGGCTGCCCTCCGGGTTGGTGATGACGATGGGCTCACCGCCTTCCATGACCGCCACGACGGAGTTGGTAGTGCCGAGGTCGATGCCGATAATCTTGCTCATGTGTCCTGGTCCTCACGTTCACGCCGCCTGCCCCGGGCCCGCGAGCTGGCCTCCCAGTCACGTGGCGGGGGACGCGCCGGAGAGGTCCGGTGCGCCCGCGGAGACGGCCAATCTTTACAACGACACTAATATAAAATCTGAGCGAGTTCTTGTCAAGCACTTCCCTCTCTCGAAGCACAGAAACTGCTCGTAACTCGTCACTTAGTGGTATATTGAAACTGCCAGCCTCCCTCGTTCCCTCCCGGGCGCCTGCCCCCGGTCACGTCGAGGTTCGCCATGAGTTGGCTTCCCTGTACCCTCTCCGGCCGCCGGTTCCCGCGATCGTGCCGCGTCGCTGCCGCACTCGCGATCGGATCCGCACTCGTCGCCGTTCAGGCCCGGGCGCAGGATGCCGTCGTCGTCGAGCCCGCGGCCCAGGTGTCGCTCGCCGAGCCGCCGGCTCACGTCTCGCTCGTCGAGGGCAACGTCGTCCTCGAGCGGGACGGCCGCGCCGACACCTCGCCGGGATCCATGCCCCTCCTGGCTGGCGACCGGCTGCGCACCCGTGACGGACGAGCCGAGGTGCTCTTCGCCGACGGCAGCACGCTGCATCTCGATGCAGGGACGACCGTCGACTTCCAGTCCGACGACGTGCTCCGTCTGCTCGAGGGGAGGATTCGCCTTCACATCGTCGGGACCGCCCGGGATGTTGCCTACCGGATCGATGCTCCCGCCGGCTGGGTTTCGATCGAGCAACCCGGGGCCTACCGGGTCTCGCTGCTGCGGGACAGCCCGGACCCGGAGGTGGAACTTGCGGTCGTGCGCGGCGCGGCGGAGCTCGTGAACGAGGACGGCCGCACCATGCTGCGGGCGGGCGAACGCGCCCTCGCGCGGGTCGGCCTCGCGCCGTCGGTTCCTTACGTCTTCAACTCGGCGGCGTGGGACGAGTTCGATCAGTGGTCGGAAGCGCTGCGGGGCAATCGGCTCGGCACGACTGCGGAGTACCTCCCGCAGGAAGTGCAGCCCTACGCCGCCACGCTGGTGAACTACGGCACATGGGGTCACGAGCCGACGTACGGCTACGTCTGGTACCCGCGCGTGCATTCGGGCTGGCGGCCGTACTATTACGGCCGCTGGGCACGGCTGCGCCCCTGGGGCTGGACGTGGATTGCCGCCGATCCCTGGGGGTGGCCCACGCACCACTACGGTCGGTGGGGCTTCTCGGCGGGCGTCTGGTTCTGGATTCCCGGCAAGCACTGGGGCCCGGCGTGGGTGTCGTGGGGGTATGCGCCGGGCTACGTCAGCTGGTGCCCGCTCGGCTGGAACAACCGGCCCCTCTTCCATTTCAGCGCCACGTATTTCGGCGGCAAGCGGTACAGCCCGTGGCACGGATGGACGGTCGTTCCGCACCGGCGATTCGGCAGGGGATTCGTGAACGTGAACGTCGTGAACGCGGCGAACATCGACGCCCGCACGCGAGGAGCCTTCGCGGTCCGAACGGCAGGACCGAACGTGCAGGGCTACGCCGTGCCGCGCTCGTCGGCACCGATCCGCGTGGCGGGCGTGGGGCGCCCGGGCGCCGGGGGCGGAGCACCGGCATTCTCCCGCGCGCCGTCGCGAACGGCGCCGGAGGGGGCGGCGGCACTGCGAAGCCGGCGGCCCGCCGGCGAGCCGCTGACCGGTCCCGGCCTTCCAGCGCCGGCACGGTCACCGCGCGCCTCGTCAGGCATCCGAACGGCCCCTTCAGGTTCCTCGGGGACGGCACGCAGCCGCGTGCCCGCGGCGCCCTCGGGAGAGGGCGGTGCGGTGCGCCGGGCCGAACCCCGATCCGGCGTCCCGGTCGCGCCGTCGCGCAATGTCGAGCCGTCTCCGCGCACCGCGCCGCCGGTGCGCACCACCGAGCCGCAGTCGCGCCGTCAGGCTCCCGGATACCGGGCCGCGCCGGCGCCCGCTCGACCGGACCGCCCGGCGGCCTCACCGTACGACGCGCCGAGTCGATCCCGCGTCGTGCCGCGAGGCGCCGAGCGCGCGCGGCCGGCCGAGCCTCCATCGGCGATGCCACCTGATTCAGGTCGTCGCGCCACGCCCGAGTACGGACGGCGCGGATCCGACAGCGCTCCCGGCGTCGTCGCCCCGCGTGCCGTTCCACGCTCGATGCCCGATTCTCAGGGGCGGTCGTATCCATCATCGCCCGCATTGGAGCGGCGGGGATCGCCGTCCGGCTCGTCCCGGCCGGCCGGACCGCCAGCCGGGGCCGCCCCGTCGCGGCCGTCTGGCCCATCCCGACCGGCCGGACCGCCGGCCGGTGCCGCCTCGTCCCGGCCGTCGGGCCCGCCGCCCGCCGCGGCATCACCGTCGCCGCGCGGCGGAGGCGGCTCAGAGGGTGGATCCCGTTCGCGCGGAGGCCAGCCGTCGCGAGGCTCCGCGGTGAGACGAGGGTCAGGCGGGTGAGATAAGGCCTGAAAGGGAGATCGGAAATGCGAAAGCGCGAGGGGTCGAAGAATCGGGCGGGGGTCCTGGCCCCTCTTGACTGGCGAAGGGTTCAGTAGGTGTCGCTGCTCCGCCGCCTGGCCCGCCGCGCCGGCCTCGTCCTGCTCTTCGTGCTCGCCGCCATGCTGGGCATCGCCAGCGGCGTGCTGTTCGCGTTCGCCGGGGATCTGCCCGCCATCTCCGCGCTCGACGACTACGCGCCGAGCACGATTTCGCGCGTGTACGGGGCAGGCGGCGAGATCGTCGGCGAGTTCGCGATCCAGCGCCGCGAAGTCATCCCGTACGAGGCGATTCCTCCCACCCTCAAGCAGGCCATCCTGGCGGCAGAGGATGCCGACTTCGAGCGGCATTTCGGGCTCAGCATTCCTCGCATCATCGTCACGGTCATCACCGACATCATCTACCGGCGGATGCATGGCGCGAGCACGCTGACGCAGCAGCTCGCGCGCAAGCTGTTCCTGACCGACGACAAGACGCCCGAGCGGAAGATCAAGGAAGCCATTCTGGCAATCCAGATCGAGAAGCGCTACACGAAGAACGAGATCTTCACCCTCTACTGCAATCAGATGTACTTCGGCCACGGCGTATACGGGGTCGAGGCGGCGTCGCGGCTGTACTTCGGCAAGTCGGTGCGGGACCTGGCGTTGGAGGAAGCGGCGCTCATCGCGGGGATCCTGCAGGGCAACGTGCGGCAGAGTCCGTACGTGAACATGGAGGCGGCCCTGCGCCGGCGCAACTACGCTCTCAGCCGGATGGCCGAAGTCGGGTTCATCACGCCAGAGGCGGCAGACGCCGCACGAAAGAAGCCGATTGTGGTGCGCGACCAGCCGCCGACGGCCGCGACGTCGATCGCGCCGTACTTCGTGGAGGAGGTCCGCAAGGAGCTGGAGCAGAAGTACGGGGCGAAGCAGCTGTACGAAAATGGGCTGTCCATCCAGACGGGACTCGACCTGCGTCTGCAGGAAGCCGCGAACGCGGCCCTCGAGGAAGGGTTGCGACGGGTCGACAAGCGCCGGGGCTGGCGCAAGCCCTCGCGGAACGTCGTCACGGAAGGGCATTCTGTCGACGGTTTCCGGCAACCGCGCTGGGATCGGCCCATGCGCGTCTCGGACATCGTGCCGGCAGTGGTCTCGGCCGTAGACGGCGCGGCCATCCAGCTCCGCGCGGGCACGCTGCGAATCACCATCGATCGCAAGGGCTACGCGTGGACCAACCGGAAGTCTCCGGCACAGCTCGTCACCCGCGGTGACCTCGTCGAAGCGCGGCTGACCGCGATTACGGACGACGGGAGGGCCGCCGCCGGCACGCTCGAGCAGCCCCCCGCCGTCGAGGGCGCCGCGCTCGCCATCGACAACCGCACGGGGCAGATCAGAGCCATGGTCGGCGGCTACAGCTTCGATCGCAGCAAGTTCAACCGCGCCACCCAGGCGTACCGGCAGGTGGGCTCGGCGTTCAAGCCCATCGTCTACACGGCAGCGATCGATCGGGGCTACACGCCGGTGACGCTGCTCATGGATGCGCCAGCCAGCTTCTCGGCAGGCGCCGGACAGCCCGCCTACACCCCGCACAACTACGATCGCAAGTTCGAGGGCCCCGTGACGCTCCGCCACGCGCTCGAGCAGTCGCGCAACGTGCCCGCCGTGCGGGTCATGGAGCAGCTGGGACCGCAGCAGGTGATCGCCTACGCACGCCGCCTGGGCCTCGAATCGCCGCTCCCGCCCTACCTTTCCGTCGCCCTCGGCGCCGCCGAAGCCACGCTGCAGGAGATGACGAGTGCCTACTCCGTGTTCCCCAACCAGGGCGTCCGCATGCGCCCCTACGCTGTGCTCAAAGTCAGTGACCGTGAGGGGAACGTGCTCGAGGACAACCGGCCGGAACCACGCGACGCCATCCGGGCCGACACGGCTTTCGTGATGACGAACCTGCTGCGCGGCGTCGTCCAGCGCGGCACCGGCGCCAGGGCGGCCGCCCTCAAGTGGCCCATCGGCGGGAAGACGGGCACGACCGACGACTACACGGACGCCTGGTTCATCGGGTTCGACCCCGACCTCACGATCGGCGTGTGGATCGGCTACGACCAGAAGCGGACGATGGGGCCGGCCGGGACGGGGTCGGATACCGCCCTGCCGATCTGGAACGAGATCATGAAGGCGTGGATTGGAGATCGCACGGAGCCACCCACGTTCGAGCCCCCTGGCAACATCGTCTTCGCCGCCGTGAACCGCGGCACGGGCGACGCCGTGGCCGAAGGCACCGAGGGGGCGATCACCGAAGCGTTCATCGCGGGGACGCAGCCGGGGAGCGGGTTCAGGTAGTACCGGCGCGCACACGCCTGCACCTATTCCTCGTCAGCCGCCGGCGCGCCGAGCGTGCCCGATGCCTTCCGCATCAGGTAGGTCTTGATGAAGACGTCGATATCGCCGTCGAGCACGCGGTTGACGTCGCCGACCTCTTCCTTCGTCCGGTGATCCTTCACCAGCTGGTAGGGGTGGAGCACGTAGCTGCGGATCTGGCTGCCGAAGGCGATGTCTTTCTTCTCGCCGCCGAGCTGGTCCAGCTTCGCCTGCTGCTCCTTCATCCGGAGATCGTAGAGCCGCGCCCTCAGGACCTTCATCGCCGAGTCGCGGTTGCGGTGCTGTGATCGCTCGTTCTGGGACGACACCACGATCCCGGTCGGCAGGTGCGTGATCCGCACCGCCGAGTCGGTCACGTTGACGTGCTGACCGCCGGCGCCGCTGGAGCGATAGGTGTCGATGCGGAGATCCTTGTCCTCGATCTCCACGTTCACGTCGTCCGGCAGCTCGGGCCAGACGAAGACCGACGCAAACGAGGTGTGCCGGCGTGAGGCCTGATCGAACGGCGAGATGCGGACCAGGCGATGGACGCCGGCTTCCGCGAGGAGCAGGCCGTAGGCGTAGTCCCCGCTGACCGTGAAGGTCGCGCTCTTGATGCCGGCGTCGTCTCCCGGCTGCAGATCGATGACCTCCCGCTTGAACCCGCGGCGCTCCGTCCACCGGAGGTACATCCGCAGCAGCATCTCGGCCCAGTCCTGGGATTCGGTTCCGCCGGCCCCCGGGTGAATCGTCACGATCGCGTTCTTGCGATCGTGCTCCCCGCCGAGCATTTTCTTGGTCTCGCCGGCATCGACCTGCGCCGCCAGTTCGTCGAGCGCGCGTGCGAGGTCCTCCTCGACCGGCTCGCCGGCCCCGGCCCACTCGACGAGCACGGCCAGATCCTCGACGCGGCGCTTCAGGGCGTCGCTCAGGTCGCGGTCGTCCTCGAGACGGCGGCGCCGCTGCAGCAGCTTCTGCGCGGCCGCCTGGTCCTTCCAGAAGTCCGGCGCGGAGAGGCGCGCCTCGATTTTCGAGAGCTCCTCGGCAGGGCGGGCGGCGTCAAAGATAGCTCCGCAGGTCGCCGGCGCGATGCGCCAGGTCTTCGTACCTGCGGAGCTGCTCGTCGAGTTGAATCGGCATCTTCGGGTTCCTGGTTCCGGGTTCCTGCTGCCTGGTTCCGGTTCCCGGTTCCTGGTTCCTGGTTCCGGTTCTAGGTTCCGGTTCTAGGTTCCGGCTCCTGGTGCCGGGTTCCAGGCTCCAGGTTCAAGGTTTTTCAGGTTCCAGCTTCATCGCGTTCCGTTCGGTTCCAGGTTCCAGTCGCAACGGGAAATGAACCCGGAACCTGGAACCAAATCTGGAACCTTGAACCAGGAACCAAACCTGGAACCATGAACGAGGAACCATGAACCGACAAA
>DASPFV010000094.1:0-22173 GCA_035620975.1 Vicinamibacterales bacterium
GGAAGAGAAGGGCTCGAGCTGATAGGCCCCGCGGGTGATCTCGTCAATCAGGGCCAGCTGCGCCTGCTGCCCGACTCGACTGGCGATCAGGTAGTCCAGTTCAGCGAGAACGAACGGTGAGAGGACGCGTGGGGGCCGCGACGCGACGAGGGAGGCGACTGCCCGGCCGTGCAGCGTTTCGTTGGCGTCGAGCGCCGCGTACAGCCCGCCAGTGTCCAGCACGATCACCGGAGACCGAAGCCCTGCAGCGCCTGTTCGACGGCCTCGGCGATCGAGGGGCCGGTCGAGCGGAACAGCGGCAGTCTCGGAACCGGCACGGCGGTTTCGCCCGCGAGCCGCCCGACCGCTTCACGAAGCAGCTCCGCCTCGCTGCACCCGCGCTGCCGGGCGAGCCTCGTCAGCGCGCGCTTGAGCTCGGGCGTGAGGTAAACGGTGGTCTTCTCCATACCCTACATATACCATACGTTTGGCATTCAAAGGGTGGCATGAGGGTCGCAAGCTCCCCTTCGCGGCGGAGCCGCGAGGAATGGTCGGCTCCCCCTACTTCTGCGCGGTCACCGTCAGGTTGCGCGCATGGGCGACCGTCCCCGGCCCCAGCCACAGCGCGATGCCGCCCTTGCCTTGCGCCCCCGATTTGACGTCGTTGACGATGAGCGACGGCTGTTCCTGGTCGTGGACATAGAGGCGGGCCCGCTCGCCGCTGACTTCGATCTTCACTTTCGTCCATGCGCCGGGCACCAGGTCGGCGTACGACTCGTACCGGCCCGGGGTCTCCTTGCGCAGCCGGAACCAGGGCCAGTCGGGATGCGAGATGTACTGGAGGGAGTGATTGCGCCGCTCCTGATCGTCGGCGCGGCCGTTCGTGGGGCGCAGATAGAACGCGTCGTAGGTCTTCAGGTCCGGCTGCACCCGGAACGCGATGCCCACGAAGCCGCGGGCGCCCTCAGGCGCGCCAGGAGCGGGCTGGCCGGCAATCTCGGCTTCGATCAGCCCGCTGGCGAACTCGATCCCCTCGATGACCGCGAGCTGCTCGGCATCAGCCGGAGCGGAGCCGGCCTGGGGCGCGACGGTCAGCCTGATTCCCTTGCGGCCCTGCAGCTCGGCTGCCACGGCGGAGACGTTGTGCAGCCGCAGCCCGGCTGCCGACTCGAGCGCGTACTGCTTCGCCTGCGCCCTCGCGGTGGCTGTGGCGAGCATGGCGGCAGCGAGCACGAGCGCGAAGCCGGAGAGTGTCAGGCGAATCCGAACCGATGTCGAAGTCATGAATCACTCCTGTCGCAGCAGCTGGGCGGGGTCGATGGCCAGGGCGCGCCGCGCGGGCACGTAGCAGGCCGTCATCGCGACGAGCGCGAGGGACGTCGCCGTGACGGCCAGTGTCACGGGGTCGGTGGGCGTTACGCCGACGAGCACGCCGCGAATCACGCCGCTGCCCGCGTAGACGCCGGGAACGGCGAGCAGCACGCCGAGCCCCACGAGCACCGCGCCTTCCCCGACGACCAGCCGCAGCACGCGCCGGGCGTCGGCGCCGAGCGCCAGCCGGACCGCGAGCTCGTGACGACGGCGCGTCACCGACCCGGCGACGACGCTGAACAGGCCCATGCCCGCGAGCAGCAGCGCGCCGGCCGCGAAAGCCGCGATCAGGACGGCGCTGGTCCGATGGTGGCGCACCGCATTTCCGACGATCTCCTCCATCGTCCGTTCGTCACCGACGGCGACCCTCGGGTCGAGGCGGCGTACGGCGGATCGCACGTCGGGAAGAATCGCACGCGGCTCGCGAATGGTCCGCATGGCGAAGAAGAGCGGACGAACGCCGAAGTCCTCGGCGCGGGCGAAGATCAGCGGCCGGCCGTTCCGGTGCAGATCGTGGAGCCTCGGGTGATCGACCACGCCGACGATTGTAAGCGGGCGATCGCCGAGCCTGAGCTCGACGCCAAGCGGAGTGCCCCGGGGGAAGAGCTGCCTCGCCAGCAGGCTGTCGATCATCACTTCCGGGACGCCGGCACGGCGCGTCGGCTCGAAGGTCCGCCCGGCAAGCACTCGCATGCCCATCACCTCGACGTAGCCGGCGCGGGCGGCCACGACGTCGACCAGAATCCTGTCTCGCTCCGCGTCGCCGGTGTTGCCGGGCGCACCGGGGATGCCGACGCGCGTCTGCCCCACCGGGCCGACGAGCGGCAGTGACGAGGCGGCGCCGACGCCGACCACGCCGGGGATCGCCGCCAGCGCGGTCTGCACCCGATCCTGGAAGGCGGCGGCGTCGGCCAGGCGCGGGAAGAACTCGGGTGGTGTCCGCACGCGCACCGTGAGCAGGCCGTCCGCGTTGAACCCCGGGTCGACGTGGAGCAGCCGGTCGAAGCTGCGCAGGACGAGGGCGGCCGCGCTGAGCAGCACGACCGAGAGCGCAACCTGCGCGACGACCATGCTGCGCCCGAGTCCGCGGTGACCACCGCCGCCGCGCACGGCACTGCTCGCCAGGAGCCGCGCCAGGGAGGCGCGGACGGCCCAGCGCGCGGGAAGCGCCGCCGAGAGGGTGCCGAGCGCGCCGCCGAGGGCGACGATCGTGACCGCGATGCCCCAGTCGACGCCAATGGTCTCCCGGCGCGGCAGGTCGAGCGGCGCCAGTGCCACGAGGGCGTGCGTGCCCCAGCGCGCCAGGATCACACCCAGCGTGCCGCCGGCCAGCCCGAGGAACGTGCCCTCCAGCAGGGTCGCCCGCGCGATGGCCCCGCTGTTGGCGCCCAGCGCCCGCGAGACTGCCAGCTCGTGCTCGCGTTGGGCGGTTCTCCCGAGCAGGACCGACGCAAGATTGACGAGCAGCATGATGGCGAGCACGATCCCGGCAGCCCCGAGCACCAGGAGCGCCGGACGGACCCTCGCGACGACGTCGGCCTTCAGCCCGGCGGGATACAGCGTCAGGCCACGGCTTCCGAAATGCGCGGCGTCAATGGACCGTCCCACGCCGGCGACGGCAGCCTCGACTTCCTGCCTCGAGGCACCGGGACGCACACGTATCAGCCCCGAGTAACCCGGCTGGTCGGGGTTGGTTTCGGCAAGGACGACTTCGAACGTCGTGAACGCGTCCACGCGCTGCGGCGATCCGATCGCGTCGTTCCGCACGAACGAGAAGTCGGGGGGCATCACGCCGACAACGGTGTACGGCCGTCCATTCAGGCGTATCGCGGCGCCCACCAGGGCCGGATCCGCACCGAGCCGGTTCCACAGCCCATGCGAGAGCACGATGACGCCCGGCCGGCCGGGCCCCACTTCGTCGGGCGCAAACCCGCGGCCGATCGCCGGCTCGACGCCGAGCAGCTCGAACAGGTTGGGCGAGCTGACCGTCACGGCGATCTCCATCGGATCGCTGCCTTCACGCAGCGAGAACACGCCGCCCAGAAAGGGCTGGAGCGCGGCGGCCTGTTCGATTGGCCCCGCCGCCTGCTGGAGCGCGGCGACGTCGCTTCCCGCGAGGGCCCCGCGCTTGAGGTCGACGATCCCCCCGTAGTCGCGCCAGACGAAGTACAAATCCCCGGGATCGCGATACGGCATCGGCTCGATGAGGATCTTGTGCACGGCCGTGTACGCGACCCCAACCATGCCGAGACCGACCGTCAGCGTGCCCGCGGTCGCGAGGGCGAACATCGGGGCGCGTACGAGCCTGCGCGTGACGAGCTCGACGTCGCGCCCCCAGTTTCCGGGGCGGCGCCATGCGACTGCTGGACGAACCCGCTCGCCGGGTCCGTTCCGCAGCGCGTCGACCAGCGCGCGCACCCAGAGCAGCGCGAGACCTCTGATGCCCCTGCGGGCGAACGCCTCACGCGCACGATCGCGGTAGGCTTCCACCAGGGCCTCCCCCATGTCGTCGCGAAAGTCCGGCGGGTAGAGGCCCAGGAGGAGCCTGAACCAGCGCTGGGAGATGCTCAGCAGCCGATCGACGCTCATTTCGCACCCCTCGGCAGCAGACCGCCGTGCCGGGCGGCCTGCGTCAGCAGTTCCAGGCGTTCGGCTTCGGCGCGCGCGGCGCGCCGGCCCGCGTCGGTGATCCGGTAGTAATTGCGGCGCTCGTCGGCGGCATCCGCGGCGCGCCGCCGCGCCGCCCCTTCGATCAGCCCGCTCTCGACCATGCGCGCCAGCGCGCGGTACATCGTGCCGAGATCGGGCACCGACGTCTCGCCGCGGGCCTCGATATCCTGGATGATCCCGTATCCGTGCCGCTCGCCCGCGGCCAGGCTGAGCAGGATGTGGAACTCGACCGCGCGCAAGGGGGCCAGGTCGGGCGAGCGGCGGCTTCGATCAGATCCCATCCTCGGACCTCACATCTATGCTTCACACATATATGCACCACACAGTCATTGAAGTCAAGCCGCCCGCGCTCGCCGTCACGACGGCGTCCCTCGCGCTCGATCGTGCTCAAGTCTCGAGCATACGGTTCACTCCAGTTGCCCACCCCGCCTGCGCCGGACCCGCGAAGCCATGAAAGGCGCGCCAACGGCGTGGGGCTCCGGCGGGCCAAGCCCCGCGGTTTCTCTTAAGTTCCCCACCCGGCTGTGCCGGACCCACGACGTCATGAAAGGCGCGCCAAGGGCGCGCCCCGCCGGAGCGGCCCGCCTCCGCCGCGTAGCGGCTTCGGCGAGGTCTCGCCGGAGCGCCTGCGGCGCGAAGGCGGAAGCGGGGATCGTGGGCCCCCGCGAGCGACGGCGATGTCGGGGCCCCCGGCGCGCGTTCTTTGCGCGCTGGGGTGAGGTGGGGGGTCCGGCGGGGCGAAGCCCCCCGGTTTCTCTTAAGATGACCAGCATGATCGACGTGCGGCTGTCGGCGGCCCTCGCGGACCGATATCGGCTGGAGCGGGTGCTCGGCTCGGGCGGGATGGCCACGGTGTACCTCGCGCACGACCTCCGGCACCATCGGGACGTGGCCGTCAAGGTGCTGCACGCGGCTGTCGCGGGGCCCGCGGAGCGGCGCCGGTTCCTGGACGAGATCCGCCTCGCGGCGGGCCTGAACCACCCGCACATCCTTCCGCTGTTCGATTCCGGCGACGCCGGCGGGTTCCTGTTCTTCGTGATGCCCGTGATGCAGGGGCAGACGCTGCGCGAGCGGCTCGGGCGGGAGGCGCCGCTCCCGGTCGGCGACGCCGTCGGCATCGCGATCGATGTCGCCGATGCGCTCGACTACGCGCACCGCCACAACGTGCTGCACCGGGACATCAAGCCCGAGAACATCCTGCTGCACGAGGGCCATGCCGCCGTGGCCGACTTCGGCATCGCGAAGGTGGCGTTCGCCGCTGCGGGCGACTCCGATGCCGCCACCCTCACCGGCGCGGGCCGTCTGATCGGCACGCCGGCGTACATGAGCCCCGAACAAGCCCTCGGTGAAGAGCTCGACGGCCGTAGCGATCTCTTCTCGCTCGGCTGCGTGCTGTACGAGATGGCCACCGGCCAGGTGGCGTTCACGGGGGCGACGACGCAGGCGGTCATCGCGCGCCGGTTGACGCACTCGCCCGCGCGCGTGGATACGCTGCGGGCCGAGGTGCCCCGTGAGGTCGCCGACGTGGTGGCACGACTGCTCAAGCCGGCCGCGGCCGACCGGTATCAGACCGGGGCCGAGGTGACGGCGGCGCTGCGTGCGGCGCCGGGACCCGGCGTCGGGCAGACGCCGATTACGACGCGGGCACCGGTCGTGCCGCTCGAGAAGTCGATCGCCGTCCTGCCGTTCGTGAACATGAGCGCGGATCCCGAGAACGAGTTCTTCAGCGACGGTCTGACCGAGGAGCTCATCATCGATCTCTCACGGGTCCACGCACTGCGGGTGATCTCGCGGACGTCGTCGATGCAGCAGAAGCACAGCACCCGGAGCCTCAGGGAGATCGGCCGGGAGCTGGGCGTCACCTACCTCCTGACTGGCAGCGTGCGGAAGGCCGGCACGAACCTGCGCATCACCGCCCAGCTCGTCGACGCGTGCACCGATGCGCAGCTCTGGGGCGAGAAATACAGCGGCACCGCGGACGACGTCTTCGACGTCCAGGAACGCGTGTCCCGGGCGATCGTCGACGCCCTCGACGTCACGCTGCGCCCGGAGGAGAGCCAGCGGCTTCGCGACCGGCCGATCTCGAACGTACGCGCGTTCGAGCTGTACCTGCAGGCCCGGCAGGAGCTGCGCCAGTACAATGTGGATCGCGCACGCCCGCTCATCGATCGGGCCATCAGCATCGAGGGGGAGGTCCCCGCCCTGCGCGCGCTGCGCGCCATGTCGGTCATCACCGGCATGCGGGCCGGCCTGCACAGGGACGCGGCGCAGCTGGCCGCCGCGGAGGCCGAGGCCCGCGCGCTCATCGCGCTGGAGCCAGGGAACGCGCAGGGCCATGCGCTGCTCGGCTACGCCGCCTACGAGCGCGGGGACCTCAGGGAAGCCGTGAGGGCTCTCCGCCAGGCCCTCGAGCTGGAGCCGGCCGACGAGGACATGCTGTTCCACCTCGGCATCTCGCTCGAGGCCGCCGGCCGCGGCGCCGAGGCGTTCGAGCTGGGGCAGACGATGATCGCGAACGATCCGCTGTCGCCGATGGCCGGGCTGCTCGCCGGGTCGGCGTCCTGGTTCGTCGGCCGCGCCGCGGAGGGCATCGGATGGATGGAGCGATCGCTGGAACTGGCTCCGGAGAGCCTGATTCATCACTGGGCCGTCGGTTATCACTACTGTCTGCTCGGCCGCGCGGGCGAAGGTGAGCGCCACGCCGCCTGGATGCACGATCGTCAGCCTTCGGTGGTCTACAGCCGGCAACTCCGCGCGCTGGTCGCGGCGTTGCAGGGACGACTGGACGAGGCGCGGACGATCCTCGCGGCCGTCGACGTGAGCGGGCTCGACGGCCACCAGCTGTTTCACGTCGCCGAGTCCATCATCATGTCGGGCGACACCGTCGGCGGGATGGCCGCCCTGGAGCTCGCCATCGACCGGAGCTTCTGTCCCTACGATTTCATTGCCGTGCACTGTCCGTTCCTCGAACCGCTGCGGCGCGAGGCCGGGTTCACCCGACTGCTCTCGAGGGCGGCACGGCGGGCCGACGAGCTCAGTGAAAGAGGTGCCGGCAACGCCGCGCGGTCTCGAACGGACGAGGAAGCCGGGTGAACCTCGATCGACTGCGACGCGCGGCGGTCGCGCAGACCCTCTTCCCGCCTTCGACCCTGCAGGCCGCGCTGGATGCGCTGGGCTTCGTGCAGGCGGATCCCATCAGGGCACCGGCGCGTGCCCAGGACCTCACGCTCCGCCATCGCGTCGCCGGCTACCGCTCGGGCGATCTCGAGCGGCTGTATCCGCAACTCGACGTCCACGAGGACGTCTTCGTGAACTACGGCTTCGTGACGAGCGCGGTGCAGAAGCTGATGCACCCGCGTGGCGGTCCGGCACCGTGGACACGCGCGCGCGGAAGGTACGTGCGGGGCGTGCTGAGCTTCGTCCGGGCTCGCGGCGTCGTCCACCCGCGCGAGGTCGACGAGCACTTCTCGCACGGGACGGTCACCAACTACTGGGGCGGCTCCTCGAGCGCGACCACGCATCTGCTGGACGCGATGCACTACCGCGGGCTGCTGCGCGTGGTGGGCCGCGAGGCGGGCATACGGATCTACGCCGTCCACGAGCACGAGGCGGAGCCGCGCGATCCGGCGGGCCGCCGGTCGCGCCTCGACGCGCTGGTCGACGTGCTCGCGCGGAGCTACGCGCCCCTGCCCGGGCCGACCCTGTCGAGCCTCGTGAGACGGCTGCGCTACGCCGTGCCGCAGTGGTCCGGCGAGCTGGACGCCACGCTTCAGCGCGCCAGACGCCGGCTGGCCCGCACGCGCATCGACGGCGTGGAGTGGTACTGGCCCGCGGAGCCGGAAGGCTCCACCGACGCGGCCCGGGACGATCAGGTGCGCCTGCTCACGCCGTTCGATCCCATCGTGTGGGACCGTCGCCGTTTCGAGCTGCTCTGGGGATGGGAATATCGGTTCGAGGCGTACACGCCGGCCGCGAAGCGCAGGCTCGGGTACTACGCGCTGCCGCTGCTGTGGCGCGACCACGTCATCGGCTGGGCCAACGTAGCAGTGGACGACGGGACCGTTCAGCCCGACCTGGGATATATCGCGGCGCGTCCGCCGCGCGATCGCGGCTTCCGCCGCGCGCTCGACGAGGAGGTGGATCGCCTGCGGGACTTCCTGGGCCTCGGACCAGGAGAACGTCGGCCCGCAGCGCGTGCTTCGAGGCGCGCCGGCTCGATCGGGGCCGAAGCCTGACGCCCCGGGCCTCGAGCCGCTCTCCTACTTGGCCAGCGACAGCATGACGTCGACCCGCACGACTTCGCCGCTGATCGGATCGGTTGCCGACGCGTACTGCATCGTCTGTCCGTCCCGGAGCATCATCGCGAAGCTGGCGCGGAACGACCGGAAGGCGGGGATGTCGCCGACGGTCTTCCGTTCGTTTGCCGAGCCGGCCGGCTGATCGCCGTGAATGGTGGAGTCTTCTACAGTGATGGCCAGGTTGAACAGGCCGTTCCCGACGTCGCGCGCCTCGCAGTCGATGTTGGTCCCGACGTCCCGGTAGCTGTAGCTCCTCTGCGGGGGGGGAAGTCCGCCGCCGTCGGGCTTCGTGCCGAACACGACCTGGGGGACGGGCACCTGAACGCCCATACGCAGGCTCGTCTTCTGTGCGTTGGTCAGCACCCCGAGCATGTACGGGACGCTGCTGATTTTCTTCTCTCCCACCAGGCGCGTGAGCGTCAGCTGCACCTTCAGGGGGATCTGCCGCTGCCCGCTCGAAGCCGTGGTGCCTGCCGGCGTGCCCGCGGGCTGCGGCTTCTCTTGTCCGGAGATCGGCAGCACCGCGGCTGCGGCGATCGCGAGTCCCAGGAGGTATCGCTTTCTCACTTCGCACGCTCCTTCACTGGATCCAGGTTCACATCGCCCGACGCCGACGGCGGGTCCGGTTGCACTTCCGCAATCCCGAGCGGGTCGATCGAAACGGGCTCGATGACCAGTGCGGGGGGACGCAGGCCGGCCTCGTCGGGAGCCTGTCCCTGGCTTCCGCCGTCAGCCGGACGTCCCGTTCTACCGCGGGCGAGGCCGGACGTATCGAGCACACCCTGGCGCACGAGGTCGAGATATTTGGCAATCGCGCGGTCCTGCGGCGTCAGGACGCCATCCGCCGTCCCGACAGCGTTTCGCCGGACTGCGGCGACCTGCTGGCGATCGACGCGCGGGCGCGGACCGGCCAGCCGCGACCTGGCCCCCGGCGCCGACCCACTCCCCGGTGTCTCCGGATTCGTCGGCGTGCGTTCCACCGGCACCGAGGACACGCTGGAAGGAACAGCGGAATCGTGTCGTCGGGCCGCCTGTCGTCCGCTCTCCCGCGGAACGGCGAACGTGACGAGCATCAGAGCGGCCGCCGCGGCCGGGGCGCCCCACCACGCGGCCTGGCGCCGCCGCTGCGCCGATCGCCGGGCACGAGCCATAACGTTCCGGACGAATGGCGTGGACGGCTCGATGTCCAGCGCGGTCTGCAGGTGCCGATCGACATCCAGCAGCAGCCGCAGCTGCTCATCGAACGTCCGCCGGCAGGTGGTGCAGACCGCGAGATGCGCGGCGGCATCGGCCGCAATCTCTGCGCCGCACGCGTGATCGACTATCGCGGCCGTGTATCGCTCGCAAGACATTGCAGCCTCTGCAGGAGCCCCTTGCGGGCCAGAAACAACCTGGACTTCACTGTCCCTTCGGGCAGGCCGAGCAGGCGCGCCACCTCGCGCACGTCGTACCCCTGGATGGCCGACAGGACGATGGCCTGGCGGAGCTTCTCCGGAAGGTTCTCGATGGCGCTCCAGAGCCGGTCCGCTCGCTCGTTCTCCGCGGCAGTTGCTTCTTCGGTCAGCCGGGGGGTCTCGCAACGGGCGGACAGTTCACGCACAGCCCGTCTTCGATCCGCGCGCCAGCGGTCGATTGCCATGCGCCAGGTCATCCGGACGAGCCACACCCGGAAACTGCCGCGATCGCGCAGCTGCCGGAACCGGCGGTAGGCTTTCGCGAACGCCTCCTGCGCGACCTCCTCGGCATCCTCGCGCCGGCGAAGGACGCCGTAGGCGACGCGGACCGCCAGACCAGACGACTCGCGCAGCCGTTCCTCGAACTCGTGTTCGAGCTCGGCGTCGAGCGTCACGAGCGTCTCGAGCGGCGGGCTGGCGGATTCATGCATGCACTGCTCGCAAGACGGCGCCGGACCGGTTCCGGTTCAGTCCAACATGCCAGGTCTAACCTGCCGCCTTTCAGGCGGTCCGCTTTCAGCTGGTCCGATTTCACGAGGTGCTTCGAACGGCCAGCGCACGTTGGACTAGCGGGACCACAGGTCCCGTCTATGAAGAAACTACCGCTCGCAGGCGGCGCAGGCGCGACTTTCAGTCGCGCGCGGAGTCTACCGCCTTTCAGGCGGTAGTTTCTTCAGCGTCGGGCTCGACGGAGCCTACACGAGCCCGGACGAGAGAATGGCCTGCCGAACGGCCTCCATCAGGTAGAGGCCGCCCAGCCCTGCGAGCAGCAGCGCCCTCAGACGCCAGCCGTCGAGGCGCCGGCGTCCGCGCGGCCGTTGGGGGGCGAGGGCGGAATGGCAGCGCTGGCGGACGCGAGCGGCGCGGACGGGGTCGGGGGCTGCGTCCGGCAGGCTGGAGAGCATTCGCAGCAAGGGATCCGTCACGGCAGCACCTCCTTCAAGACACGCGCCCCCGAAGGACAGTCGGCCAGCGCCCTGCCAAGCGACGCCCGTGCCCGGCTGAGACGCTGGCGGAGCGCTTCGGGCGTGACGCTGCAGATCTGCGCGGCCTCGGCCTGGTCGAGTCCGGCCACGCCGATGAGGAGGAGGACCTCGCGTGAGGCGGCCGGCATCGCAGCCAGCGCTCGCTCGATACGGCGCTGCAGCTCGTCGACCGCGACCGCCGCGAACGGAGAGGCACACTCCGTGCCGACGGGCCAGAGCGTCATCAGCCCCGCGATCGCCGAATCCTCCAGGATGCGCGAACGGACGTGGCTCACGTGCAGGCGACGTGCGACGGTGAACAGCCAAGGGGCGAGCCGCGTGTCGGGTCGAAGCCGGCGCGCGTGCTTCACCAGCCGCAGCCAGGTTTCCTCGAGCAGGTCTTCGGCCACGTCCCGACGGCGGCACATCGGCTGGAACGTCTACATCCCAGGATACGTGCCCAAGCCGGACGAACCGAGGACGTCGCCGTGGGTGGGCCTGGTGTCCCCAGGCTACTTCGAGACGATGAACGTCCCTCTGCTCTTTGGCCGCGATTTCGACGACCGCCACGTGGCGTCGAAGCGCAACGTGCTGATCGTGAACCAGACGTTTGCCCGACACTACTTCGGAACGGAGAATGCGGTCGGCCGGCACGTGTTCCTGGCGTCTGGCACGTACGACGTCGAAATCGTCGGCGTGGTCAAGGACGGGAAGTACACCGGCCTCAGAGAGGAGCCGGTGCGAATGGTCTACGTGCCGTATCGCCCCGGGCCGTGGTCCGCGAACGTGACTGTGCACCTGCGAACGATGGGCCCTCCGATGGCCCTGGCCGCGGCGCTCAGGCGGATGATCACGGAGCTGGAGCCTGAGGCACCAGTCTCCAACATCCGTACCGTCGACGACGAGATCGGCCGGTCGCTGCTGCGCGAACGGCTGGTCGCGACGATCACGGCGGTTTTCGGTGCACTCGCGCTGGGATTGGCTGCGCTCGGCCTTTATGGCGTGCTCTCGTATGGAGTGGCGCAGCGCACGCGGGAACTGGGAATCCGCATCGCGATTGGCGCCAGTCGCGGGCGGATCCTCTGGCTCGTGTTCCGCGAGGCGGGCTCGCCGCTCGTGGCCGGGATCGCCGCGGGTCTGTGCTCGGCGTGGACGCTGGGCGCACTCGTGCAGAGCCTGCTCTTCGGGGTGGCGCCAGCCGACCCGCTCAGCACGGCGACCGCGGTTGCCGTGCTGGCCGCCGCCGGGGCGTTCGCCGCTTGGTTGCCGGCACTGAGCGCGTCCAGCGTCGACCCGATTCGCGCGCTGCGCCACGAATGACAGCCGATTACCCCCGGACCGCGGTCTTCCCGGCGGTCCCGCGGATAATGAAGGCACGTGACGCTCGACCAGGTGCGGCGCGCGGCGGTCGCGCACACGCTCTTCCCGCCAACTGGCAGCCCAAGCCCGAGGGCGGCGGGACGTGGCTCGTGACCTCGAGCGGTGGAAGCGCCGTACAGCTCGTCGACCCCGAGCGGCCGCACGATCGTCTGGGACGTGCGCGTGCCGAATTCCAGCCTGAGCCTGCCGATGTTCAGCCCCGACGGCCGCCGCTTCAGCCTGCCGTTCCAGGCGGGCCGCGACCGCGACACCATCGGCATCTTCGACACGGCGACCGGCGCTCGCCTCAGCACGATCGACCTGCCGTTTCGCGTGTTCTTCCGGGCGGTGTGGATCGACAACGGGACCGCCTTCCTCGTCAACCGCGACGCCAGCACGTCGCACATCGTGCTGTTCGATCGGTTCTGGTCCGGCGAGGCAGGCCCCGCTCGGCCCTCAACCCGGTAGAATCGAGGCGATGGAGCCACTGACGGTCGTCCGCGGCACGATGCTGCTCGCGACAGTCGCATGGGCCGCGGGCGAGGTCCTGATGCGGCGATCGGCCAGCGCCGATCGTCTGGCGCGGGCGCTCTGGACCGCGGGCATCGTCCTGGCAGCGCTGCACGTCGCCCTGGCGCTCGAGCTGATCTACGGGTGGAATCACGAAGCTGCCGTCGCCGCCACCGCGCGGCAGGCCGGCGACCGGTTCGGCTGGCCCTGGCGCGGTGGGATCTACGTCAACTACGCGTTCCTGGCGTGCTGGCTGGCCGATGTCTGCTGGTGGTGGGCCGCTCCCGCGTCCCGGTTCGCGCGGTCGTCGCGGCTCGAAGCGATCCGGGTCGCGGCTTTCACGTTCATGTTCTTCAACGGTGCCGTCGTCTTCGCGTCTCCCGAAGGCCGCCTGGTCGGGATTTCGGCGGTTGCCGCCGTGCTGTTCGCATCGCCCGCGCTCCGGCGTGTCCGGGTGCCCGCATGACCCACGCGACTGCCGAGGCGCACGTCGCCGGCCGCAGCGTCTACTATGGCTGGGTGGTCCTCGCCGTCGCCGCGCTGGCGATGGTGGGCACGCTTCCGGGCCGCACGCAGGGCCTGGGGCTGATCACGGAACCGCTGCTGCGCGACGTCGCCATCGACCGCATACGATTCGCGCAGATCAATCTGATCGCGACCCTGGCGGGCTCGGTCTTCTGCGTGGGGATCGGCGGCCTGGTCGATCGCTACGGCAGCCGGATCGTGCTGACCTCGCTCGCCGTGCTGCTCGGCGCGGTCGTCACCGCGATGAGCAGCGTCCAGAGCGGCGTAATGCTGCTCGTGCTGATCACGCTCACGCGCGGCGTCGGACAGAGCGCGCTCTCGGTGGTGAGCCTCGCGATGCCCGGCAAGTGGTTCCGGCGTCGCCTGACGTCGGCGATGGCGGTCTACTCGCTCGTGATGAGCGTCGGGTTCATGATCGCCTTCCCGACGGTGGGCGCGCTGGTGCTCGCCCGAGGCTGGCGAGTGGCGTGGGCGGCAGTCGGCGCGGCCCTGATCCTCGGTCTTGCCCCGCTGGCCTGGCTGATTGTGCAGCGCGAGCCCGAGGCGGGCCGCGAGCTGGATATCCCGGATCCGGACCGCCCGGGATCCCCGGCGACCGACTCGACGCTCAGTGCCGCACTGCGCTCTCCGGCATTCTGGGTGTTCGGCATCGCGAGCGCGCTGTACGGTCTCGTGGCCTCCGGCATCGGACTGTTCAACGAATCGATTCTCGCCGAACGCGGGTTTCCCCCAACCGTGTATCACTCGGCGCTGGCCGTGACGGCGATGACCGGCCTCGCCGGCAACATCGCCGCCGGCGCCTGGGCCGGTCGCGGCGGTCTGCGCCCGGTGCTCGTCGCCGCGCTGGTCCTGCTCGCGAGCGCGCTCGTGGCGCTCCCGCACGTCAGCACGGTCCCGCACGTGATGCTGCAGGCCGTGGCGATGGGCGCCGCCGGCGGCTTCCTGATGGTCGTCTTCTTCAGTTTCTGGGGCCGGGCCTACGGCCGGACCCACCTCGGCCGGATACAGGGCGTCGCGCAGGCGCTGACCGTCGTCTTCTCGGCAATCGGCCCCCTGCTCCTCGCGTGGTGTGTCGAGACGACGGGGTCGTACGCCGTCGCGTTCCGCGCGCTGGCGCTGACCGTCGGGGCGCTCACCGCTGCGGCCCTGATGGTTCGCGTTCCCCCCGGCGCCGAGGACGCGGGGGCGGCCTGAAGAGATCGGCTCAGGACTCAGGGCTTCAGGCTCTGGCCAGCCGCATACTGAGCGCCTCCGGAAAAGCGCGCCCGGCCCTGTGACGGCACACGCTTCAGTCCGTCCGCAGGGCCTGAATCGGATCCACGGCGGACGCGCGGTGGGCAGGGAGGTAGCTGGCCATCACCGCCACCGCGAGCATCAGGCCCGACATCGCGAGGAAGGTTGACACGTCCAGGGCCGTGACGCCGAACAGGAGCGACTCGAGGACGCGGGTTGTGGCCAGCGCGGCGAGTACGCCCAGCGCCACGCCGATGAGAGCGACGCGCCCCCCCTGCACGACGACCATCCGCCGAACCGCCGTGGCCTCGGCGCCGAGCGCCATGCGTACCGCGATCTCGCGCGTCCGCTGGGCGATGATGTACGAGAGCACGCCGTAGAGGCCGACGGCCCCGAGGATCAGCGCAAGGCCGGACGCAATCCCCAGCATGATCAAGGTGAACGAGACCTGCGCGAGGGCGCGCCGCGAGAGCGCCTCCATGGTGAAGATGCGGTACATCGGCGCCTCCGGCGCGTACTCGCGGAGCAGCGCCCGGACGTCCGCAGCCATCGATGCCGCCCGCGGCGATCTCACGACGTACGCCGGCGATCCCACGACCCACGTCCGCGGGGCCGGTCCGACGAGCGGAAGGTAGATCAGCGGATCCGGCGCGTCCTGACGGAATCCGGTGGCGCGGATGTCTTCGACGACGCCGACGATGGTGAGCCACGGATCGGCCGCCGGATCGGTACCGAAGCGCAACCGTTTGCCGAGCGGATCCTCGCTGGGCCAGAGGTGCTGCGCGGCGGACCGGCTGACGATCGCGTTCGCCATGCCGACCTGATGATCGGTCGACTCGAAGAGCCGACCGCTCACCAGCGCGACTCGAAGCGTCTGGAAGTAGTCGCCCGCCACGTGGGTGTAGGGCAGGATGGGCGGGGCCGCCGCCCCCGCCTCGGTGCGCTCCGTTCCGAAGCGGCCCCTGCCGAAGGCCTCATCCAGGGGCAGCTCGTTGACGAGGCCCACGGATTCCACGCCTGGAATCCCGCCGAGCCGCTCGAGCAGCCCCTGATGAAAGAGCGCGAACGACGGGCCGTCGTTGAGCTCCTTCCGCGAGGGCGCGACCTGGAACGTGAAGACGTCCTTCGTGTCGTAGCCGAGGTCGACCCGGCTCAGCTCCCAGAGGCTGCGGGCGAGCAGCCCGGCGGCGACCAGCAGCACGAGCGCCGCGGCTGTCTGCGCGACCACCAGCACGTTGCGGGTGACATGCCCGCGCGCACCGCCAACGCCACCGGCCTGCCGCAGGTCGGCCAACGCGCCCGGTCTCGAGAACCGGATGGCCGGTACGAGCCCGAAAAGACAGGCGGCCAGCAGCGCAAGGGCGGCGGTGAACGCCAGGGCGAGGGGGTTCACCGCCACGAGATCGAGGTTCGGCACGCCCTCGGGTGCCGCGCGCACGAGCAGCGGCACCATCGCAGCGGCGATCGACACACCACCCGCTGCGCCGGCCGTGGCGAGCAGCAGGGCTTCGGCCGCCTGCGAGCGGATCAGTCCAAGGCGTCCGGCGCCCAGCGCGTGGCGGACCGCGAGGTCACGCCGCCGGCTCTCGGCCCTCGCGATGAAGAGATTCGCCACGTTCGCGCACGCGATCAGGAAGACGATCCCGACGGTGGACAGGATGATCCACAGTGGCTGCGAGATCCGGCCGACGAGCTGCTCCTCCAGCGATCGCACGACGGGGCGGTGGTGTGCGATCAGCCGCGCGTAGCTGGCGTCGCCGCCGAAGCGTTCCGGGAGGCCTTTGGCGATGGCGTCGAGCTGCGCTGCCAAGACGGAGTGCTTCACGCCAGGTTTCGTACGCCCGACGAGAAAAAAACCGAGGCTCCCGGGTGCAATGCGGCGCTCGTCGGCAATCGACGCCCGGATCCAGATGGCTCGACGAGCATCGGGAAAGCGGAACTCAGGGCGCATCACGCCGATAACGGTCCGTCGCTGGCCGGCAGCCTCGAACGAGCGGCCGACGATTCCCGGATCCGCCCCAAACCATGTTGTCCACAGCCAGTGACTGATCACCATGACCGGGGTCCGCTGCATGTCGTCTTCTCTCGTCGGGAGGCGTCCGACGAGCGGCCTCGCGCCGAGCGTGCTGAACAGCGACGCAGACGCGGCCACCATGTAGAGGCGATCGACCTTGTCGTCGGCGCGAGCCGTGGATTGCATCAGTCGGAACATCCCGATGTCCTCGAGCAGGTTCGCCTCGTCCCGGTATGCGACGAAGAACTCGGGACCAGGGTCGAACTCGCCGCGCAGCTCAGAGCCGGGGGCGATGCCGCGGATCATGACGAGACGTTCCGCGGCCGGATAGGACAGCGGGTTGATGAGGACCGCGTCCACGACGGTGAAGATGGCGGTGTTCGCGCCTATCGCGAGGGCCAGCGTGGCGGCGCAGATCAGCGTGAATCCCGGCGCCCGGAGGAGCCGCCGCGCGGCATGTCTGAATTCGCCAGTCCAGCGGTCGACCGCACCTTCCATGTGGGGCCTCCTCTCGCGGGGATCGGGCTCGATCACCGGTCCGACGCCTCGTACCAACTCGATGAGCCGCTCGAAGGCGAAGCGTCCGGCAAACGAGATCGTCTCGCGCCAGTACCAGTGCCGCGCTGCTCGGTGTCCCAGGTCGTCGCAGCGGTTCCGGTAGACGTCCTCCAGGTCATCGAGGACGTGATCGCGATCGTCGGGGGGCAGCGCCAGCGTCAGGAGGTACCGCGCGAGCAGCGGCGGCGGCGGCCAGCCGGTCAACGGATCTTCTCCGGACGCGGATCGAGCCCCCGCCACATCTCGTTCAGAGCCTGCCGCGACTCGCGAAGCATCTGGATCCCCGTGCGCGTGACCTTCACGCACCGGCGCGACTTCCCGCCGCGTTCCTGCGTAGGAGCACCCATCCAGGTGGCCACGAGGCCTTTGTGTTCGAGCCGCCGCAGCGCGATGTAAACGGCCGCCCGGGAGACCTTGCGTCGGGTGCGGGCCTCGATCTCTTCCACGATCGGCACGCCATAGACGTCGCCGGCGTCGGTGGCCGTCGTGAGACGGATGATGGCGAGGAGGACCAGCTGTTCGAACTCGCCGAGGGCTTCGCGGCTCATGAGATTAAGAATACTACGCTAGCAATATTGGCCGGTCAAGAAGAGTCGGTCGAGCCTCGGGCTCGTCACGAGAGGCATCCTGTGGCCGCTCGGCCTGCTGCGGGATGACGGCGCCGCGGCCCTGGGATACGCCGTGCGCTGACGAGGTCCATCGGGGCCAATCGAGCGGTTCGCATCCCATCCCGAGCTTGATAATCCATACAATGTAGGTTATTGTTCCGTCGTCATGACGGACTGGCTCGGCGAGTTCGAGCAGCTCGTCCTCTTCGCCGTGCTGCACCTCGACGAGGCATACGGGGTGCGCATCCGGCAGGAGATCGAGCAGCGGACCGGCCGGAGCGTCTCGGCCGGCGCGGTCTACACGACGCTCGAACGGCTCGAGGCGCGTGGCCTGGTGTCGTCGAGCTGGGGCGATCCCACCCCGGAGCGAGGGGGCAAGCGGAAGCGGTACTACGCGTTGCGGCCGGCGGGCCGGCAGGCGCTGGCCAGGTCCTGGCACGCCCTGCGGGCCATGGCCCGGGGCGTTGCGCCCAAGCTGAGCGAGCCATGATGCCGCCGCGCCTCGCGCTCTGGCTCCTCGAGCGCGTCCTCGACCGTCAGGCGGCCGAAGCGATCGCCGGCGACCTCATCGAGGAATTCCAGGCGATCGCCGCCCGGCGAAGTCCGACGGCCGCGCGCGCCTGGTTCTGGCGCCAGGCGCTCCTCTCGTTGGCCTCGCGGTACCGCCGTCCGGCCGCGCGACCGGCGAGTGCTCCAGGAAGGATGCTCGTCATGGACGACCTGTGGAGGGACATCCGCTTCACGCTGCGCATGCTCGCCCGCGCGCCCGCGTTCGCCGCCGCCGCGATTCTCACGCTGGCCCTCGGCATCGGCGCGGCGACGGCTATTGCCACGGCCGCCCACCGCACCCTCCTGCGCCCGCTTCCGTACCCGCACGGTGATCGGCTCGTCGTCGCCGGGCACGCCGAAGACGACGGGTCGGGCGCGGTGGGAAACGTGGGCCTCGCGACAGTGGTCGACTGGCGGGCGCGGATGCGGGCGTTCGACGAGCTGGCGATCGTCCGTGGCTGGAGCCCGGCGCTTGCGGCGGAGGGCGGCGCCGAGCGGCTGGACGGTATGCGGGTGAACTGGAACTACTTCAGGATGCTCGGCATCCGTCCGGCGCTCGGGCGCGACTTCGCGGCGGGGGAGGATCACCACGAGCGCTGGCATGTCGTCCTGATTTCCGACGGGCTCTGGCGCCGCCGCTTCGGCGCGCGGCCCGGGATCGTCGGCACGACCCTCGAGTTGAACGGCCGCCGCTACGAAGTCATCGGCGTCCTGCCGCCGTCGTTCGAGCCCCTCGTCTCGGAGCACTTCTATCGCCGCGCGGAGATCTGGGCGCCGCTCGGCTACGATCCCGCGGGGCCGTCATCATGCCGGACGTGCCAGCATCTCAAGCTCGTCGCCAGGCTGCGCGAGGGCGTCACGCCCGAACAGGCGCGCGCCGAGCTGGCCGGCGTCCAGGAGGTCCTCCGGCGCGAGCATCCGTCCGATTACACAGCCGACGCTCCTGTGCTTCGCATGCTGCACGACGAGATCTCGGGGCAGTTCAGGCGCCCGCTGCAGGTCCTCCTGATCGCGGTGGCGTTCGTGCTGCTGGTCGGCTGCGCGAACGTCGCCGGGCTGCTCATGGCCCGCGCAATCGACCGCGAGCGGGAGCTGACGCTGCGGGCGGCGCTGGGGGCCGGGCGAGGCCGCCTCGCCCGGCAGCTGCTCACGGAGTCGTTCGTGCTCGCCAGCGCGTCGGCCGTCGCCGGCGTGCTGATCGCCAGCTGGGGGCTGGAGCTGCTGGCGCGGGTTGCGCCCGTCACCGTGCCGCGCCTGGACGCGGCCTCGGCCGATCCGGTCGTCCTCCTGATCGGAGCGGCGACCGCGGCGGTCGCCCCGATCGCCTTCGGTCTCGTCCCGGCCTGGACGTCCGCGCGGCTCGACCCGCTCGGCGCGACGGGTGGAGGCCCACGGCAGACGGCCAGCCAGCGTGCGCAGCGCGGCCGGGAGCTGCTGATTGCCGGCGAGGTGGCCCTCGCGCTGCTGCTCGTGGCCGGCGCCGGCCTGATGTTCCGCACGGTCGATCGGCTCCTGCGCGTCGATCCGGGCTTCGATCCCCGAGGCGTCCTGACGATGAGGCTCTCGCTCGTCGGGCCGGCGTGGGCGGAAGACAGCGCCGTGCGCCGATTCCAGGACGAGCTGCTCTCGCGTGTGGGCGCGCTGCCTGGCGTGGCGCGCGCCGCGCTCGCGGGGCAGATCCCGCTCGGCGACGACTACGACCGGCGGGGATTCCGGATCGAGGGGCGCAGGTTCGCCAGCGAGGCAGACGCGCCCTCGGTCGAGCGATACGGCGTGACGCCGGACTATTTCGCCGTCATGCGCATTCCGCTCCTCGCGGGCCGGCTGCTGTCGAGCGCCGACCGCACCGACAGCCCGCCGGTGCTGCTGGTGAGCGAGACGACGGCGCGGATGCTCTGGCCGGGACAGGACCCGCTCGGAAGCCGCGTGCGAATCGGCGGACCCGACGACCCGTGGCGGACGGTGGTGGGCGTGGTGGGGGACGTGAGGCACTATCGCCTCGGCGATCCGCCCACGCCGCAGATGTACCTGCCGCAGCAGCAGATCACGGACTCGTTCCTCGTGCTCGTGGTGCGGACCGCGGTCGAGCCGGCGAGCCTCGCGCCGGCGATCCGGCGCGAGGTGGCGAGCATTGCCCAGGACGTCCCGATCTACGACGTCGCGCCGCTCGAAGCGGTCGTGAGCGCCTCGGTGGCCTCGCGGCGCTTTCTGATGCTGCTGCTGACCGTGTTCGCGGCGTCCACGCTCGTGATGGTGGCCGTGGGCCTGTATGGCGCGTTGTCGCAGGCCGTCTCGTCCCGCCGGCGCGAGCTGGGCATCCGCATCGCCCTCGGCGCCACACGGGGGGACATCGTCCGCCTCGTGCTCGGCCGTGGCCTGTGGCTGGTGGGCCTGGGCATCGCCGCGGGTCTGGCCGGTTCGGTCGCCCTCGGTCGTGTGCTGGGGAATCAGCTCTACGAAACCCGATCCAGCGATCCGCTCGCGCTTGCGCTCTCGATCGGAGCGCTCGTGTTCGTCGCCGCGGCAGCGCACGTGGTGCCGCTGCTGCGCGCCGTCCGGGTCCATCCGAGCGAAGCCCTCTCGGTGCAGTAGCGGCTACGCCATCCCGCCGGGCGGCCACGTCACGGGGTACGCCCGGCTGGCCTCACACCGCCACCCACGTGTCGACCTTGGCCAGGTCGATGCCCACCGCGCATTCAACCCGTGCACACACATAGTTCGTGGATCCGCCCCTGTCGGCGCTCAGCTTGCGCTGGATCTTCGTCTGAGGGCAATGACAGACCGGACACTCGTGCAGGACGGGACGCGGGCCGAGCTTGTCAGCAGCCATACCATGACCTCCTGAATACGCCGCGATCTGTGATGACGGTCCCGCCGGCACCTGGCCCGCGCGTGCTCAGACCAGGAAGCCCAAGACGCGCAGGGTTGGCAGCAGTTCGCCCTCCAGCACCTGCTCGAGACGATCGATGCCGTGTGCTCGCCGCTGAAACTCGCGTCGCGCGCCGTTCCGTTGGCCGCGCCGGAGCATCACGACGCTGTCGAGGACGCGGGCGACGGCGGGCTCGACGGGGCCCCGCGCATCGAAGGTCGTCCGCAGCTCCGTGGTCGATCGCCAGACGTGTCCATCGGGATCGTCCGCGAGGTCGCGCGCCAGGCGCTCGACGCGCGCCAGCAGCACGCCGACGGCCGCCAATTGCGCGTTCATGCAGTGGTCCTCGGAATCCTGGTGTTCGAGCCGTGCGGCTCCAATGGGCGCCACGGCCCTTCGCATGCGAGCTGTTCTGGTATTACGGGATCCGTCATCGCCGCATCTCCGTAGCGTTGGGAACGCTCAACTCAGGTGAAGCGGCTCGCCCGGTGACGGGCTACGACATCGAAGTTGGATGCGGTGCGAAGCCGCACCGCCCTGAAAGAGTACTCTGTGCCGACAGGAGATGCAAGCCAGGGTCCCCGCAGGTGCCGGAGCTGCCGCGATCTGGCCCGTTCGGTCCCCCTCGATCGCACTCATGGGGGCCGTTGGTAGAATCTCGCGTCGATGCGAGCCCGTCGCGCCGCGGTTTGGCCGCGCCCGGAATGGTGGCGGCCATCCCGGAAGCCCCCTGCGCCCGCAGAGCCCGTTCACGCGCCAGGCGGGCAGATTCTCAGGGCGCAGCAGAGCCGAGTCCGCGCCTGACCAGCCCCGTTCACCCGGAGGGCCCGCTCATGATGATGATGGGGATTCTGAAGGCCGCTCTGGCTCGCCTCACGCTGGTGAGCGCGGTGCTCGCATCCGTGGGTCTCGCGGCGCAGCAGGCGAGCCCGGCTCGGCAAGGTGCGAACCTGACGGTCTCGGGGGTGGTGCTGCACAATCCGACGATGAACGACTGCCGCCGGGAGTCCTGCCACGGGGATCTCGCGCTGACCCGCGACGAGGACTGGGTGCCCCCGCCCGGAGCCGTCAACGTCGTCGTCCGCGGCACGGGCGTCGTCGCGAAGACCGATCGGCAGGGGCGCTACCGCATCGCGGTGCCCTCGCCCGATTCGGAGCTCGTCTTTCACTGGATAGGCTACGAGCGCACGGTCGTTCCCGTCGAGGGGCGT